>JAFSZN010000084.1 GCA_017455665.1 Lentisphaeria bacterium
CGTCCGCACCATGGTGCTGCATCCCGCCAGCATGACCCACCGCCAGCTCTCCGACGAACAGCTCGCGGCGGCGGGCGTGCCCCCGGACCTCATCCGCCTGTCCGTCGGCATCGAGAACATCGACGACATCAAGGCGGATTTCGAACAGGCGCTGGCGAAGATCTGAACTTGACCTGAGCGAAACGGGAAACGACGCATGAGAGTGCTGCTTCAGCGGGTCCGAAGGGCGTCCGTGGCCGTGGCCGGCGAGACCGTCGGCGAGATCGGGCACGGCGTGCTGCTCTTCGTGGGCATCACGCACGGCGACGCGCGCGCCGACGCCGACTGGCTCGCGAAAAAGGCCGCCGGACTCCGCATTTTCGAGGACGAAGCCGGAAAGATGAACAAGTCCCTGCTGGACATCGGCGGGGACGCGCTCGTGGTGTCGCAGTTCACGCTCTACGCCGACTGCCGCAAGGGACGCCGTCCGGGATTCGATCTGGCGGGCGATCCGGCGGACGCCAACGATCTTTACGAATATTTCGCGGAACGCCTGAAAGCCGAGGGCGTCGCCCATGTGGCGACCGGACGGTTCGGCGCGGATATGCTCGTCTCGCTCGAAAACGACGGCCCGGCGACGTTCCTGTTGTCCCATCCGTGGGAATACTCCGTGACCACGAACCCGAACGCGGAGGCGGACGAATGAGCCTCTGCAACCTCGCTCTGCTCGGGTCCACCGGGTCCATCGGCAAAAGCGCCCTCGCGGTCGCACGTGCCCTGCCGGACCGCATCCGCGTCTCCCTGCTCGCCGCGGGGCGGAACTGGGAGCTTCTGGCGGAACAGGCGCGCGAGTTCCACCCGGACTGCGTGTGTTTGGATGATGCCGTGCATCTCGACGACCTCCGCGCGGCGGTCCCCGCCGGATGCAAGGTCATTTCCGGGCGCGAAGCCCTCTGTGAAGCGGTCGCCGCGCCTGAGATCACGACCGTGCTGTGCGCCATCGTGGGCACGGGCGGGCTCTTCCCGACCCTGTCGGCGATCCGCGCGCACAAGACGATCGCGCTCGCCAGCAAGGAAGTCATGGTCATGGCGGGCCGCCTGGTCACGGACGAGGCGAAGGCGAACAATGCGCGCATCCTGCCCGTCGACAGCGAGCACAGCGCGCTTTTTCAGTGCCTCGAGGGGCGGCGTCCCTCCGAGGTCGCGCAGCTCATCCTGACCGCAAGCGGCGGGCCGTTCCGCAACACGCCCGTGTCCGAGATGGACAAAATGACGTGGGAACAGGCTCTGGCGCATCCGACGTGGTCGATGGGGCCGAAAGTGACCGTGGACTCCGCGTCGCTGATGAACAAGGCGCTGGAGATGATTGAGGCGCGCTGGCTGTTCGACGTGGAGAGCCCGCGCATCGAAGTGCTGGTCCACCCTCAGAGCATCGTGCATTCGCTCGTCCGGTTCCGCGACGGCGCGCTGATGGCGCAGATGAGCCGGCCGGACATGCGGTTCCCCATCCAGTACGCGCTGACCTGGCCGGAGCATACGGCGTCGAACCTGCCCGCGCTCGACCTCGCGGCCATCGGCGAGCTCACGTTCGAGCATCCCGACGAATCGCGGTTCCCGTCGCTCGGTTTCGCCCGCGCCGCGCTCGAAGCGGGCGGCGCTCTGCCCGCGATCCTGAACGCGGCAAACGAGGTCGCGTTCGAACGGTTCCGCGCGGGGACCATACGTTTTCCGGACATCTGGCGGATCGTGGAGCGGACGATGGACGCGCTGGGACGGTGCGGCGACGAGACGCTCGACGCGGTCCTGGAGGCGGACGCCCGGGCGCGCGAATACGCCCGCGGGATCGTCCTGCCCGGCTCAAAATGAATTGAACTCGAAAAGGAGATTTTGAAGATATGGAAATAACGGAAACACTGATCCTGATCGCATCGGTCCTGCTGATGGTGATCTTTTTCGGGCTGTGCATCATCGTGCACGAGTTCGGGCATTTCATCGTGGCGCGGCTTTGCGGCCTCCACATCGAGGCGTTCTCGGTCGGATTCAAGAAGGTCTGGGGCAAGAAGATCAACGGCGTGGAGTACCGCATCGGGTGCATCCCGTGCGGTGGCTACGTGGAGCTTCCGCAGATCGACTCCACCTCCGACGAGGTTACCGACGGCGCGGGCAATCCTCTGCCGCACGCCGCGCCGTGGAAACGCATCGCGACGGCGTTCGCCGGGCCGCTGTTCAACATCATCTTCGGGTTTGCCCTGGGCGTCGTGATCTGGATCGCCGGCATGCCGCAGCCGGACACCGATCGCTACACGGAGTTCACCGTACGGACCATTCCGGAGGACTGCCCCGAGTACCGCGCCGGGCTGCGCGAGGGCGACCGCATCGTGAAACTGAACGGCAGCGCGTTCGAGCTGAGCTGGAACGATTTTGCGCAGCGGATCATGCTGAACGACGACAACGTGAAGCAGGTCACGCTGGAGATCGTCCGCGACGGCAAAACGTCCGAGATCTCCTACATGCCGGAGCCCAACGACAGGCTCATGCCCGGCGAAAAGGTCATGATGCCGTTCTTCCAGCCCGAACTGCACGTATATGTCTCTCCGTTCTATAACTCGCCGGCGGAAAAGGCGGGGATCCGGGCGGACGACCGTGTGACCGCGGTCGACGGCAAGCCTGTCTTCGGCGCCGACGAACTGATCAACCTCATCCGGTTTTCGGACGGAAAGACGCTCACTTTGACCGTGGACCGCGGCGGCGAGCAGCTCGAGATCCCGGTGACGCCGGTCCCGCTCCCCGTCAAAGAGCCGCGTCCGCAGATCGGCATTTATTTCACGACTGCGAACGACCTCTGCGAGGTGGAGGAGACGATCCCCGGACTGCCCGCGGCACTGTATCTGAAGCCCGGCGACGTGATCACGGCGTTCAACGGCGAGTCCCTGAAAGACGATCCCATGAAGTTCTCCAGTCTCGTTGCGGAACAGGGCGTCAAAACCGGCGCCAACGGCGAGCTGCGCGGCAAGGAGATCACGCTGACCGTGAAGCGCGCCGGTTCGAACGAGCCGCTTGAATTCAAGATCACGCCGCGCATCGTCACGCCGTACGAGATCGGCGTGGACTTCTACCGCATCGAGCACCCGACGCCGTGGAAACAGTTCTGCAACGTTCTGAAGATGACGAAGCGCACGCTGAAGAGCCTCGGGCACACGATCCAGAGCAAGGTCGGGCAGGATACCGGCTACACCACGATCGGTGTCCAGCATCTTTCCGGCCCGCTCGGCATCGGCCGCTACATGATCAAGACGTTCAGCGGCTCGTTCATGCAGGGGCTGTACCTGGTCGTGATGATCAGTTTCTCGCTCGGTCTCTTCAACCTCCTGCCGATCCCCGTGCTGGACGGCGGCCACATCATGATCGCGCTGATCGAGATAGCGATCCGGCGCCCGGTCCCGACGAAGCTGGTCCAGCCGGTCACGTATTTCTTCATGTTCGTGCTGATCTCGTTCATGGCGATCGTGTCGTTCTACGACGTGAAGAAGATGCTCCCCCGGAAATGGAGCGATGCGCTGGAGATCAAGATTCACCGTGCCGCCGGCGAGCTGGAGGACGGTGAAACGGCAGCCGCACAAGCGGAAACTGCTGCGGAACCCGAGGACAAGAGCGAAGCCGCGGAAACGCAGGCCCAAACGCAGGAGGCGCCAGGTGAAACGCCGGGTGAGTAACCAGGTGCGCGTCGGATGCGTCGCCGTCGGCGGCGGCGCTCCGGTGTCCGTGCAGTCCATGACGAACACGCGCACTTCCGACGCGGACGCCACGCTCGCGCAGATCCGCGAACTCGCCGCGCTCGGATGCGACATCATCCGCTGCGCCGTGCCGGACATGCCGTCCGCCGAAGCCATGCGCCGCATCGTCGCCGAATCCCCGATCCCCTTGATCGCGGACATCCATTTCGACTGGCGCCTGGCGCTGGCGTCCATCCGCGCCGGCGTCCACGGCGTGCGCATCAACCCCGGCAACATCGGCGGCGCGGACCGTGTCCGTGCTGTGGCGGAGGCCGCGGGCGAGGCGGGGATCCCGATCCGGGTCGGCGCGAACACAGGCAGCCTTCCGAAGGGTCTGTTCGAATCGAAGCTCGCCGCGTGCGGAGACCACGACGAAGCGATGGCGGAGTCGCTCTGCGAGGCGGTCGAGGAGCAGATATGCACGCTGGAATCCTGCGGTTTCCATGATATCAAGGTTTCATTGAAGGCAAGTTCCGTGCCGGTCATGGCCGCCGCCTACCGAAAGTTCGCTGCGCGGTCGCCGTTCCCGCTCCACCTCGGCGTGACCGAGGCCGGGACCACGGCGCGCGGCATCCTGAAAAGCGCCGCCGGGATCGGCGCGCTGCTGCTGGACGGCATCGGCGACACCATCCGCGTGAGCCTGACCGCGCCGCCGCGCGAGGAAGTGAAGGCGGGGATCGCCCTGCTGGAGGTCTGCGGACTCCGCGACGCGTATCCCGAGATCGTGTCGTGTCCGACCTGCGCCCGCACCGAGTACGACCTGATCGGCATGGCGGAGCGCGTGGAGGAGCTTGTGGCATCCGTGAAAGCATCCGGCCGCCGCATCGGCATGAAGAAGATCGCTGTCATGGGCTGCGTTGTGAACGGGCCCGGCGAGGCGAAGGACGCCGAATTCGGGCTTGCCGGGTCGAAAAACGGCTTCGTGGCGCTCTTCCGCAAGGGCGTCCCGTTCGCGAACCTGCCGCAGGAGGAGGCGTTCGAGGTGCTGAAACAGGAGATACTCGCCTCCGTGCCGGAGACATCCCTGAAATGACTCTTCGCGCACGAAACTTAAACTTTTTTGGGAATAAATCACGAAAATCCGGTTGTATTCCGCCGGTTTGCATGATATAGTACGTACTGGAAAAATCAACCGATACCGGGAGAACGCCATGAAACGCTTCAAACACCCCTTTACGTTAGTCGAACTGCTCTGCGTGATCATCGTGATCGCCCTGCTCGCCGCGATCTCGATCAAGGTCACGCAGGTCGCCTACCGCCGCGCGGACGAGACGAAGACGAAGACCGTCATGGAGATCATCCGTGTCGCCAATGAACAGTACAAGGCAAAACACGGGTATTATTACCCGAACGGCGGCTCCAGCTACAACGAAGACGGCGATTTCCATTCCATCGACCTGGATCCCGATTTCCTCGGCGAGGCGTACGAGACCTGCAGAAGCATCGCCAAAGAGAACGGAAACGACGACAAGATCCGCGACGCGTGGGGAAATGCCATCCGCTACCGCAACCCCGGCAAATTCAACCCCGGCACGTACGACCTGTACTCGATCGGACGCGACAAGGGAGTCGGCGACGCCGAAAACTCCACGAAGAAATCGCCCGGCCTCGGCGACGACATCGCGAACTTCAAAAACCCGAAAGCAAAATAACCGAACCAACCCTTCATAAGGAATCCATACCATGAAAACGTCTTCCAGAAGATTTACATTGATCGAGCTGCTCGTCGTGATCGCCATCATCGGCATCCTCGCCGGGCTTGTCTTCCCCGCCCTCGGCGTCGTCCGCAACAACGCGAAGAAATCCAAGGCGAACAGCGAATGCCAGTCCCTGAAGACCGCCATCATCATGTACGAGTCGGAATTCTCCTGCTGGCCCGCGAAGGTGTCCGGCTCCGCCGATGCGCTCGTCTCTTCCGGCGACTATGTCGAAATGTGCAGGATCCTCACGGGCGAGAACTCCAAGAAAATGGTGTTCTACGAAGTCGGCGTCGGCTACGACGAGAGCAAAGGCATCCTGGATCCGTGGGGGCGTCCGTACCAGGTCATCCTCGACGTGGACTACGACGGCAAGATCAAGAATTCGGTCCAGGCAGTTTCCGCGGTCAACAAGGTCAACAACCGCTCCGGCCAGGACCTCCGCACGAAGGTCGCCGTGTATTCGTTCGGCGTCGATGAAAAAGACAAGGAAGCCACGGACCTGGACAAGCTCGCTTCGAGAAAGAAACTCGTCATCAGCTGGTGACGTGCGCCCGTTTTTGAGCTTGCCGTGAACTTGTGCCGGGATCCGCGCCCGCGGATGCCCGGGCGAGGGGGCATGGCATAAAAAAGAAATCGGAAACCGTATGGATATTGTTTACGGGATAATGCTGGACAACGGCTCCGGGTACAACGCCCGGTGCGATTCCTCGCTCGGATTGCATGTGGGCGATTTCTGCGTGATCCGCAAGGACTTCTACCTGGACTACGGCCAGATTGTGAAGCAGTTCGACGCGCCGCCGCCGGAATCGACCCCCGCCGCGCCCGTCGAGGAGGAACGCGAATCGGGCGGGACCGTGTTTTCCGCGAAAAAGAACGAGATCTACGCGATCCAGCGCAAGGCGACCGTGGTGGACCAGGGCAAGGCGCACGAGAACCAGATGCGCGCGAAATCCGCCCTGCGGATCACCGGGCAGTACGTCGACCGCCTCGGCCTGCCCATGAAGCTGATCAACGCGCATTATTCGTACGACGGCAAGCTCATCACCGTGCAGTTCAGCGCCGAGGGGCGCGTGGACTTCCGCGAACTGGTGAAGCTGCTGTCGCAGGAATTCAACACACATATCGAACTGCGCCAGATCGGCGTGCGCGACGAGACCGCCATCCTCGGCGGCATCGCGAACTGCGGACGCCCGCTCTGCTGCTGCCGGTTCCTGAAGGACTTTGCGTCCATCAACGTGAAGATGGCGAAGGAGCAGGACCTTTCGCTCACGCCGTCCACGATCTCCGGCATCTGCGGCAGGCTGAAATGCTGCCTGAAATACGAGCACGAAGGCTATCTGGAGCTTGAAAAGACCATGCCGCGCCGCGGCGAGCTCTGCGAATGCAAGGACGGACGCGGACGCGTGGTCGACCGCAATCTCCTCACGCAGAAGGTCACGATCCAGCTGGAAAACTCCACGCACACCGTGGTCTGCCCCGCCTCGGAAGTCTCGGTCGTGTACCTCGACAAATACAAGATGCGCGGCGGCGCGGGCCAGGGCGGGTCCGAATCCGGCGACGCGAAACAGTCCGCCGAGGAAAATGCTCCGCAGCAGAAACCCGCGCGTCAGGACGGGCAGGGCGGGCAGAACCGTCCGCACGGCCAGCCGCAGCGGAAACAGGGCGACCGCCCCCAGCGTCCCGCGGGCGAACAGCGTCAGCAGAACCAGAACCGTCCGCCTCAGAATCCGAACCGTCCGCCGCGTCCTCCGCGTCAGGACGGCGGGAATCAGAATGGCGGGAACCGCGACGGCGGCAAGCCGAACAACAGCCGTCCGCCGCGCCGTCCCCAGCAAGGCTGAAAAACGCGGACAAAAGTCAGTCGCATTCGACCGTTTCAACGCCGCCCGGATTCGCGTCCGGACGGCGTTTTTCCGCGCCGGAATCCCTCATGCGCGCGCGAAAACGCGGAAAACCGCCTGAAAACGCCTTGAAAATGTGTGCATTTTCATGTATAGTAATAGGATAACCTTTTTCCGCCGTTTCCCGCTATTGAAAGAAAGGAGCCGCACGAAGATGCTTGCCAAACGTATCATACCCTGCCTGGACGTGAACAACGGACGCGTCGTGAAGGGGGTGCATTTCGTGGGGCTCGTGGACGCGGGCGATCCCGTGGCGGCCGCCGTGGAATACAACCGGCAGGGCGCCGACGAACTCGTTTTCCTGGACATTACCGCCAGCAGCGACGCGCGCGCCAGCGTGGTCGACGTGATCGCAAAGACCGCCGACCAGGTGTTCATCCCGCTGACCGTGGGCGGCGGCATCCGCACCGCGGACGACATCCGGCTGATGCTGAAATCCGGCGCGGACAAAGTCTCCCTGAACACGGCGGCCGTGCTGAATCCCGACCTCATCAAGGCGGGTTCCGACCGTTTCGGCGCGCAGTGCATCGTGCTGGCGATCGACGCCCGGCGCGTCCCCGGCGAGAACCGCTGGGAAGTCTACACGCACGGCGGACGGCGTCCGACCGGGATCGACGCGCTGGAATGGGCGGTGCGCGGTGTTGAACTGGGCGCGGGCGAGATCCTGCTCACGAGCATGGACACCGACGGCACGAAAGCGGGGTACGACTGCGAGCTGACCGCCGCGGTCGCGGATTCCGTGCCGGTGCCCGTCATCGCGTCCGGCGGCGCGGGCGACCTGGACGACCTCGCCGAGGTCATCGAAAAGGGCCGCGCGGACGCCGTGCTCGCCGCCAGCATCTTCCACTTCGGGACGTATACCGTGGGCGACGCGAAACGCTTCCTCGCCGGACGCGGCATCCCGGTCCGCATCTGAACAATTTCAACACAACTTCTGGAGAATATGACCATGTCGAACGACCTTGCCTCCCGCAGCCTTGCCTACCACGCGAATCCGCAGCCGGGCAAACTGAAGATCCTGCCCTCGAAACCCTGCACCACGCAGGACGACCTTTCGTTGGCGTACACGCCCGGCGTCGCCGTGCCCTGCACCGAGATCCACGACCACCCGGAGAAGATCTGGGAGTACACCGGACGCGGCAACACCGTGGCGGTGGTCAGCGACGGCACGGCGGTGCTCGGTCTCGGCAACATCGGCCCCGAGGCGGGGCTCCCCGTCATGGAGGGCAAATCCGTCCTCTTCAAGCGCTTCGCGGACATCGACGCCGTGGCGCTCTGCATCGGCGGCGTGTTCAAGGAGGACGGCCGCACCGACCCGGACAAGGTGATCGAGACCGTCGCCCGCCTGGAACCCTCGTTCGGCGGCATCAACCTCGAGGATATCGGCGCGCCCGCGTGCTTCGCCATCGAGCCCGCGCTGAAGAAGGCGATGAAGATCCCGGTCTTCCACGACGACCAGCACGGCACCGCCATCATCTCCCTCGCCGGCATCCTGAACGCCTTGCGCGTGGTCGGCAAGAAGATCGGCGACTGCCGGTTCGTGATGAACGGCGCCGGAGCCGCCGGGATCGCCTGCGCGGAATACTACGTGTCCGCCGGAGCCGACCGTTCCAAGTTCATCCTCTGCGACTCGAAGGGCGTGATCCACGACGGACGCACCGACCTCAATCCGCAGAAACAGCGTTTCGCCGCCCACACGGACGCGCGCACGCTCGCCGACGCCATCAGGGGCGCGGACGTCTTCGTCGGCGTCTCCGTGCCGAAGGCGCTCACCGGGGACATGGTCCGCACGATGGCGCCCGGCGCGGTCGTCTTCGCCATGGCGAATCCCACGCCCGAGATCTTCCCGGACGAGGCCCTGGCGGCTGGCGCGGCGGTCGCCGGCACGGGGCGGTCCGACTATAGCAACCAGGTCAACAACGTGCTCGGGTTCCCGGGCATCTTCCGCGGCGCGCTCGACACCCGCGCGTCCGACATCAACGAGGCGATGAAGCTGGCGGCGTCCCGCGCGCTGGCGGACATCGTGGCGGAGCCGATGCCGGATGACATCCGTCAGCTGCTCTCCGCGGCGTACCCCGAAGAGGCGGCGAAGGGCATTTTCGAGGGCGAGATCCCGCTGAAGGCGTCGTTCGTGATCCCGAAGCCGTTCGATCCGCGCGTCGTGCCCCGCGTGGCGCGCAAGGTCGCCGAGGCCGCCATGGCTTCCGGCGTGGCGCAGATCAGGATCGACGACCTCGACGCCTACGAACGCGCCGTGGCCGCCCGCATCGCCCGCAACAACAAGCAGTGAAAACCGAGGTGTAACATGACACAGGTCATTCATTCCATTTCCGAACTCCAGCAGTGGTCCCGCAACGCGCACAGGAACGGCAAGACCGTCGGACTTGTGCCGACCATGGGATTCCTGCATGACGGTCATCTCTCCCTGATCGACGCGGCGCGCGCGAACGGCGCGGACGCCGTGGTCATCTCCATCTTCGTGAACCCGATCCAGTTCGGCCCGAACGAGGATTTCGCGAAATATCCGCGCGACTTCGAACGCGACCGCGCGCTGTGCGAAGCCCGGAAGGTGGACGTGATCTTCGCGCCCGGCGTGGAGGACATGTACCCGGAGCAGCTGACCTGCCACGTCTACGAGAACACCATTTCCAAGAATCTCTGCGGCAAGTCCCGCCCGATCCACTTCGAGGGCGTCACCACGGTCGTCTCGAAGCTCTTCAACGCCGCGCTGCCCGACCTGGCGGTGTTCGGGCAGAAGGACGCCCAGCAGGCGGCGATCATCCGCCGCATGGTCCGCGACCTCAATTTCCCCATCAAGATCATCACGGCGCCCATCGTGCGCGAGGCGGACGGCCTCGCCATGAGCTCGCGCAACAAATACCTCTCCGAGGACGAACACCGCCGCGCGCTTGCCATCTCGCGCAGCCTGTTCCGCGCGCAGAAGACGTTCGCCGCGCAGCCTGGCATCTCCGCCTCGAAGCTGATCTCCGACATCCGCGCGGAGATCACGGCGGCGGGCGGCCTGGTGGAATACGTCGAGCTGACCGATTCGGACACGATGCTGCCGGCGGCGACGCTCGAACCCGGCAAATCCTTCACGATCGCGGTTGCGGCGAAGTTCGGCAGCACCCGCCTGATCGACAATATCCAGCTCTGAGGAGCGAAGCAAACTTTTTCGGCATAGGATGAAACACACATGGCAGACGGCGTAAAACACGAGCATTGGGGCAGTTCATTCGGATTCGTCATGGCGGCGGTCGGTTCCGCCATCGGACTCGGCAACGTGTGGCGGTTCCCCTTCATCACGGGTGAGAACGGCGGCGGCGCGTTCGTCCTGATCTATCTCCTCTGCATCGCGCTGGTCGGCCTGCCTGTGATGCTGGCGGAACTCGCCATCGGGCGCGCCTCGCAGGGCGACCCGATCAAGGCGTTCCAGCACTTCGCGATCCGTTCGCCGCGCCTGCCGAAAGTTGCGTCGGGATTCGGGCTGGGGCTGGCGGCCGCGCTGGCGGGCTCCCACAACTACGGCATGTCCGTCCTGCTGGTGATCCTGAGCATCCTCATTTACCATTACGGCTGGTCCACGGTCGGGTTCTCCTGCACGCTCGTGGCGGGTCTGATCCTGTCCTACTACGCGATCATTGGCGGCTGGATCTTCCTGTACGCATGGAAATCGTTCGCGCACGAACTCGTTTTCGCCTCGCCGGAAGAGGCGGGCGCGTACCTCGGCAGCGTGTCGTCCAACGGGTGGCTGTCGTCCGGGCTGACGCTCGCCTTCATGCTCACGTCGGCGGCGATCTGCTGGTTCGGCGTGAAGAAGGGCATCGAAACGGTCTCGAAGATCATGATGCCGCTGCTTTTCGTTCTGGTGATCGTGCTGGTAATCCGCAGCGTGACGCTCCCCGGTGCGTCGAAGGGCGTGGAGTTCTTCCTGAAGCCGGACTTCAGCAAGATCAACGGCTCGAGCATCCTGGACGCCCTCGGACATGCGTTCTATTCGCTGAGCCTGGGCATGGCGATCCTCATCACCTACGGCAGTTACCTGAGCAAGAAACGCAACATCCTGAAATCCTCGCTCTGGATCGTCTTCTTCGACACCCTCATCGCGCTGCTCGCCGGCCTCGCGATCTTCCCCGCGCTCTTCGCGCAGGGCGGCAACCCGGCGCAGGGGCCCGCGCTCGTGTTCAACACCCTGCCGATCACGTTCGAGTCCATCCCCGGCGGCCTCGGCTGGCTGTGGAACGGCCTGTTCTTCCTGCTTCTGGCGATCGCCGCGCTGACGAGCGGCCTGAGCCTTCAGGAGGCGGTCGTGTCGAGCTTCATGCAGAACCTGAAGCTCTCGCGCCGTGCGTCCGTGCTGCTCTCGACCGTGCTGATCACCGGACTCGGATGCGTGATCTCGTTCAGCGTGAACGACTGGTCGCATCTGCCCTCGCTGCACCGCCTGCTGACCGGGCTGTTCGGTGGCGTGAAGAGCAGCCTCTTCGACCTGATCGACTATGTGGCGAGCAACTGGATCCTGCTCCTGAACGGCCTCGCGGCGGCGTTCTACGCCGGCTGGGTCTGGGGCACCAACGGCGCGGCACGCGAACTCTACCGCACCGGAGCCGACCTGAAGGGGCTTTCCAAACTCCAGAAATTCAACCGCACGCGCCTCCCGGTCATCTCCTGGTCCGTGTTCATCCGCTTCATTTCGCCCGTGCTGATCTTCGTGACGTTCCTGTCCGCCGCCGGATTCTTCCAGAAGGCGCAGAAAGACCAGCCCGCCGAAGAAGCCGAACAGCCCGCCGCGCAGGAATCCGTGCAGACGCCCGCGCAGCAGCCCTCCGTGGACGTGGAAGTGGAGGCGGCGCCCGCCATCGAGCCCGCGCCGTTCCACCGCCTGAAGGGCGCGGCATGGCGCCCGGAACAGTGGTGGAATCCCGCCGACGGCGCCGGATTCGCGTTCTCGGCGAGCGTCCGGTTCGCGGCGGCCCCGGAGACGGTCGTCCCCGTGCTGTCCGTGTGGGAGGAGTTCGATCTCACTACCTCGCCGGACTATCCCGTGGTATTCACGGTCGACGGCGTGCCATACGCCGTGGGCCGTCCCGCGGGCGACGAGGCGTTCTTCCCCGCGAACCAGTGGGTGAAGCTCGGCGTGTCGTGGGATCCCGCGAAGAAAAATCTGCTGGTCAGCCGCAACGGCAGGCTGTACGAGGCGAAGAAGCTCGAAACCGCGCCCGAAGCCGCCGCGTCCGAAACCGTGTTCGACATTTTCTGCGACCGGCTGTATCCGCACGCAATTGACGCCGAACAGGCGGCGCGGATCTCCAAACAGGGTTTATGATTTCACGCCGTTCTTCCGTTTTTTTCGGATTCCGCGCTTGAAAACGGCGGAATCCGTGGTATAGTTACCAAATACAAAACAACATTTTTCGAAGGAGTTGAACTTATGAAACTGAAACACGCATTCATGCTCGCCGCATCCGCCCTCCTGTCCGCCGCCGCGTTCTTCGGCTGCAACAGCGATGGAAAATCCGGCGCCGCCGACGCCCCCGCGAAGGCTGCCGCGAAGACGAAACCGCTGGTCGTTTACTGGTCCTGGTCCGAGACGCACAACACCAAGATCGTGGCGGAAATGCTCCAGCAGAAGACCGGCGCGGACATCGCCGTGATCGAAATGGTCACGCCGTATCCGAACGACTTCGGCGGAGCCGCCCAGGCCGGACAGCGCGACCTCCAGCAGCCGAAAGCCCCGGCGATCAAGGACATGAACCTCGACATCTCCAAGTACGACCCGATCTACGTCGGCACCCCGATCTGGTTCTCCACGTTCGCACCGCCGGTCCGCACCTTCCTCCAGTCCTACGACTTCAATGGCAAGACCGTCGCGCTCTTCTGCACGCACGGGCAGGGCAACCCCGCCACGTTCAAGTACCTTGCCGACGCGAAAGCCGCGGTCCCCGCGATCAACTATTTCCCCGAAGTCTTCGCGCACAAGGGCACGGAAGCCGCGAACGCCGGCCCCGCCCTCGACGCCTGGATCCAGAAAGTTTCCGCGAAGTAAGCCGAAGCTTTTTTCACCCGACATTTTTTGACGGCGGACCGGAGCGTTTTTCCGGCCCGCCTCTTTTCTTCCTTCATCTTCCTTCAACCGCACCATCCGAAAGGAACCGAGCCATGCATGTACTCCTGCTGAACGGCAGCCCGAACGCCGAAGGCTGCACCTTCACCGCCCTGTCCGAGATCGCCGCCACGCTCAAGGCGGAGAGTGTCACGTCCGAGATCTTCCAGCTCGGGAAAAAGCCCGTGCGCGGCTGCATCGCCTGCGGCGCATGCCGGGAACGCGGCGAATGTGCGTTTCAGGACGACGCTCTGCCCGCGCTCGTCGAGGCTGTGAAGCGCGCCGACGGCATCGTGATCGGATCGCCCGTGTACTATGCCGGGCCGAACGGCGCACTGTGCGCGCTGCTGGACCGGCTGTTCTTCTCCGCCGGGTCGTTCCTGAAGGGCAAGCCGGGCGCGGCGGTCGTCAGCTGCCGCCGCGGCGGCGCGAGCGCGTCGTTCGACCGCCTGAACAAGTATTTCACGATCAGCCAGATGCCGGTCGTGTCCTCTCAATACTGGAACTCCGTGCACGGGTTCACGCCGGACGACGTCCGCAAGGACGCCGAGGGGCTTCAGACCATGCGCACGCTGGCGCACAATCTGGCGCGGATGCTCCGCATGGAGGCCGCCACGCCGAAGCGCACGGACGAGGAGGAACACCTCTGGACGAGTTTCCACGACGGGAAATGAAGCATTTGTAAAACATCAACGGACAGCCCCCCGGCATGAAAGCACTGGACGATCTGACCTACGGCGCGGAGTGCGCTCTTCGCGGGATGAAGGTATTCTTCACGCGCCCGCGTCTGTGGCCGTATGCCCTGCCGCCGCTGCTGGTCGTCCTGCTGCTGTACGCCGGGATCCTGTCCGCACTCATTTTCTGGGCCGCTTCCGGGCTCCGGGAATGGCTCGCGGGGATTTCCTTCCCCGGGTGGCTGTCGTGGCTTCAGACTGTTCTTGACTGGTGCATGTCATTCTTCTTCTGGATCGTTGTCCCGCTCATCCTGCTGTACTTCATCGGCACGTTCTACGAGATGTTCGGCAACATGCTGTTCGACATCCTGGTCGACGCGTTCGAGAAGAAGGAATATCCCGAGCATCCCGGCGCGGAGCAGTCGTACGCCAGAACACTTCGCCTGACCGCGGGCTACATCCTGCTGACGATCGTATCCTATCTCATTTATTTCCTGCTGTTCTGGATCCCCGTCATCGGATTCCTGTTCCGGGGCGCGATCTGCGGCCGCTCGTATCTTCACGACAGCGCCGTGCGCCAGGGGTTCCATGTGTCCGCATTGAGAAAGCAGGTCGCGAAAAATCGTATGTTCGTGCTGGGATTCGGCATCATCGCGCGTTTCGCGGAGGCGATCCCGTTTCTGATTCCCGGACTTGTGATCGGCGGATCCATCCTGTATCACACCAGGATCCTGAACACCGAGGATCCCGTGACTCGAAAAAGGCTCTCCGAATAAAGGAAAACGCCGGACGAAAGGAATCATCCGGCGTCGGGAAACAGGGTGGGGAGAACTGAGCGCTTTTTTACTCGGAGACCGTGACGAACGTGCCTTCCGCGCGCGGCGGAAGCTCGCCGTTCTTCAGCTCGATCTGTCTGTCCTTGTCGGAATGGCAGACGGGGCAGTTTTCCTCGGGTTTCAGCATGGAAAGCTGACCGCAGACGGGGCAGAGGTAGAAATCAATATCGGGCGCATCCTCCGCATCGGGGTCGATCATCAGTTCGACAGCCAGGTCGGATTCCAGGACTTTATTGGTGATCTCAAGCGCGATCAGGACTTCCCGAAGCGTCTTTTCCGGGTTCGCTTTTGCGAGAAACTCCCTGTATTCCTCCACCGGGGCCAGGACGAGCGTCCGCGGATCCATTTCGATGGGATAGGAAACCGTGGAGACGCGTTCCAACTTGTACTTTTTCAGGAGGATGTTGATGATCGTCTCGTGCCGGTCGACGAGGATCTGCTGGGAATTTGCGAGGGCGAGGAGGATCTCCCTGTTTTCCTCGGAGTTTTTCGCCGCGGTCCTGCAGCGTTCGACGCAAGTGGAAAGCTCCGTCTGGGTTTTCTGCATGAGGCGCAGTGTTTCCGGGTCGACGCTCTTTTTGTTCTGAACTCTTTTCCCGCAGGAGCAGAGGAAAAGCACCGAACAGCAGATGCCGAGCAGGATTGCCGCGAAAGACAGATATTGTTTCATAAAGCAGAACTCCGGAAGGAAATTGATGAATCGGGGCGGAACAAAAGAAGTGAAATCTCATCTTGAACCGACAATATAAAGATACATCGTTTTCCCGAAAAGTCAACTGAAAACAAGCTTTTTTTTCAGACATTTCTCCTTTTTTTACACTAGGTACAAAGATTTGTCCGCGTTTTCCGTTTGAAAACTCGGACGCGGCATGCTATATTAGGCGCGGCACAACCTGTCAGTCCTCCCCCGAACCGGCATCTTCAGAAAGGCGGTTTCCATGTCCTGTTTCTCCGCGAAAAAAAGCGTCTTCTTCCTGTTTGTCCTCTGTCTGTCCGCGTGTGCCCTGTCCTGTGTCTCCTCGAAGGGCGACATGCCGGAAGGCATCGCGTTCGTGTCCGGCATGGGATACGGCTGGAACCTCGGCAACACGTTCGACTCCCTGCCGAACGGCGGCGGGCGCGGCGGCATGGAAACGGAGACCGCATGGGGCAATCCGCGCACCACGCGCAAGCTGATCAAGTACATCAGGGAACAGGGGTTCGACACGATCCGCATCCCGGTGAGCTGGGGACCGCACATGGGCGACGCGCCGGAATACCCGGTCGATCCGGCGTGGATGTCGCGCGTGGAGGAGGTCGTGGACTGGGCATTGGCGGAAAAGATGTATGTGATCGTCAACCTGCATCACGAAAAATCCTGGCTGGAAAAGGCGTCGAAGGATTACGAGGGGACCATGACGCAGTTTCGCGCCGCCTGGCGGCAGATCGCCGCGCGGTTCCGCGATCGCCCCGACCACCTGATCTTCGAGTCGATGAACGAGATCGACTTCACGGACCTGCCGATCGAGGAGAACGGCGCGCTCGTGAACCGCGTGAACGCTGAATTCGTGAAGCTGATCAGGGCTTCGGGCGGGGGAAACAAGAAACGCTGGCTTCTGCTGCCGGGGATCGGCGCCGACCTCGACAAAGCATGCGACCACCTGACTCTCCCCGACGATCCGCGCTGCATCGTGTCCGTGCATTACTACCTGCCGCCTCAGTTCGCCATCGCCACGCCCGGCACGAGCTGGGGCTACCAGTACAACTGGGGCAGCGGCGAGGACCACAAGACGATGGAAGCCAACTTCGGAAAGCTGAAGGAGCATTTCCTGGACAAGGGCATCCCGGTCATCATCGGCGAGTACGGATGCCTGCTGCGGAACAAGGACCGCGCGAGCCGCGCCGACTACTTCCGTTCCATTGTGCGCCTGTCGCGCGCAAACAACATCTGCCCGGTCTTCTGGGACAACGGCGAGGAACTCGACCGCCGGGCGTACGTCTGGCGCCAGGAGGGCATCCTGCCCGCCCTGACCGGGAACTGAGCGTGCGCGCATGAAAATAGTCCCTGCCGATTTCGGGCGTCACGCCCCGTATATGCTGGCGCTGCTGAACGACGCGATCCTGCGCACGACCTGGGTGTACGACTGCGATCCCCACCCGGAATCGTATATGCGGGAGTATTTCGACGTGCATGCGGCGGGGAATTACCCCGTGCTGGCGGCGGAGTCCGACGACGGTGTGTTTTTAGGTTTCGCCTCCTGCGGCGCATACCGGCATTACCAGGGGTATCTGCACGCGGCGGAACTGTCCGTCTATGTCGAGCCCTCCGCGCGCCGGACGGGCGTCGGGACGGCGCTGATGGCGCGTCTGGAGGATGAATGCCGCAAGGTCGGCATCCACACGCTCATCGGCGTGATCGACTCGGAGAATCTGCCGAGCATCGAGCTGCACCGGAAATGCGGCTACGAGTACGCCGGGACCGTGCGCGAGGCGGGGCGGAAATTCGGCCGCTGGCTCAGCATCGCGTATTACCAGAAGATTTTATAATTCCGGCTGAAAAGGCTCAATAATCCGTCAGGCGGGCAGCCTTCACGAACGCGCGGGGAGGACAAGTCCTCCACGGAAGCAGTGCGCGGCTGATGCTCGTGCACATAAGATGACGAAAAACTCCTAAGCCTGATAATCCGTCAGGCGGGCAGCCTTCACGAACGCGCGGGGAGGACAAGTCCTCCACGGAAGCAGTGCGCGGCTGACGCTCGCGCACATAAGATGACGAAAAACTCCTAAGCCTGATAATCCGTCAGGCGGGCAGACCTCACGAACGCGCGGGGAGGACAAGTCCTCCACGGAAGCAGTGCGCGGCTGACGCTCGCGCACATAAGACGACGAAAAACTCCTAAGCCTGATAATCCGTCAGGCGGGCAGCCTTCACGAACGCGCGGCAGAGCAGGGCGCTTTCCTCACGGCCCCCCGACGTCTTGACTCCGGTGTTCACGTCCACGGCATACGGGCGGACGCGTTCGATGGCGCGTGCGACGTTGGCGGGCGTGAGTCCGCCCGCGAGAATGACCGGGAGCGGGGATTCCTGCACGAACCGGGCTGCGCGGATCCAGTTCCCGGTGAGCCCGGTCCCGCCGACCTGCCCGGTCTTCGGGTTGAGCGTGTCGATCAGAAACGCGTCGATGAACGGCACGAAGTCGGCGTATTGGTAAAAGGCGTCCTGCGGTTCGGGATGGACCGCGCGCACGAGCTTGGCGTACGGCGGGAGCGCGTCGCGGATCGCGGAGACCTCCTCCGGCGTGGATTCCCCGTGCAGCTGGATATTGCAGACCGCCGCGGCGTCGGCGAGGTCGAGGACTTCCTCAGGCTTGGACAAATGTGTGACCAGCCACGGCTGGACGAACGGCGGCAGGGATCTTGCGAGGCGCCGCGCCGTGCACGCGAGGACGAAGTCGGGCGAGGGATGGACCTGTCCGACGAGGAACCCGACGGCGTCCGGCGAGGCGGAGAGCGCCGCCTTCAAATCCGAATCGTTCCTGATGCCGCAGATCTTGATCCTCATGGGAAGTTCTCACCCGAAAAGATGTTCGACTCCGCGCAGGGTGAAGTCGTCCCCGCCGTCCCGTATGCCTCGAATGGACGGAAAACCATTGGAAAGCTCTTTGAGCTCCGGAGCGCGCAGGAAAAACGCGCGGTCGCCGCCGCATGCGTAGACAGAAGGGGTCTGCTTCAGCATCCTGCGGATGCGGGCGATGAATCCTAATACCGCGTCGATGGCGGCGGCGTCTGTGCCCATGCGGATGGCGTCGGCGGTGTTCGTGCCGGGGCAGGGGGGCGGTTCGTCCGCGAGTTCGACGAAGGGGAGTTTCGAGGTGTAAAGATTGAGGGCGCGTCGCGTGAGGGTGCGTCCGGGGAAGATCGCGCCGCCGAGAAAGCGCTTCCGCGCGTCGACGACCTCCGCGGTGATGCAGGTGCCGAAATCAATGGAAACCGCCGGGAGAACGGCCTTTGCGGCCAGGCAAACGGCATTCGCGACGCGGTCCTGTCCGAGCGTCGACGCGTCGACGGGGGAGAAGTCCACGATTTTCGAGGCGGCCTCCGGCGTTGCCATGCGGCATCCGCGCGCCCGCAGCGCGTCCATCTTTTCCGCCACGACGCATGCGGCGAATACCTCCGCGCCATTCGGGAACGAGGCGGGGTCGAAGTCTGCGGTCGCGACGGTGCGGACCTTGCGCCCGCCGCCGGAATCGACCTCGAGTATCTGCGTGTGTGTGTTTCCGATGTTCAGAAAGCAGCGCATTTTGCGCGCACCTCCGGAAAAAGAAAAGGTCCCGCCTGGAAGGTCCGGGCGGGACCGTTGACGAGGCGGATCAGCCGCCGCCGAGGGTCTGGATGATGGTGATCAGCGGGCTGAACAGAGCGATGACGATACCGCCGACGATGACGGCGAGGAAGACGATCATCAACGGCTCGATCATGGATGTCAGGGCGCTGACGGCGTTGTCGACTTCTTCGTCGTAGGTGTCGGCGATCTTTTCGAGCATGTCGGGGAGCTTGCCTGTTTCCTCGCCGACCTCGATCATGCTGATGACCATGTCGGGGAAGATCTTGGTCGCCTGAAGCGGGGGCGCCATCGGTTCGCCTTCCTTCACGGCGTCGTGGACCTGCTGGACCGCCTTGGAGACAAGCTCGTTGCCGGCGGTGTCGCGGACGATCTGGAGGGCGTTCAGGACGGGGACGCCGGAGCCCATGAGTGTGCCGAGCGTACGTGAGAACTTGGAGATGGCGTTGCGGGAGATGAGCAGGCCGATGACGGGTGCGTTGTAGATGCCCTTGTCGAAGTAGAACCGCCCCTTCTCCGTCTTGAGGATGAATTTCGTGGCGACCACAAGGACAGCCACGATGATGATGGCGATGATGATGTTGTTCTGGAGCCAGCGGCTGACGCCCATGACGAACTGGGTGATGGCGGGCAGTTCGGCGCCGTCGAGCATTTCCGTGAACATGACTTCGAATTTCGGGACGATGAAGATCATGAGGAAGATGGTGATGCCGATGGCGATGGTGAGCACGATGGCGGGGTAGACCATGGCGGATTTGACCTTGCCGGCGATCTTGGCGGCCTTTTCGCGGAAGCCCGCCAGTCGTGTGAGGATCAGTTCGAGCTTACCTGCCGCTTCGCCTGCGCGGATCATGTTCAGGTAGAGTTTGTCGAACGACTTCGGGTGCTGTGCGAGTGCTTCGGAGAAGGTTGAGCCGCCTTCGACGGAGTAGGCGACCTTTCCGAGGATGGTCTTGACGGCGGGGTTTTTCGCCTGGCGTTCGAGCGTCTTGAGGGAACGGATCAGCGGAAGGCCGGCGTCGAGCAGGATGGCGAGCTGTCGGGTGAAGACGGTCAGGTCCTTGCCTTTCATGACGATCGGGCCGAGGTTGATGTTCAGTCCTTTCGCCGCGGCCGGGCCTTTCGCCTTTTCTTTTTTTGCCTTTGCCGCCTTGGCGAGCGGCTTGATGGAGGTGGGGAACATCCCCTGTTCCTTCAGGAACGATGCGACGGCTTCTTCGCTTGCGGCTTCGTGCTGTCCCTTCTGTTCCTTACCGGATGCGTCCATCGCGGTGTATTGGAAGATCGGCATTTTGAGAACTCCAAGTTATGTGAATATTGAATGAGAACCGAATCAGATGTTGGTGTTCGCGAGTGTCTGGACGATGCCTTCGGGGTCCTGCGCCTTCGTGATGACTTCGCCGTAGGAGACCATGCCCTTCTTGTAGAGGTCGACGAGATGGGAGTCGAGCGTGTTCATGCCGAACTTCGCGCCCGTCTGGATGTCCGACGTGATGCGGAAGGTCTTGCCGTCTCGGATCAGCGCCTGGATGGACGGCGTGGAGATCATGATCTCGAACGCGGCGACGCGCCCGGGTTTGTCGATGCGCGGCAGAAGCACCTGGGAGATGACGCCGACGAGGCCGGCGGCGAGCTGTGTGCGGATCTGCGGCTGCTGGTTGGTCGGGAAGGCGTCGACGATACGGTCGACGGTCGGGGCCGCGCCGGTGGTGTGCAGGGTGCCGAAGACCAGGTGTCCGGTTTCGGCGGCGGTGACGGCGGCTTCGATGGTGACCAGGTCGCGCAATTCGCCGACGAGGATGATGTCGGGGTCCTGGCGGAGTGCGCGGCGGAGAGCTTCGGAGAAGCTCGGGACGTCCGCGCCGACCTCACGCTGAATCACCACGCTTTTCTTGTGGTGGTGGTAGAATTCGATGGGGTCCTCGACCGTGATGATGTGCACGGCGCGCTCCTCGTTGATGACGTTGATCATCGAGGCGAGGGTGGTGGACTTGCCGGAACCGGTCGGGCCTGTCACGAGGATCATGCCGCGGGGACGGTAGAGCAGGTCCTTGATGCTCGGGGGGAGGCCGATCTTGTCGAGCGGCATCATGTTGTTCGGGATCTGACGGAGGACTGCGCCGATGCAGCCTTTCTGCTTGAAGGCGCTGACGCGGAAACGCGCGCGGTCGCCGAACGCGAACCCGAAGTCCGCGCCGCCGTCTTCGGCGAGCTGCTGAAGGTGGCGCGGGGAGGCGATCGATTTGACCAGCGCTTCCGTGTCTTCCGGTGTAAGCACCGGGAGGTCGAGCTGGGTCATTTCAC
>JAFSZN010000008.1 GCA_017455665.1 Lentisphaeria bacterium
GACAAGCGACCGGCTTAACAGGTCCCCGGTCTTTTTCGAAGCCTTCATCCGTTCCTTTTCCCCGGGATGGAGGATAAAAAAGATGTCGTTTACGGTGTCATAATCGGCTGTGAAGGATTCGTAGTGTCCTTCGTGGGGCGCGAGAGCGAGGAAGGAATCGGTCGGAAGGAAGAGCGCGTTGGGCCAGCCGTTGTAGACCCGGATGCACTCCAGGATCGCCTGCATTTCCGCATGAGGCGGGAAATCCGGGGAAGCCCACATGCTTTCGATTTCGGCCTCATAAGGAACCCGCGACAGCAACTGCTGAATGACCTTTTTTCTGCACTTGCGGTCGGCGCCGAAAAAAGGCGCGGCGGAAAAGAATCCGAAGGCGCTTTTCGGCGGAAGAGAGATCGGTTCCAGCTGGATCATGGATGACTCCCTGATGGTTTTACGGTTTGGATGCGGCTTGTTGCTCCGGGCGTGTGAGCGGAGGATTGGATTTTCCGGTCACGCTGTTTAGAACGAGCTTCCAGACGGCGGTCATCTCCACCACGGCGTCCGGGAGAGAATCGAACGGCTCGTCCGAGAACGCATTGGCTATTGCGAGGAGGACACGCCGCTTTTCATTGGGCGCATTGACCGGCTCCATCACGCCTTCCCCGGCTACAGAAACATAAAGATTTGTCACGGAGCGCATTCCGTTCGGGCGAACGATCACTTTCGGGCCGTTGTCGCGTTCGGCGAAGAAATAGACATGCGGATCGCGGGACAGGATTTCCGCCTTGCGGCCCTCTTTCGCCCCGTGGAAATACAGCACGGCGTTTCGGTCCGCGTCAAGCTCGGAGATATAATTCATGGTCACGCCGTAGGGCTTTCCCGCGTCGTTCATGGCCAGATGCCCGATCGGAAGCGCGTTGATGATGTCGAGGATGACGCTGTAGTCTTTGATCTCGCGGTCTTGACGGCGCATGGGATATTCTCCTTGCGAGTTAGGGTCTGTCTTAATCGGGTGCGGCGATTTGCTTCACCGCGTCCAGGATGCCGTGCACAAGGTCGTCCGGTGCGCTCGCGCCGGAGGTGACGCCGACGCGTTTCGCGCCGCGGAGGAGGTCCGGCGTGACGTCTTCCGGGCCGGAGACGAGTTCTGCGCGCGCGCCCTGAGCATCGGCGATCTCGCACAGACGGCGCGTGTTCGAGCTGTGCGCGGACCCGGCGACCAGCACGAGGTCGCATTGCGCCGCGAGCTTGCGGACGGCGTTCTGGCGTTCGAGCGTGGCGCGGCAGACGGACGCGGATTCGACGAGGCCGGGTATCTTTTCGCGCAGGATCGCGGTCATCTTCGCGATCACGTCGCTGTTCATGGTGGTCTGGCTGATGCAGGCGTAGGTCCTGCCGGGGACCGGTTTGAAATCGCGTGCGTCCTCCTCGTTCGTGAGGAGATGCTTCTCGCCGTGGATGCGCCCGAGGATGCCCTCGACCTCGCGGTGTCCCGCCTTGCCGAAGAGCAGCACGACGTGCCCGGCGTCGGAGAGCGCCGCGCCGCGTTCCTGCACCTTGCGGACCAGCGGGCACGTGGCGTCGACGATGTTCAGCGGGAGCGCCTTTGCGCGCGCCTCGACCTCCTCGGAAACGCCGTGCGCGCTGAAGATGAGCGTGGAGCCGGGGGGCAGCCCCTCGGGTTCGTCGACGATCTTCGCGCCGCGCGCCAGCAGGTCGTTCACGACCGATTCGTTGTGGACGAGGTCGTGCAGGATGAAGACGGGCGCCCCGTGCCGTTTCAGTTCGTCCATGGTACGGTTCAGCGCGTTGCGCACGCCCGAGCAGAACCCGGTGATGCCGCAGAGGATCACTTCCATGACATGACCTCCAGAAATGCCCGGTGGAACGCTTTGTCCGCGTACGGATCGGGCGCGCCGGGCGCGAGCTCGTCCGGGGCGTAGTTCGAGCAGACGGATTCGAAATGCAGCACATGGGCGTCCGCGTCGGCGCGGTACACGATGCGCCAGGTGCGGCAGTGGATCGCCCAGGAGCCGTCCGGGAGCCGTTCGATGCGCTTTCGGGCGGGGTTGAAGGGTTCGTATTTGAGCTGGACAGCGCAGAAATTGGCGAGGTCGAGCCCGGTCCGCGCCATAATCCAGTCCATCTGCGCCCGTGCGGCGGGCGAAAATTCGTGCGTCCACTCGGTCAGGACGAGCTCGTCACGCCATCCCGCCTTCGACTCCGGGAATGCGTCAACCGCGGGGATGTACGGCTTGAGGTCGAGGATCGGGGTCCGGTCGAGGATGTCGCAGTGGTTCAGGTAGACGTTCAGGCCGTCGATGCCCTCCAGCTCGACGCAGCTCAGTCCGATCGGGTTCGGGCGGTGCGGCGACCGCGTGGAGAAGACGCCGTACTTGCGGTTTTCGGGCGCGTACGGCGGCGTGACCTTCGGTTTCCAGGTGGCGTTCAGGTGGAAGATGAAGACGACCCAGACGCGCTCGAATCCGGCGAGGTCCTCCAGCGCCTGCTCGAAGCCGCGCCCGGGGTAGAGCTCGATGCGCGCCTTCGCCTCGGAAAATCCCGCCTGGCGCGGCGCTTCGTACCGCCAGCGCAACCCGGTGTGCAGGAGCCCGATGGGCGCGAACTCGTAGCGTTCCCTGATCTCGGCGGGCATGGCGGTTCACCTCACCCCTGCACGCCGGTGTCGATCGCGACGGAGAGCGCGAACGCCCGTACGGCGAGCTCGTCGTTGACGTTGGTGTTCAGCACGCGGACGAGGTTTTCCGCCTCGCCGAGCATGCGCGCGGCCTCGTCCGGGGGAAGCATGGGGCGCGGATCGGCGTCCAGCCACACACGCACGACCTCGGGATTCGGCAGGAGTTCGAGCGGCGTCCCCTCGGCGACGAGCGCGACCTGCGCGAACCATGTGTGCAGGATGCTGAGGAACTCCTCGCGGAGGCGGAGGTATTCGCAGCCCGTTTCGCCGTCCATGCGTTTCTCGATCAGCTTCATGGCGGCGGATTCGAGGTTTTCGGCGGCTTTCAGGCGTTCGTCCCAGCGCGCCTGCACGGTCGCCTCCGCCATGCTCCCGAGCGAGCCGAGCACGTCGATCAGCCCGGCGGCGCAGTCCTCGCCCGCCACGAGGTCGCCCTTCGAGGAGAACGTGAGCTTCATAAGCAGGTCGGGCAGCGCGGCGAACGTCTCCATGTCGTACTTGCAGACGTTGTCCGTGAGCGAGAGGATCTGGCAGCGCGAGCGGATCGTTGGCAGGAGCGAGGCGGGATGCCCCGTGGTGAGGATGAAGAGGCAGCGCGGCGGGGGCTCCTCCAGCGTCTTCAGAAACGCGTTCTGCGCCTCTTCGTTCATGGTGTCGCTGTCTTGGATGACGCCGATCTTCCAGCCGCCGGGGGCGCTGCTGCTGAGATAGAACATGGAATCGAAATTGCGGAGCGTGTCCGGCTCGTCTTCGTCTTTCCCGACGGTGATCTGGCGCGATTTCGAGGTCGGCGCGAGCAGGAAGAGGTCGGGATACAGCCCGTTTTCCAGCAGGGAGCACGTCTCGCAGTGTCCGCACGGCGCGCCGTCGGGCAGGGGGTCCAGGCAGACCGCGAGCTGGGCGAGCAGGGTCGGGAACCGGTTGCGGATGGCGGCGTTCGAGGAGACGACGAGGTGGGAATGCCCCAAGCGGCCCGCATTCTTCGCCATGCGGAGCGATTTACCGAGGAGCGGATACGCGGATTCAAAGGATCGCCAGTCGTGCATGGATCGCCTCCAGGATGGATTGTGTGACCTGTTCTTCCGAGGGGGACGCGTCGATCACGACGAACCGTCCGGGGTCGCACCGGGCGAGATCGAGGAAGCCGTTCCGCACCGCCGTATGGAACGCCATTGATTCGGAGTCGAACCGGTCGTTCCGCGCGTCGTTCCGTCCCGTGGCGCGCCGCAGCCCGAGCTCCACCGGGATGTCCAGCACGATCACCAGGTCGGGGCGCGTGCCGCGGCACACGAACTCGTTGACGCGGGCGACCGTCTCCGGCGCGATGCGGCGTGCGCAGCCCTGGTAGACGAGCGTGCTGTCGGTGAACCGGTCGGAGATGACGACCGCGCCGCGCGCGAGGGCGGGCCGGATCATGCGCTCGCACATCTGTGCGTGGCACGCGCCGAAGAGCATCAGCTCCGTTTCCGGCAGCAGGTTTTCGCCGGGCTCGGGCGTCTTCAGGATGATGCGGATCTTTTCGGCGACTTCGGTGCCGCCGGGGGAACGCGCGGTGACGACTTCGCGGCCGGTCCCGGCGCGCAGCGCCTCGGCGACGCGTTCGAGCTGTGTGGATTTGCCGCAGCCTTCGCCGCCTTCCAGTGTCAGAAAAATGCCGTTCATTTCAGGTCAGGTCCAAATAAAATCGAAGATTTTTTGCGAATGTGATTTGCGATATTGCCCGCTTGAATGTAAATTGAATGTTGCGTTTTTATTTATTAAGATACCACAAAATTCCAACCTTTCAAAGCCGGAGTCGAAAAAATGTCTGGAAAGATCGACAGAAACACCTATCTTACCGCCAATATCGGGGATTTCCCCGATGAAATCGTCGTCTGCGGACGCCGCTACGTCAAAAAGGACGACCTCCGCTACGGCACCAACCCGCACCAGCCCGCGGCGTTTTACCGCCCCGCCGACGAACACGGCGCGATCATGGACCTCGAAGTGCTGAAGACCGGCAAGAACGGCCTGTCCCAGACCAACCTGGAGGACATCTCCGGCGCGCTGAACATCGTGAAGTATTTCGCGGAGCCCGCGTGCGCCGTCATGAAGCACGTGAACCCGAGCGGCGCGGCCGTTGGACTGCCCGGCGAAACGCTCCGCCAGGTCTTCATCAAGGCGCGCGACTGCGACGCCCGCGCGGCGTTCGGCAGCGTGATCGCGTTCAACCGCAAGGTCGACAAGGACACCGCGGCGGCGATCATGGAGCTCTTCGCCGAATGCGTCGTCGCGCCCGATTTCGACGCCGACGCGCTCGAAGTCTTCAACGACAGCGTGACCTACAAGGTCAACAAACAGCTCCGCGTGCTCAAGTGCGGCGCGCTCGACACCCTGCCCAAGTTCGTCGGCGACCCCGCCGTCAACACCATCAAGGTCCTTGCCGACGGCTCCCTCGTGGTCGCCGCCCCGCTCCTCACGCACGTCCGCTCCTTCGCCGACCTCCCCGCCGCCACCGGCGAGAACAAGGCGTGCGGCGCGCAGGTCTCCGCCGTGGAGCCGACCGACCAGCAGGCGAAAGACCTGCTCGCGGCGTGGTACATCAACATCTCCGTGCGCTCGAACGGCGTCGTGATCGTGAAGAACGGCCAGACGCTCTCCGTGGGCACCGGCGAACAGGACCGCGTCGGCGCGGTCGAACAGGCGATCGAAAAGTTCAAGCAGAAATTCACCGGCAACGTCACGCTCGACGGAGCCGCCATGTCCAGCGACGGCTTCTTCCCGTTCCCGGACGCCCTCGAAGTCGCCGCCGCCGCCGGCATCCGCGCGGTCGTCTCCCCCGCCGGTTCCCTGAAGGACGCCGACGTGGTGAAGCGCGCGAACGAACTCGGCGTGGCGCTGCGCCACGCGCCGGAACGCATCTTCTCGCACCACTGATCCGGCTGCGTCATAAGCTCAGAACCCGCGGGCGGCCATGACGGACGGACACGGCATCGAATCCGGGAACGCCTCTCTCGCCGAGCATAAGCTCAACGGAGAAGTGGAGCACGTTGTGTACGAAAGCGAAGACGCCTCGTACACCGTGTTCCGCCTGCGGGACCCCCAGGGCGCCGTGCATACCGCGGTCGGGACCGTGCCGGGCCTTTCGCCCGGTCAGACGGTCCAGCTCTCCGGCAAGTGGGAGATGCACAAGGACCACGGACGCCAGTTCCGCGTGAGCTCGTGCGTCTTCTCGCTTCCCGCCACCCGCGACGGCCTCATCAAGTACCTTTCCAGCGGCGTCGTGAAGGGCATCGGCGAGAAATACGCCAGGGCCATCGTCGACACGTTCGGCACGGACACATTGAACGTGCTGAACCAGCAGTCGCGCCGCCTGAAGGAGGTCCCCGGCCTCGGCAAGAAGCGCATCGAGGCGATCCGCAAGGCGTGGAAGGAGAATTCCGACCGCCGCGAAAGCCAGATCTACCTGCAGGGGCTCGGCATCAATCCCGCCTGGTTCGTCCGCATCTACGACAAGTACGGCAACGACGCCCCCGAGGTCATCCGAAATAATCCGTACCAGCTCGCCGCCGACATCAAGGGCATCGGATTCACCTACGCCGACAAGATCGCGCGCCAGCTCGGCATCGGCCGCAACGACGTGCGGCGCATGACCGCGGGCGTGACCTACGGGCTGCTTCAGGCGCGCCAGGCGGGGCACGTCTGCATGCCGCAGGCGGTTTTCGTCAAATTCCTCGCCGAACTGCTCGACGTGGACGAGGCCGACGCGGGCTCGGCGATCGAAAAGGCGCTGGAGACCAAGCGTGCGGCGTCCTGCGTCTCGCACGAGGGCGACGTGATGATCTACGAGCCGGGACTCCTCCGCTGCGAGGACGAACTGCCCTTCCTCATCCGGTTCCTCCAGTCGCGCGAACGCTACGCCGGGATGAAGCTCGCGCAGATCCCCGCCCCGCCGAACTCGAAATTCAGCACGGAGCAGCTCCTCGCTGTCGACCGCGTGTCGCAGTCGCCGATCACGATCATCACGGGCGGACCCGGCGTCGGCAAGACCACGGTCGTCTCGGAGATCGTCCGCCGCTCGAAGCTCTCGCATCTCTCTATCGCGCTGGCGGCCCCGACCGGACGCGCCGCGAAACGCATGACAGAAGCCACCGGGCTGACCTCGTTCACACTTCACCGCCTGCTCAAATGGGACCCCGCCGCCCGCAAGTTCGTGTTCGGGCGCGGCAACCAGCTTCCTTACGATTTGTACGTCCTCGACGAGACGTCCATGCTCGACATCCTGCTCGCGCTGGCGTTTTTCCGCGCCGTGAAGCCGGGCGCGTCCGTCGTGATCGTCGGCGACCCCGACCAGCTGCCGTCCGTCGGTCCCGGCAACGTCCTGAACGACCTCATCGCGTCGGGTGTCTGCCCCGTCTCCCGCCTCACGCAGATCTTCCGCCAGGGCGACGGCAGCGGCATCATCCACGCCGCCCACGACGTGAACAACGGCGTCGTGCCGCGCCTGCCACGCCGCGAGAAGGACGCGCAGGCGGATTTCTACTGGATCGAGAAGGACGACCCGGAGGACGCCGCCGACGTGATCGAACGCATGATCACCGACCGCATCCCGCGCCGGTTCGGCCTCGACCCCATCCGCGACGTCCAGCTGCTGTGCCCGATGAACCGCGGCGCTGTCGGCACGCAGGCGATGAACGAGTTGCTCCAGGAGAAGCTGAACCCGGAGAAGAAGTTCGTGTTCCGTTCGCTCGGCCGCCTGTTCAAGACCGGCGACAAGGTCATGCAGATCGTGAACAACTACGACAAGAACGTGTTCAACGGCGACCTCGGATTCCTCGGGCGCATCGACTTCGGGAACGAATCGTTCCAGGTGCGCTACGAGTCCGGCCCGATGGTCGAATACCGCTTCGAGGAGGCGGAGCAGATCGTGCCCGCCTATGCCGTCACCGTCCACAAGTCCCAGGGCTGCGAGTTCCCCGCGGTCGTCATGCCGATCCTCTCCCAGCACTACATGATGCTCCAGCGGAACCTGCTCTACACCGGCATCACGCGCGCCAAGCGCCTCATGGTCCTGGTCGGCTCCCGCAAAGCCGTCTCCATGGCGGTGCGCAACGCCGTCCGGGAGCCGCGCTACTCGCTCCTGCTCGAAAAACTCATCACCGGAGGCCCGCTCACATGAACTCATCCGGCTCCATCCCGTACACCCCGGTCAATTACACTTTCCCGTTCCCGAAGATCCGCGCGCAGGGCACGCTCGCCGCCATCGGCTCGTGCTTCGCGCAGGACATCGCCATGACGCTGCTTGACAGCGGCATGCGCGGCATGATCAATCCGAACGGGATCCTGTACAATCCGTACTCCATCAACGACGCGCTGCAGCGGCTGGAGTGCGGCTACACGGAGAGCGATTTCTTCGAGCTGAACGGCCTGTGGCACTCGTGGCGGCATCACGGGGCATTCTCCGCCGCAAGCGCCGCCGAGGGAGCCGCCAACGCCAACGAATCCGCCAAAAGGTTCCGCCGCGTGCTCAAAAAGGCCGATTTCTTCCTCATGACCGTGTCCACCGCGGTCGTCTACAAACACATGCCGGAACGCCTCGTGGTCGCGAACTGCCACAAAGCGCCGGGCAGCGAGTTCGAGCAGGCCGTGCTGTCCTACGACACCTGCCGCGCCGCCATGCGCAACGCCTGCGAGATCATACGCTCGTACAACGCAAAATGCCCGATCGTCATCACGCTGTCGCCCGTGCGGCACAATCCGGGCGACCTGACCACGAACTCGCTCTCGAAGGCGAGGCTGCGCGCCGCCGCCGCGGACGTCTGCGCCAGGGTCGACGGCTGCGCGTATTTCCCCGCGTTCGAGATCCTGAACGACGAACTGCGCGACTACCGGTTCTACGCCGAGGACATGCTGCATCCGTCCGAGCTCGCCCGGAAGATCATCCTCGAACGTTTCCTCGACGCGTGCTTCATCCCGCGTGCGAAGGCGGACTACGAGGCGGCGGAACTCCGCCGGCGCCAGTCCCGGCACATCCCGATCGCGAAGCAGGAGGAATGACCCATGTGCGGGATCGCAGGCTGTTTCAATCCGCAATCGCCGCCCGATGAGACGCTTCTGCAGAGTCTGTGCCGCACGATGCGCCAGCGCGGACCGGACGCGCACGGTGTGTATGTGGACGGCGCGCTCGGACTTGCCCACACCCGTCTCTCCGTGATCGACCTCGACGGCGGCGCACAGCCCATGCACGGCGGCGAGGGGCGTTACACGCTCGTTTTCAACGGCGAGATCTTCAGTTTCCGCGAGCTTCGCGCCGAGCTGGAACAGGCGGGCGAGGTCTTCCGAACAAAATCCGACACGGAAGTCCTGCTGAAACTCCTGATCCGCGAGGGTGCAAATTGCCTCCCGCGCCTCAACGGCTTTTTTGCATTCGCTTTTTACGATGCCGAGGAAAAAACGCTCCTGCTGGCGCGCGACTACCACGGCGTGAAACCGCTGTACTATTTCCATTTTCCGACCGGGGAATTCGGTTTTGCGAGCCGGTTTTCGACGCTCACGCTCTGTCCGGGCTGTCCGGATCAGATCTCGCTTCCGGCGCTCGCCGAATATCTTTCATTTCAGTACATCCCAGCGCCCGCCACGATTCGCGAGGGCGTGAAGAAACTGCTCCCCGGGACCGCGGTCGAGTTTCAGCTTGAATCGGGCGCGATGCGCGAGATCGACTGGGGCGCGCAAATTCAGATCAAGCCGGAGACGATTTCCTACGACGACGCCTGCGAACATGTACGGACTCTGCTTTCGGAAGCCGTGGAACGCCGCCTGATCGCCGATGTGCCGCTGGGCGTCTTCCTGTCCGGGGGACTGGATTCCGCCGTTGTAACGGCGCTCGCGGCGCGGCATTCGACCGCCCCGCTGGAATGCTTCTCCATCGGGTTCGACGATTCGCGCTACGACGAAAGCGCCGACTGCAAGGCGACGGCGGCGCACCTCGCGGAGCTTGCCCCTCACGGTCTGCACCACCATATCAGGACCGTCCAGCCGCAGGACTTCGACCTCCTGCCGAAGCTCGCCGCCGAGTTCGGCGAGCCCTACGCGGACGCGTCCATGCTTCCCTCGTTCTTCCTGGCGGCGTTCGCCCGCGAACACGTGACCGTGGCGCTGAGCGGGGACGGCGCGGACGAGCTGTTCGGCGGATACGAACGCTACCGCGCGATGGCAATGCTTCAGAATCTGAGGTCGTTCACGCCGGGCATCCTCTGGAGCGCCGCGGCGGCGTGCCTGCCGGATTCGGGCGAACGAAGCAGGGCCGGACGCCTGAAACGTTTCCTGCGTCTCGGCGCGGTCTCCGGCACGGGCGCGCGCTATGACGCGCTGATGACGCATTTCGCGGCGGAATCCATCGGCATGATCGCACCGGATCTCCGCCCATTCCTGAACACAAAACGCACTTTGCCGGAGGCGGTGGAGCTCATGGCGTCGCTGATGGAGGACGATCTGCGCCGTTACCTGCCGGGCGACGTGCTGACGAAGGTCGACGTCTGCTCCATGGCGGCCTCGCTCGAGGTTCGGAACCCGTTCCTGGACCCGAAGGTCTCCATGTTCGCGCGCTCCCTCCCCGTCTCGTTCAAGATACATGACGGCCGCCGCAAACGCATCCTCGGCGAAGCGTTCGCAAGGGAGCTGCCGCCCGGTCTTGCCGAACGGCGCAAACGCGGATTCGGCGTGCCGGTGGCGGCGTGGTTCCGCACGGTCTGGCGCGACCGTCTGCGTTCCGCCCTGCTGGATGGACTGCCGGAACGCATGCCGATGTTCGGCCGCGCCGCCGTGGAACGCATCATCGACGAGCATCAGAACGGCGGAAAAGACCGTTCCTACCTGCTGTTTTCCCTGCTGATGCTGTCGTTTCAGGGGAAAAACATATAATTTTTGATGTTTTGATTTGCAAATCCGGCAAGGATAAGTATCTTATAATGCACAATCTTTCACACGGGGTCCCGCGCAACGGGGCCGCCGCGCCGGGAACCGGGCCGCACACAGCCGCTTCCGGCGCACCAAACCTCAAGGTTATCAGATGATCTGCGAAACAAACAACGAAGCCGACATGCGGGAAGCGATGCACGAGCTGGGCCTCCGTGCCCTCCGCGCCTCCCGTGCGCTCGCCGTCTCCGATTCCGCCGGCCGTTCTCGCTGGCTGCTGGCGATGGCGGATGCGCTCGAACGCGACACGGAAATCATTCTTGCCGCCAACGCCGAAGACCTGGCGGAAGCGAAGCGGAACGGCCTGGACGCGCCGAAACTGGAACGCCTCACGCTGACGCCGAAACGCGTCAAGGACGTGGCGGACGCCCTGCGCCATGTGGCGGGGCTCGACGACCCGGTCGGCCGCATCCTCTCCAGCGTCACGCGCCCGAACGGCCTCCGCATCGACAAGGTCTCCGTGCCGATCGGCGTGATCGCGATCATCTACGAATCCCGCCCGAACGTGACGGTCGACGCCGCCGGACTCTGCATCAAGTCCGGCAACGCGGTCATCCTGCGCGGCGGCAGCGAGGCGTTCCGCTCGAACACCGCCTTCGCGAAGTGCATTTCCGACGCGGGCGTCGCGGCAGGCATGCCCGAAGGCGCGCTCCAGCTCGTGCCGTTCAAGGGCCACGCCGCGGTCTCCGCCATGCTGAAGATGGACGACTGCATCAACATGGTGATCCCGCGCGGCGGCGAACGCCTGATCCGCGCCGTGGTCGAACAGGCGACGATGCCGGTCATCAAGCACTACAAGGGCGTGTGCCACATCTTCGTGGACCATGTCTGCGACCAGGAACAGGCGCTCACGATCATCGAAAACGCCAAATGCCAGCGCCCGAGCGTGTGCAACGCGCTGGAGACCATCCTCATCGACGCCTCCATCGCGCCGGAATTCGCCCCGAAGCTCGCCGCGAAGCTCGCGCAGCTCGGCGTGACCATGCACGGCGACGAAGCCTTCGCGAAGCTCGCCGCGCCCGTCGCGGTCGTCCCCGCCACCGAGGAGGACTGGCCGAAGGAATACCTCTCGCTCGACGTCGCGGTCCGCATCGTGGACGGCGTGAAGCAGGCGGTCGACCATATCAACCGCTACGGTTCCGGCCACAGCGACAGCATCCTCACGACCGACGAGGCGAACGCGCAGTTCTTCCTGGACAGCGTCGACTCCGCGGCTGTGTACTGGAACGCCTCCACGCGGTTCACCGACGGCGGCGAGTTCGGCATGGGCGCGGAAATGGGCATCAGCACGGACAAGCTGCACGCACGCGGCCCGATGGGCCTGGTCGAGCTCACCTCCTACAAGTACAAGATTTACGGGACGGGCCAGATCCGTTCCTGATCCGCACCCTTCACACTCCGCTCAAAACCGCCGGGGCGCACACCCCGGCAGAGTTTTTGCATATCAATTCACCTCATAGCGACAGAACATGAAACCGATCACAGCAGCGGTCATAACACTTGGCTGCCGGCTCAACCAGGCCGACAGCGCGCTTCTGAACGACAGACTCATCCGCCTCGGATTCCAGATCGTTTCCCCGGACGCGTCCAGCAGTCCGAACCTTATCCTCGTCAACTCCTGCACGGTCACCGAGACGGCATACAAGAAAAGCAAGCAGGCGCTCCGCTCGATCCGGGCAGAAAATCCGCAGTCGTTCATCGTCTTCACCGGATGCGCCGCGGACGTGAGCAGGGACGAGCTGGAACAGAACCAGGACATCGACCTCGTGCTCACGAACGAGCAGAAGAAGGACATCGAGACGATCCTGCCCCAGTATCTCGCGCTGCTGGAAAAACGCGAAGCGCCCGCCGCGCCGAAGCTTGCGAAGGGCATCTTCGCCGAACAGGCGCAGGGCGTGTTCCCGTTCCGGTCGCGCGCGTTCATCAAGGTGCAGGAGGGCTGCAACAACAGCTGTTCGTACTGCATCGTCCCGACGGCGCGCGGCCCGGAGCGTTCGCGCGACCTGAAGGAGATCACCGCCGAGTTCAAAAAGGCGGTCGCCGACGGCTTCCACGAGATCGTGCTGACCGGAGTGAACACCTGCCACTACAAGGCGGGCAAGGTCGGGATGCCGGAGCTGATCGACCGCCTGTGCGGAATCCCCGGCGACTTCCGCATCCGCCTGAGCTCCACCGAGCCGTGCGACGAACTCTTCCCCATCGTCGACGCCATGAAGCGCAACGCGGACAAGGTCTGCGAATTCCTGCATCTGCCTCTCCAGAGCGGCTGCGACAGGATCCTGAAGGCGATGAACCGCCACTGCGACACCGCCAGGTTCGCCGAGTACGCCGCATACGCCCGCGAGGCGATCCCGAACCTCCACCTCGGCACGGACATCATCGTCGGGTTCCCCGGCGAGACCGCCGCCGATTTCGAAGAATCGCTCGCGTTTCTCCGCAAAATGGACTTCGCGAACATCCACATCTTCCCGTATTCGCCGCGGTCCGGCACCCCGGCGGCATCCATGCCGGACAAGGTGCAGAAGACCGCCGTCACGGACCGCATCGAACAGCTCAGGGCGCTGAAGGAGGAATGCGCGCAGAAGTTTGCGAAGAGCCTCGTCGGCGCGACCGGAGCCGTCCTGATCGAGACCAACTGCAACAAGAAGGAACTCTGGGACGGCTGGTCCGGCAACTACGTCCGCACCATCGTGAGCAGCGAATCGGACATCGCCCGCAAGCTCCTGCGCGTGAAGTTCCTGCGGTTCCTCCCCGTCGGCGCGCTTTTTGCCGAAATAATCAGCGAATAAGTTTGATTTTCGCATGATCCCGGTGTATCTTTTCCCCTGAATCAACGCAAAAGGAACCCGGTCATGCCCCCCGAAAAGAAAACCGCGCTCGTCGCCGCAGTGGAGATCCTTGCGAAACGCCTCGTCTCCACCGCCGAACTGCGCAAAAAACTCGCCGCGAAGAAGCTCTTTTCGCCCGCCGAGATCGACGATGCCGTCCTCGCGGTCAAGCGCATGGGCGCGCTCCACGACGATTTCCTCGCCGAGGACGTCGCGCGGTCGTACCGTTCGCGCGGATACGGTCCGGCGCGCATCCGCATGGCGCTCCGCAAACGCGGCATCCCGAACGAGATCATCGAACAGACGCTGAACGGGAAGGACGAGGACGAACCGGCAAGCGGCGGCGAGTCGGATTCCGGGCAGTCCGTAGACGGCGAAAACGCGTTCGCCGTGCTCCATAGAAAAGCCGCGCAGTTCCGCCGCGAACCCGATCCGCGCAAACGCAAGGCGAAGGCTGTGCGCTGTCTCGTCGGGCGCGGATTCTCCTACGAGGACGCGATCGAAGCGGCGGACCGCTGGCTGCGCGAGGAAGGGGCGGCCGAGGAATGAACACGGTTTTATCCGCGATGCGCCGTTTTCTGTTCGTCGCACTGCTGTGTCCGCTCTTCCTCACGCTCTGCGCCTGCGGAGACGGGGACCGCGACGCCGCCACGGAAAAACGCGTGGTGATGAGCCTCGGCAAGCAGATCAACACGCTCGATCCCGCGCTCGCCGCCGACACCACCAGCCAGTACGTCTGCGGCGCGTTCTACGACACGCTTCTGCAATACCGTTACGCCGAGGGCGAATACCAGCTCGAGCCGTGCATGCTGACGTCCATGCCGGAAGTCTCCGCCGACGGAACCGCCTACACCTGCACGCTCCGCGACGACCTCTATTTCCAGGACGGCGAGGTCTTCGCGAACGAAGATAAATCCGCCCGCAAGGTCACCGCGCGCGACGTCGCGTTCTCCATCCTGCGCCTCGCCGACACCCGGCTGCGTTCGCCCGGATTCTGGCTCGTCCGCGACCGCATCCGCGGGCTTGAGGCGTTCCGGAAACGCACGGAAGCCGCCGCGGAAGGCGACCTCTCGCCCTACGACGCGCTGTGCGAGGGACTGGAGATCCGGGACGACCGCACGCTCGTCATCCACCTGGAAAAAGCCGATCCGAGGTTCCTGTACGCCCTCGCCCTGCCGTACACCGCCGTCGTCTCCCGCCGCGCGCTGGAGCATTACGGCGACGACTTCGCGGACCATCCGCAGGGATCCGGGCCGTTCCGCCTGACCCGCTGGGAGAAGGACTACATCATCGAAATGGCGCGCTACGACGGCTACCACGCGGAGTCCGACGGCCGCACGCTCCCCGCCGCCGACCGCATCTCCTGCTACCTCGTGAAACAGCCCCTCGCCTCGTGGCTGATGTTCCTGCAGGGCCGCCTCGACCTGTACGTGCCGGACAGCGAGTGTTTCGAGGCGGTCGTGAACAAGGACCTGCAGCTGTCGCCCGCCCTGCGCGGACGCGGCATCCGCCTGCTTTCACGTCCCCAGCTCGAGACCAACTACATCGGCTTCAACTTCACCGATCCGCTCCTCGGAAACAATTTACACCTCCGGCGTGCCATCACGCTCGCGTTTGACCGCGAACGCCGCATCGAACACTCCGGGAGCCGGTTCTCCGCCGCCTACGGACCGGTCCCGCCGGGCGTCCCGGGCGCGGTCACGGAGCCGAATCCCGAGCTCGGACACCGCGACGTCGAGGCCGCGAAACGCGAGCTCGAACTGGCAGGCTACAAGGACGGCATCGACCCGAAGACCGGGC
>JAFSZN010000085.1 GCA_017455665.1 Lentisphaeria bacterium
CGGATTCGTGTTCCAGAGCTTCAACCTGCTCCCCCGTACCAGCGCGCTCGACAACGTCATCATGCCGCTGAACTACACGGCGCAGGGACTCTCCTCCTCCGAAGCGCGCCGACGCGGCATCGAGGCACTGAAGCAGGTCGGACTCGGCGAACGCATCGACCACTTCCCGTCCCAGCTTTCCGGCGGCCAGCAGCAGCGCGTCGCCATCGCGCGCGCCCTCATCAACCGCCCGCCGGTCCTCTTCGCCGACGAACCCACAGGCAACCTCGACTCGAAGACCAGCGTCGAGGTAATGAACATGTTCTCCGAGCTCAACGCCTCCGGCATCACGGTCATCCTCGTGACGCACTCCACCGAGATCGCGGACTGCGCCAAGCGCACGATCATGCTGAAGGACGGGCGCATCGTGGACGACCCGAAACGCCACGCGGCGGAACCGAAGGAGGCCTGACCATGCGTATCGTTTCCACCGTTCTCACCTCCCTCAAATCCCTGCGCCGCAACCCCACGCGCACGCTCCTCACCACACTCGGCATCATCATCGGCATCGCCGCCGTCATCACCATGATGGAGATCGGCAACGGCTCCAAGAGCGCCATCCAGACCTCCCTCGAAAACATGGGCGCGAACTCGATCATGGTCATGCCCGGCAGCATGATGGGCCCGGGCGGAGCTCGTCAGGGCGCCGGCGCCGCCGTCTCGCTCGTCCCCGCCGACGCCGACGCCATCGGCGAATACTGCCCCAGCGTCGCCCTGTACTCGCCCGTCGTCCGCGGCGGCAACGTCCAGGTCATCTTCGGCAACGTGAACTGGGTGCCCAGCAACATGTTCGGCGTCGCGCCCGCCTACTTCGAGATCCGAAACTGGGACATCGAGGAAGGCCGCCTCTTCACCAACGAGGAAGTCGACACCAACGCCCGCGTCTGCGTCGTCGGCACCACCATCGTGAAGGAAGTCTTCAACGGCATGTCGCCCCTCGACTGCGAACTCCGCATCGGCGACGTCACCTTCACCGTCATCGGCGTCCTGAAGACCAAGGGCGCAAACATGATGGGCTCGGACGAGGACGACGTGGTCCTCACCCCGTGGACCACCATGCGCATGCGCGTCACCGGCCTCAAGACCGGGACTGCCTCCAACACGTCAAGCACTGTCTCGGATTCTCCCGGCGAGCGCTTCGCCGTCAGCGGCCGCGCGCTCTATCCCGACCAGGACAACAGCATCACGAAGGACAAGTTGTTCTACAGCCGCTTCACCCAGCTGGACCAGATCATCGTCACCGCCTCGTCCATTGAGAAAAACGAACAGGCGGTGCAAGAAGTCTCCGACCTCCTCCGCAAGCGCCACAACCTCGGCATCGAACAGGACGACGACTTCACCGTCCGCAACTCCGCCGAATTCATGTCCATGCTGAACCAGACCTCCACGCTCATGACCAACCTGCTCCTCGGCGTCGCCCTCATTTCCCTCGTCGTCGGAGGCGCCGGCATCATGAACATCATGCTCGTGTCCGTCACGGAACGCACCCGCGAGATCGGACTCCGCATGGCGGTCGGCGCGCGCTCCCGCGACATCCTCCGCCAGTTCCTCATCGAATCCGTCGTGCTCTGCATTTCCGGCGGCATCATGGGCATCCTGCTCGGCCACGGCATGTCCCTCATGATCGCGACCGTCCTCGGCTGGCCCATCGAAGCCAGTCCGCAGGCAATCGTCGCGGCGGTCATCGTCTCCGCCACGGTCGGCATCCTCTTCGGGTTCTACCCCGCCTGGAAAGCCTCGCGGCTCGACCCGATCGAAGCTCTCCGCTACGAATAAATCTCCGGTTCCGCACCGGATTTGGGAACGCCCGCGAAAGCCAGAAACTTCCGCGGGCGCTTCTTTTCTATTCCCTTCCCATTCGTCCATCTTCAAAAAACGGAATTTTATAAAAAACAGATATTTTTCAGTCTAAAAACTTGACAATTCCGGTTAAGTCTGCTATTGTATTTATATAACATGTATATGCGGCATCAACATAACACGCTCCGTTTTAACTGAAAATGACAAGCTCGATTTATCTGAAATCGTCCGGGATCCTTTTTCGCCGGATAATCCTGCTTTTCGGTATATGGCTTTTCCTTCTGTCCGGGATGCTTTTTGGCGCCGATCATGGCGACCACAAAGTCGTCCGGGTCCCTTATACGCATTTCGAAAGACTGATGATGGTCGACGAGAACAACAAACCGTACTCCGGTTACGCGTTCGACTACATCCAGATGGTCGGGACCTATGCCGGATGGGATATCGAGTATGTCCCGTGCGACAGTTTTTCCGACTGCGTGGAAAAGCTTCTCGCGGGAGAGGTCGATCTCTTCTATGACCTCAGCTACACGGAGGAACGCGCCAAAGTGATTCTGTACCCGGACGAGGCGATGGGAAACGAATATTACTATCTGTATGCCCTGGACAATAACACGTCCGTCACGCCCGGCAATCATGCGTCCCTGAACGGAAAGACGGCCGGCGCCACGAAAGGGATGATCACGACCGACCTCCTGAAACAGTGGTGCAAAAAGAAGAATGTCGATCTCAGGATCGTCGAGTACGATTCCATTCCGGAGAAGGAAGCCGACCTGCGTGCCGGAAAGATCGACCTCGACCTGGAAGTCAGCCTGATGGTGAAACGCGATCTCTCGGCGATCGAAAAGATCGGTACGTCCGCCTATTATCTGGTCGCGAACAAGGAGAGACCGGATTTGATCGACGACATCAATTCCGCGCTGGACAAAGTGCTCGCCAACGACATCTTCTATCTCACGAGGCTGGAGGAGCGCTATTTCTCCGATACGGTCCTGAGCCATACCCTGACGGACGAGGAAAAGAACTGGATCGCGGAGCACGAAGTGCTGCGCATCGGCTTTTTCGACAAGTATCTTCCTTTCTCCACGAAGGACGAAAACGGCGAACCCTCCGGCGCCGGCATCGAAGCGATGAGGGAGATCATCAAAGGATTGAATCTGAAAGACCTGATCGAAGTGGAATTCATCTGTTTTGACGATCAGGAAGAGGGATACCGGGCAGTCGAATCGGGGGAGATCGACCTGATGTTTCCCGCCTACATCAGCAATTCGGTCCGGCAGGACTACCGCATCATGGGCGGAAAGATCCTTGCGACGCTGACAAGCGACCTGGCGTTTCTGAACGACATCGGGGACGGCAAAGGCAAACGGATCGGCGTCAACAAGAGCAACATGATGCAGTATTACTACTCCATAGATGCGTTTCCGGACTCGGAAATCGTGTTCTACGACGATATCCGGGGCTGTCTCGACGGCCTGCTGAACGGGACGTCGGACGGGACTTTCCTGAACGGTCTCAGGTCCGAAGCACTCCTGAAGCCAGGCAAATACCATTCTCTCAAGACCGTGCGCGCCAAGAACGGCTTTACCTTCCGCATGGCGTTCGCGGACGGCAACATCGGGCTCATGCTGCTGATGAATCGCGGGCTTTCGATGCTCGATCCCGATTTCATCAACAAGACGTCGTATTCCTACGCGGGAAAGATCTACACGTATTCCGTGATGGATTTCCTCCGGGAACATGTCAAGCTGGCGATCGTTCTGGTCGCGGTCCTTGCCGCACTGACCACGAGGCTGGTCGGCGTCCGGATCAGCAACCACAAACTGGCGGCGGTCAACCGGAAACTGCAGGAACACTCGGAAACGATCGAACAGCAGAGACTGCAGCTGGAAAAGAAGCAGAACGAGCTCGAAGAAGCCTTGCAGATGGCGCAGGCAGCCAACCGCGCGAAAACGACCTTCCTGAGCAACATATCCCACGACATCCGCACCCCGATGAACGCGATCATCGGCTTCACGGGCCTCGCAGCAAGCCATATCGACGACAGGGAACGCGTTCAGGATTACCTGTCGACCATCGCGCGCTCCTCGGAGCATCTTCTCTCGCTGATCAACGACGTCCTGGATATGAGCCGCATCGAATCCGGCAAGATGACCCTGAACGAGAAAGTGGAGTCCCTGGCGGACATCCTGCATGTGCTCCGGGAGATCGTCCACGCGGACGTCCGGGCAAAACAGCTCAATTTCCATATCGACACGGTGGATGTCCGTAACGAACTCGTGTACTGCGACAAACTGCACCTCAACCAGGTGCTGCTCAACCTGATCTCCAACGCCATCAAGTACACGCATCCCGGCGGGACCGTTTCGCTGCGGATCGCACAGAAAACGGCAGCGAAACCGGGCTGCGGCACGTTCGAATTCCGGGTCAGGGACAACGGCATCGGCATGAGCGAGGAATTCGCAAAAACGATCTTCGACCCGTTCACGCGGGAAGAGACCACCACGGTTTCCGGCATCCAGGGGACCGGACTCGGGATGGCGATCACGAAGAACATCGTGGAGATGATGGGCGGCACGATCTCCGTCACCTCGAAGAAGGGCGAAGGCTCCGAGTTCGTCGTTTCGGTCGATTTCAGGCTGGCGGACAAAAAAACGGCGGACACCGCGATCTCGGAGCTGAAGGGATTGCGCGGCCTGGTCGTGGACGACGACGTCAACGCGTGCCAGAGCGTCGCGGACATACTCCGCAATGCCGGAATGCGCAGCGAATGGTGCGTTTCCGGCAAGGAGGCCGTCATCCGCACACAGGAATCCCTGCGCCACAATGACCTTTTCAAAATCTACATCGTGGACTTGCAGATGCCGGATCTGAACGGGATCGAAACGGTCCGCCGCATCCGCAAGGTCGCCGGGAAAGACGCGGCGATCATCATCACGACCGCCTACGACTGGGCGGAGATCGAGGACGAGGCGCGGGACGCGGGTGTTACGGGTTTCATCTCGAAACCGGTCTTCCCGTCCGATTTGCAGAGAGTGCTCCTGCAGTCTTGCGGAAAAACCAGTCCCGCACAAGCAAACGGGGAAGAACAGAGTTTCTCTTTAAGGGGAAGAAAAGTCCTGCTGGTCGACGACAACGAGCTCAACCTCAAGATCGGAGTGCTGCAGCTTCAGCAGCAGGGCATGACCGTCGACACCGCCCTGAACGGACAGCTTGCGATCGACACGATCAAGGGGAACGGGACAGACGCATACGATTTCGTCCTGATGGATGTCCAGATGCCGGTGATGAACGGCTACGAGGCGACCTCGATCATCCGGAAACTCCCGGGCGGAGACAAGCTGAAGATCCTCGCGTTCTCCGCAAACGCATTCGAGGAAGACAGGGAAAAATCCCTGAAGGCGGGCATGGACGGACACATCGCAAAGCCGCTGAAGATCGGCGAGCTGATCGAAGAGCTGAAACGATTCGGCGTGTGACCGCCCCTGCCCTCGGACAACCGGCGGTATCATCGCGAATCCCGCCCGCCGGACAAACAAAAAGCCCGCGAAAGCCGGAACGATCGCGGGCAGTTGAATGTCCAGCGGGAACTACTGTTCGTTTTTCTGGGAATCCTGTTGCTTTTTGAGCTCCTGTTCCGCACGCGCCTTGAACTCCAGGAACGTGGCATCGTCGGGAAAAAGGGTCAGATAGTGGTTCGTCCGGTCGAGAGCACGACGGAATTGTTCTTTTTCGATGTCCTCCCGGACACAATGGAGCATGATGTCCGTCCAAAGGCCCCTGACCTCACCCGGCAGTTCGATTTTGCGGCGGGGGATTATGAGAGCTTTGTTCGCATCCTGATAAAGACCGTTTGCAACGAGCATCTTCGCATAAACGAACTGGCCGATCCCGTCGTCATGATTCGTTTCCCACGCTTGTTTCGCATAGGAGAGCGCTTCCGGCTTCATTCCTTTTGCCAGATAGACCTCGGCGATGTCGGCAAGGACCAATTTCTGGTCGGAATGCTTGCCGACCAGCGCGAGGTAACGGGAAAGCGCCTGATCCAGCTTGTCGTATGAGGAAAACAGGGACGCCGCGCGAAGAGCGAAGTCCGGATTGTCCGTTTTCGCGGATTCGAGTACGGACAGCGCTTCGTCCTTTTTTTCCTGCAAGAACAGTTCCTCCGCCCGGAAGAACGGCGCCAGCGCCTTCAGGTCCGGCACGTCCGAGGAGCTCAGACGTGCCGCCATCTTGGACAGTTCCGCCTGGCGTTCGTGGTCGATGCAGAATCTGAAATAGCGGTAGAGTATCTTCCTGTCCATTTCAGTGTTATCGACCAGGGCGGTGTATTCCTTTGTCGCTTCGTCGATCTTCCCCGAAAGCTCCAGCGCGAGCATATGAAGAAGATCGAACGTCGAGGAACGTTTTTCGTCTTTCAGCGCATAGAACCGTTCGGTGTATTCGATGCACTTTTCCGGGTCGCCGTTGGTAAAAAGCTCATATTCGGCGGCTACCTGCAGAAGATACGGATCAACCGGAAACACATCCAGATTTTCCTGAAGGATCTGTGAGGACAGCATGTTTTTTTTACGCAGATCGGAAATCCGGATACGCATCAGAAGAGGATCCGCCTTATCGACCGTGGAAAGGAGATGGGCGAGCTTGATCATCCGGGTATCTTCGGCAAGTTCCGGTTTTTCCCCGATCTTAGCTACCATATAATGCCGGACTGCGGTACAAGCCCGCTCTCGTATGTTATAGAACGGCGGATTTCTCATGATCGTTTCGAGGGAAACGCACATCTTTTCCATGTCGTCGCTGTTGAGCGCGATCTGGAGATTGATCAGATTCGAGAGGTCCGTCTTTACTGCGCCGCTCGTTTCCTGCATGTGTTTAGCGAGATCGTCGCTTTTCTCCATTCCCTGGCTGAAATCATACAGAGCCTCGAAATAGGACGACAGCAGTCTGTACTTCAATCCGAGTGTACCGGTCTTTTCGGCAAGAGATTTCAGTTTCTCAGACTGCCCGGCATACACACAGCTTTCCGCATAAAAAAGGGACAGCATGGCATTCTCTATGTCCGCCAGATAGGGCTCGGCGATCTCGATCACGGAACTGAATCTCAGCCGGAAAAAGTAGACATTCGCCAGAATCGGAATTACGGCGTACCGGTTCAGCGCAAGCGCCTCCTTCAGCATCGTTTCTTCCTGTTCAAAAACAGAATCTTCATCCTCATCAGACATTTCAAGATCGACAAGATACCGGAGAATGGATTCCAGACGGACAACAGGATCGTCCGACTTCATGCCGTCATTGATGAAGTTCGTGCGTTCGACAGGGGCTTGTCTGTCGGACACAACAAGAAATTCCGCGAACCGGCCGAGATCATCTTTTTTGAAAGCCTCCGGATCCGCCTTGATCGTTTCCCCGTAAAACTTTTCCGCCTCCTTGATACGTTTCGTCATGACCGCGCAGATGAGATACCGTATCCTGTCCTTCGGAGCAAGATCAGCGTTCAAAACGAGTTTGCGGCCCAGAGACGAATAAAGATGTCCGAAGTCACGGGCGTTCATGGCACATTCCGTATAAGAATCCCAGTACTCCGGCTTGAGCGGATTCAGCGCACTTGCCTTGTACCAGCTGTGCATCTCTTCGCCAGTGTTGCCGAAGTGCCTGTAGACCTGTGCAAGCCGGACAATATCCTCCTCACTGTCGGGATCCTTGCCGACATACTCGGTCAAAAGCTTTTCCGCCTTCTTCCATTCCTCTGCGGCAAAAGCCGACCTCGCAGCCATCCGCAGACGGGTCCTGCGCACAGTCTTGGCCCCGAAATATCCCAGGCAACCGAGACACGCGAGCAGGATGACCGAAACCAGGACTGTGATCAGAATAAGTTTGGTCTTTTTCATTTTTCCCCGGGTTCCCCATCGGGACGCTCTTCCCGATGCTGGTTGTCAATGTTTCATAAAAAAGCCCCGGTCAGTTTCCCAACCGGGGCGGATTTCATTGATGATCGTTTTCAATCAATGCATCCACCTGAAACGATTCAGGCGGCAAAGGCTTTTCTGCGACGGATATACCAGAATCCGAGCCCGAAGAGACCGGCAATCAGAGCGATCTGAAGTCCGCCGGGAAGCGGAGAACCAAAGGTCACGTTACCCCCGCCCCCGCCTTCACCGCCGTCTCCTGTACCCACAGCAATAATCCCATAATTGATTTGGTTCCCGTTGCTTCCATAAAGATAGAGCTGTGCAACAGGCATATTCCTGTCTAAAGCGTCCACTTTATCACCGCGATTGTATCTGCTGGTATACTCTCCGAGGACAGGAGTATTCGAAGCGACGGAAGAAACTCCATCAGACATCCAAATCTGTATTTCATCACCATCTTTGAACTCACCAAGCAAATACCCTTCACGATAAAAAGGCTTGTCCTCATAATGTCCGCTGTTATCCCACTCTCTGTAAGTGAAATAATCGAATTGCTCAGCAGTCGCATCATCAATGTTAATAGAGTGTAAACCCGTATCATTCGGTTTATTCACGAAGTAATATCCGAATTCCTTGATCCCCTCTGCCTTTAAGGTTTCGGTATGCCCCGTATACCATCCGGTATGGTTTAGGTAGTTGGCAAGATAAAGTTTGGCATTTCCCTTCACCTTAACCGTATAGTATTCACCCCACGTTCCCTGATAATGCTCATTCTCGTAAGCCTTCATATCCACATCGTAATTCTCATATTCAGCAGTACTCGTAGAATAGTTGCCATATCTGTCCGTGTGGTCATAAGTAACGGCGGCGGACGCGGTCATGGCCGTGAATGCAAGCGCGGCAGTGAGGATGGGAAGAATGCGTTTCATGCGTTCCTGTCTCTTTTCTGCCCGACTCTCCTGAAGCCGGACGGTTTAGGGTGTTTTCCCATTTGGCATAACCAAAAGGATTGATTCAAGAGTTCTTTTTATTAATATAGCACGTTCAATCAACATTTCAAGTATTTTTTTTAAAATATGCATCAGTTTCTGATTATCTTTAGAACTTTATAATCAAGTGGCAAAGACGACAATTGTTTTCTCTTTTAAAAAGTCTTTTTATCCTCGTGTGCATGCATGATGACCCGCAAAAAACGCCCGCGAAAGTCAACCCTTCCGCAGGCGTTTCGCAGTCAGACGAGAAAAGGCGAGCCTCGCCTCTCTTCTGTACGAATATGGTCCGTCGATCAGATCTCCGGCAGTGTGGCGAAACTCTTTTCGAGTTCGAGGTCGGTCGGGATGTAGTCGCCCATCTCGCCGTCGTTGAACTTCTGGTACGCGACCATGTCGAAATACCCCGTGCCGGTCAGCCCGAACACGATGGTCTTCGCCTCGCCGGTCTCGCGGCATTTCTCCGCCTCGTCGATGGCGGCGCGGATCGCGTGGCTGCTCTCCGGCGCGGGCAGGATGCCCTCGGTGCGCGCGAACGTCTTTGCTGCTGCGAACACGGAGGTCTGCTCCACGGAAACGGCTTCCATCATGCCGTCGTGGTACAGCTGGGACAGGATCGAACTCATGCCATGGTAGCGCAGGCCGCCCGCGTGGTTGGCGGACGGGATGAAGCCGCAGCCGAGCGTGTACATCTTCGCGAGCGGACAGATCCTGCCGGTGTCGCAGAAGTCGTATGCGAACTTGCCGCGCGTGAGGCTCGGGCAGGACGCCGGCTCGACCGCGATGATGCGGTAGTCCGCCTCGCCGCGGAGTTTTTCGCCCATGAACGGCGAGATCAGTCCGCCGAGGTTGGTGCCGCCGCCCGCGCAGCCGATGATGATGTCCGGCTTGATGCCGTACTTGCGGAGCGCGGTCTGCGTTTCCAACCCGATGATGCTCTGGTGGAGGAGCACCTGGGAAAGCACGGAGCCGAGCACGTAGCGGTAGCCTTCGTGCGTGACCGCCGCTTCCACCGCCTCGGAGATCGCGCAGCCGAGGCTGCCCGTTGTGCCGGGGAACATCTTCAGGATATGGCGTCCCGCCTCGGTCGTGTCCGAGGGCGACGGCGTGACGTCCGCGCCGTAGGTGCGCATGACCTCGCGGCGGAACGGCTTCTGTTCGTAGGAGCATTTCACCATGTAGACATGGCAGTCGAGCCCGAAGAACGCGCATGCCATGGAGAGCGCCGTGCCCCACTGCCCTGCCCCGGTCTCGGTCGTGACGCCCTTCAGGCCCTGCTTCTTCGCGTAGTACGCCTGCGCGATGGCGGAGTTCAGCTTGTGGCTGCCGGACGTGTTGTTGCCCTCGAACTTGTAATAGATTTTCGCGGGCGTGTTCAGCGCCTTTTCCAGGAAGTACGCGCGCACCAGCGGCGACGGACGGTACATCTTGTAGAAATCGTACACTTCCGCCGGGATCGGGATCAGCGGCGTGGTGTCGTCGAGTTCCTGTTTCACGAGCTCGTCGCAGAACACGTGTCCGAGTTCCTCAGCGGTCACGGGCTGTTTCGTCGCCGGGTTCAGCAGCGGCGCCGGCTTGTTCTTCATGTCGGCGCGGACGTTGTACCACGCCTTCGGAAGCTCATCCTCGGAGAGATAGATCTTGTACGGGATGCGGTCGCAGTTCGGCTTGACGGCGTTTCCGGCGGTGTTTGCGGTTTCGTGTTCCATAGTTGTTGCTCCTGAGTTTGACAGCCGTGTTTCTGTTTTCCGGGCTGCCGCGGGTTAAAAAAAGAAGCGGACCAAACGCTCCGTTCGATCCGCCTTGACCTTCGATTGTATTATGAAAAATCGACGTAAAAGACCCGGTCCGGACGGATTCACCGTCTGCACCAGCGCCAGTCAAAGAAGTTGATGTACGCATTCTTTTTCATAATGAAACTACTATAGCACCTTTTTCCTCGCTTGTCAAGCATTTTTCCGCAAAAAACCATCCCGATGCCCGAAAAACGGGTTGACTTTTTCCCGCGGCGTGATACATTGAAGAAATGTTGGAAAGAACGCAAAACCGGAGCGACGCCATGAAACTGTGCATGATCGGCATGCGGGGCCATTCCTGCTATGTCTTCGAAAGTCTGAACGAAATACCCGGGATCGAGCTCGCCGCCGTCTCCCCCGGATGCCCGGAGGATTCGCCCGCGCCCCTGCTCGAAAACGCCGCGAAATGCGGTTTTTCGCCGCGCGTCCATGACGACTGGCGCGAGATGCTGGATGCGGAGAAACCGGACATCGTCTGCATCGACGGCAAGTACGACCTGCATGCGGAGATGTGCGTGGAGGCCGCCCGCCGGAACATCCATATCTTC
>JAFSZN010000086.1 GCA_017455665.1 Lentisphaeria bacterium
CTTTCCGGCTTGTTTATTCGGAAAAGCGTGCTATATTATAGTTTGCGCATACGAAAACAAACCTGCAAACCTACCCACCCAATCAACACCCACAGGGGAAATCATGAACAGTGCTTTTTCCTACCTCGGAGAAGTGGAGCCCGACAAGGGCAACCTGATCAAGGGGCTCCAGCTCATCCAGACCCGCGAAGGATACGTCTCGAACGACGGCATCCTGGCGGCCGCGGAACATTTCGGCATTCCGGCCGCGGAAGTCGAAGGCGTCCTCACATTCTACGCCCAGTTCAAGCGCACCAAGCCCGGCAAGTACAAACTCAGCGTCTGCGACGGCACCGCCTGCCATATCAAGGGCTCCACGCAGATCCGTGCCTGGGTCTCCGCCGAACTCGGAATCGGCGATGGCGAGACCACCGAAGACGGCCTTTTCTCCATTGAGACCGTCGCGTGCCTCGGCTGCTGCTCCCTCGCTCCCGTCCTCTCCATCAACGGACGCGTCTACGGCAAGCTCGACCGCAAGAGCCTGACGAAGATCCTCAACGAGTACAAAGCGAAAGGCTGATCCGCCATGGCAGACATCAAACGCATCAAAGTCGGGACCGCGTCCTGCGGTCTGGCCGCCGGAGCGGGCGCCGTGCTCGAAGCCATCCGCAAGCAGGCCGGCAATATCCCCGTCAGCGAAACCGGCTGCATGGGCCACTGCTACGCCGAACCGATCGTCGAACTCGAACTCACCGACGGCTCCAGCATCTTCTACGGCCGCGTGAAGGGCACCGACGAAGCCGCCGCCGCCATCCTCGCCCAGAGCGAAGAAGGCAGGTTCGTCTTCCCGGAAAAACGCTCCAAGCTCGAAAAACTCCTCGTGACCCGTCTCGCCGGGCACATCAACCCCGTCTCCCTCGACGAATACAAGGCGAACGGCGGTTTCTCCGCCCTCGAAAAAGTCCTGACCATGACGCCCGAACAGGTCGTCGACGCGGTCAAGGCGTCCGGCCTCCGCGGTCGCGGCGGCGCGGGCTTCCCAACCGGCATGAAGTGGAGCTTCCTCGCGGCGAAAAAGGTCCCGGACAAAGTCCAGATCTGCAACGCCGACGAAGGCGACCCGGGCGCGTTCATGGACCGTTCCATGATGGAGAGCGTCCCCTACCAGGTCCTCGAAGGCATGCTCATCGGCGCGTACGCCACTGGCGCGACCCGCCTCTTCATCTACTGCCGCGCCGAATATCCCCTCGCCATCAAGCACCTTACGATCGCCATCGAGGAGATGAAGAAGGCAGGCCTCAACAAGCTCCCCGGCCGAGAAGCCCCGCTTGAGATCACCATCAAGGAAGGCGCCGGCGCGTTCGTCTGCGGCGAAGAGACCGCCATGATCCACTCGCTCGAAGGCAAGCGCGGCACCCCGCGTTTCCGCCCGCCGTTCCCCACAGACAGCGGCTGGAACACCCTGCCGACCGCCATCAACAACGTCGAGACGTTCGCGAACATCCCGATCATCTTCCAGATCGGCGCGGACGCCTACGCCGCCATCGGTACGGAAAAGAGCAAGGGCACCAAGATCTTCGCCCTCGCCGGCGACGTGAAGACCCCGGGCCTCGTCGAGGTCCCCATGGGCATCACGCTCGGCGAGATCGTGTACGACATCGGCGGAGCCGAGCCCGGCACCGTGAAGGCGGTCCAGACCGGCGGTCCCTCTGGCGGCTGCATTCCGGCCTCCGAATTCGGCGTGAAGATCGACTACGACTCCCTCGGCAAGCTCGGCGCCATCATGGGCTCCGGCGGCCTCATCGTGATCGGAAACAACCGCTGCATGGTCGAGACCGCGCGTTACTTCCTGAACTTCACCCGCCGCGAATCCTGCGGCAAGTGCACGTTCTGCCGCGTCGGCACCACGCGCATGTACGAAGCGCTCGAACGCATCACCTCCGGCAAGGGCTCCATGGACGACATCGCGTTCCTGGAGGACATCGCCCCGAAGATCAAGAAGGGCGCGCTCTGCGGCCTCGGCCAGACCGCTCCGAACCCCGCGCTCTCCACGCTCCGCTACTTCAAGAACGAATATCTCGCGCATGTCCAGGACCACGTCTGCGAGGCGCTCGCATGCCCCGCGCTCGTCGACGTCGCAATCGACCCCGCCAAGTGCATCAAGTGCAAGCTCTGCGTGAAGACCTGCCCCGTCGGCGCGATCGACCCGGCGAACAACTTCTCCGTCGACAACGCCAAGTGCACCAAGTGCAATTCCTGCATCGAAGTCTGCCCGAAGAAGGCCGTCTCCCGCGTCCGCAAACAATCCGCCAATGCCTGAGGTAACGTCCATGTCTGACATCATCTTCAAAATCGACGGCCGCGAGGTCGCCGCACAGCCGGGCGAGACCATCCTTCAGGCCGCCGCCCGCATCGGCGTGGAAATCCCCACGCTCTGCTACAACCAGAAAATCTCCAAGACCACCAGCTGCTTCGTCTGCGTCGTGAAGGACTGCAAGACCGGAAAGTTCCTGCCGTCCTGCTCCGCCTGCCCGGCCCCCGGCCAGGAGATCGACGCCTCCTCCGACGAGGTGAAGGACATGCGCCGCACCGCGCTCTCCCTGCTCGTCTCCGAGCACACCGGCGACTGCGAAGCCCCCTGCACGCTCGCCTGCCCCGCCCACGCCACCGTCGAGGAATACGTCCGCGCCGGCCGCAACGGCGACTTCAAGAAGGCCCTTGAGATCATCAAGCAGCGCATCCCGCTGCCGATGTCCGTCGGCCGCGTCTGCCCGCGTTTCTGCGAGCGCGACTGCCGCCGCAACATCGGAGGCAAGCCCGTCTCCATCAACGACGTGAAGCGCCTTTCCGCCGACATGTACTACGACACGTACATGGAAGACCTCCCGGCCCTCAACGGCAAGCGCGTCGCCATCGTCGGCGCGGGCCCCGCGGGCCTCTCCGCCGCCTACTACCTCCGCCTGCAGGGTGTCGCCTCGTTCCTCTTCGAACAGATGCCCGAAGCCGGCGGCATGCTCCGCTACGGCATCCCGGAATTCCGTCTCCCGAAGGACACGCTCCGCAAGGAGCTCGCCCACTTCGGCAAGATGGGCGGGATCGAGATCCGCACCGGCCAGACCATGGGCAAGGACTTCACAATCGAACAGCTCGAACAGGATTTCGACGCCGTGATCCTCGCGGTCGGCTCCTGGGCGTCCAGCTCCATGCGCATCGACGGCGAGGAAGCCGCGCAGAAGGGCATCCAGTGGCTCGGCGACATCGCCGGAAAGAACTGGAAGGACTGTCCGAACCCCGGCCGCACCATCGTGGTCGGCGGCGGCAACACCGCCATCGACTGCGCCCGCACAGCCCTGCGCCTCGGCGGCGACGTGACCATCGTCTACCGCCGCACGCGCAACGAAATGCCCGCGCAGGCGATCGAAGTCGACGAGGCGATGGAGGAAGGCGTCAAGTTCGAATTCCTCACCGCGCCCGCCGCCCTCACGAAGAACGCCGACGGCTCCCTCTCGCTCTCCTGCGCACGTATGCAGCTCGGCGAACCCGACGCCTCCGGACGCCGTTCCCCGGTCCTCATCCCCGGCTCCGAGTTCAAGCTCCAGGCCGACACCGTGATCTCCGCCATCGGCCAGCGCACCGTCGTGCCCGAAGGCTTCGCCGCCTCCAAACGCGGCTTCGAGATCTCCGCCGACGATTTCACCTGCTCCGGCAGAAAGAAAGTCTTTGCCGCGGGCGACTGCGTGTCCGGCCCCGCCACCGTCGTGGAAGCCCTCGCCGCCGGCCGCAAGGCCGCGCTCTCCGTCGTCGATTTCCTCAACGGCGTCCCGCACAAGGCGCCGTACGAATTCAACGTCTCCCGCGGCCACTGGCGTTCCCTCGCCAAGGAAGACCTCGTCTACATCCGCCAGGTCTCCGACGCCGAGCGCATCCAGCCCGAATACATCCCGCTGGAGGAACGCAAGACCACGTTCCACGAGCTCTATCCGACGTTCACGCCCGAACAGGTCTCCGGCGAAGCCGACCGCTGCATCGAATGCAGCTGCACCGGCAAGCACGACTGCCTGCTGAAAAAGCATTCGACCGCCTACGGCGTCGACCCCAACGCCTACAAGGGCGCCAAGCCGATCTCCGCCGTCGACGTCCGCCACAAATACATCATCCACGACAAGCAGAAATGCATTCGCTGCGGCACCTGCGTGAAAGTCTGCTCCGAGGTCATCAACAAGTCCCTCCTCGGCATGATGAAACGCGGATTCCACACCATGGTCGACACGACCTTCGGTCAGGGCCTCCCGGACTACTGCGTCGATTGCGGCGCGTGCGTCAAGGAATGCCCCACCGGCGCGCTCGACTGGAAGAAGAAAGAGTAAGCGTTACGGCGCATTACGCTGATTTGCCCGCGATTCCGGCTCTCCGTCGCCCTGATGCGGCGGAGGGCTTTTTGTCGTTCCGTTTTTTCGCAGAGCTTGTTTTTTCTGTCCGGACCTTCGACCGCGAGCTTCTGCGGACGCAGCTTCCGTCCGGAAACTGAAAAAAGGCATCTGAAACGTAACGATCATATGGGGATGCGAGAGGGGATTCCAGTCGAATAAGAATCGTTAATATTATTTACAAACGAATCGGCGTCTCCATGCGGACGCCATCTATCGTCAGATCATAACGGTCATTCCGTCAAATCCGTCCGTCATTCCGTCAACTCTTTCTGTTGGAATAGAGTATAAATGACGGTCCGGTCGTCATTTTTGATCCGGTGATCGGACAACCCCCCTCTTTATTTTGAGAAAACTGCGCCGCTTTCCACCATCAATGCGGATGAAACACAGGGCGCGGAACGCCTCGGAAGCGAAAAAAAATGCCTCGTTTCCGGCGACCACACCGGAAGATTATGATATCCGGTGCGGTCGTGAACGACGCGTTTGTCGGACGATTATTCCGCAGTGCAGCGCGTGAACGAGACGAGTTCGGCGGGCGACCGTTTGATCGCCAGCACGAAGATCCAGGCGATGGACCAGGTCATGAGCGTCAGCAGGACGGACACGAACACCTGGAAGCCGTTCAGTTCGACGCGGATGTCCTTGGCGTTGCAGAGCGTCAAGCCGTTTTTCCCCATGCCGCGCGTCTGGGCGTGTGCGCAGAGGCCCCAGCCGAGCATGACGAATTCCCACGCGAAGAAGAGGAGCGCCGCGCCGACGGCGATGCGTCCTGCCGTGGCGGACTGAATCCAGACCGCTTTGCCTTTCTCGGCGGAGAGGCAGATATACTGGGTCTTCGTGGCTTCGTCGGTGAAAAGCGAACCGGCTTTGAACCCGGCATCCGCGTCGAGCGCGGCGAACGTTGTCGGACGCGTTTTGATCTGGGGATCGGCGGGGAAGGTCGGTTTCGGCAGATCGGACGCGCCGAACGTGGCGAGCAGATAAACGGCGGCGATGGCGGCGAGTTCGACCGGGACCGCCTTGAACAGCGCGAAGATGAAGTCGATGAAGAACGCCTTGAAGCGGGCGGCCGGGGCCGCCGGTTTCGCAACGAATTTCTCCTCTTCGGCGAGCGCGATCTTCTGCTGGTCGGTCAGCTCCTTCTGGGAGAAGATGCCGCTGTCGGAGCGCGCCTGCGCGGCGTTCACGGCGAGGCGCTTGCGCTGTTCGTCGAGCAGATTGGTGAGGAAATCGAATTTCGCGGCGGTGGACCAGGACGGCATGGGGGATTTCTTCATCGGGCACGTGGCCGTGACCTGATCGGACTCGACGAGAGCGGCGACGTCGGATTCCTCAAGCCTGAGGTGCTCGACGCCGTTCACGTCCTTGACATCATAATTCGCCATAATCGGGACCTGTTTCGTTATTGTTAAATTGAAGTAAAAACCTCTTGAAAATAATAAGATAGCCGTATCAAGACGATTTTTCAAGCCGGATTCCGCAAAAAACGGCAAAAAGGCGTCCGCACCAGTGCTGTCCGACGACAAAAACACCAGTCCAGTGCCTCTCGCGCATACGCGCAGTGCAACAAAACCGCCAATCCTGTGCCTCCCGCGCATACGCGCAGTGCGACAAAAACGCCGATCCTGTGCCTCCCGCGCATACGCGCAGTGCGAGAAAACCGCCAATCCAGTGCCTCCCGCGCATACGCGCAAGTTTCTGTCAAAACAAGTTCCTTTTGACAGAAACTTGAATGGTTGCTTCAAAAATATGATCTGCCTCAAAACTATGCTTCATATTCCAAAACAGGTTTTTTTCATCACAGCTTCCATGTCGGAGAAACAGCGTCCCGCGCTTGACATTCCGTCGCCGCGTTTTATATTATATCCGTCACAAACCCTTTCAACCCCGATCCCCTCGACATGTTTTTCTCACGCAGATTCTTTCCGTTCTTCCTGACGTTCTTCTTCGGCGCGTTCAACGACAACCTGTTCCGCAGCGCGCTGATCATCATGATCTCGTACCAGTCCGGATATTCGTCCGGCACGGCAAACGCCCTGTCCTTTACGGCGATGGCGCTCCTCATGCTCCCGTATTTCCCGTTCTCCGCCACCGCGGGCCAGCTCGCCGACAAATTCCCGCGACACAAGCTCTTCCGCGCCTGCAAGATCATGGAATTCGTGCTCATGGTCCCGGTCTTCTTCATTTTCATCCGCGGCAGCGTCTGGCCCCTCCTCGTCCTGCTCTTCTTCATGGGCACGCAGTCCGCGCTGTTCAGCCCGCTCAAATACGCCTACATCCCGCAGATGCTGGAGGAACGCGAACTCCTGCGCGGCAACGCCTACGTGAACGCGGGGACGTACGTGGCGGTCATCTTCGGCGCGGTCCTCGGAAACTACCTGATCACGGTTCCGCACGGCGGACTCGTGACCGGCACGGTCATCCTGCTCATGGCGGCACTCGGTCTCTGCGGCGCGTTCCTCATCCCGGAGATGAAGCCGGAGTCCCCCTCGCTGCGCATCGACCCGAACCTGATCCGCGCCTCGTGGGACGTCCTGCGGGCGGTGTTCCGCGACCGCGTCCTGACGCACTGCGTGCTCGGGCTCTCGACGTTCTGGATGACGGCGGCGCTGTACGTGTCGCTGCTGGCGGGGTTCTGCAAGGATGTGCTGAACGCCACATCGCACCTCGTCCCGGTCCTCTACCTGCTCTTCTCGGCGGGCGTCGCGATCGGGTCCGTGCTGTGCCAGACCACGGGACGACGCCGCCCCGTGATGCCGCTCGTCTCGCCCGCGCTCGTCCTCATGGCGTTCTTCACGATCGACCTGTTCTTCGCGGCGCGGTCGTGGTCGCACACGCCGGACACCCCGGAAACGCTCTTCACCGTCGCCGAACTGCTGAAATACCCCGCCTCGTGGCGCATCGCCGGCGACCTGGTCCTGCTTGCTGCATGCGGCGGGTTCTATTCCGTGCCGCTGAACGCCCTGCTCCAGCACAAAGCCGACCCGAAGGAAGTCGCACGCGCCGTCGCCGCGAACAACATCGTGAACTCGTTCGCGATCGCGCTCGGCACGGTCGTTTCGGCGCAGCTCATGGCGCACGGCCTGCTTTCCACGGTCGGCGTGCTCGCGCTCGTCGCCGGAGTCAATTTCCTGACGGCGCTCTATCTGCTTCCGATCCGCACGGAACGCCTCCCGCGCAAATAAGCGGAACAAGTCGAAAAACGAGGGGGGGAGATCCCATAAACGAAAAGCTCCGGTGTGAGGCGGATGGATTATCCGCCCCTTCACCGGAGCATGTGCCGGAATGAGATGAGGAACTCTCCGCTCATGCGGGCGGGCGCGTTCCCTCGTCGCCGGAAGAATCTTAATCTTCCGCCGGCTGTTTATTTTCCGCTGTTTTCAAGAAGCGTGTCGAGCGTCTTCTGCGCGGCTTCGAGCTTCAGCTGCAGGTCGATCACGTCCTGCGCCTGGTTGTCGCGTTTCATGCTCAGGGTATCCACTTCCTTCATGAGCTTGTTTCTGACGGCGCTGTTGTTCGAGCTGGTCCGGATGCGGCCGACGCCCCACGGGGTATCGACGGAGACCCGTGTGGAGTTGCTGATGGTGGACACGAGCGCGCCGCGGTCCTGGCTGACGGTGCTTTCCGTGTTCTCGAGCTTCTTCTTCGCCTCTTCGAGCTCAAGCTCGAGCTTGCGGACTTTCTGCTGCTGCTGGCTGATCCGGCGGTCCTTGTTGCGCTTCTCCTGTTCGGCCTTTTGCTTTTCCTGCTTCGCCTTCTGTTCTTCCTGCGCTTTCTTGTTTGCCTTTTTCTGGTCGTCGATCTTCTTTTCGTAGCGGGCGGACTTGACCGGATCGTAGCCGAATTTCTGCTGGAACTCGGTCGGCATGTCGGAATACTTGATGAACATGCAGCCATCCTTGTAGGCGAGCGTGATCCCGTTCGGCTTCTTGTCGAGGATAAAGGCGTCCTCGAGGACTCTTCCGTCTTTCAGCTTGACGGTATGTGTCGTCGGTCCCTTGGCGCTGTCCTTGGTCGTATCCGCGGCGAACACTGCCGTCCCGGCAAACAGAACGGCCGCCAGAATTGCAAAACGTGCGGTATGGTTCATGGTCAGTCTCCTTCGATGGCGCTGAGTTTTTCGGGCTTCCGGAACACGTATTCCGGGAACTCGATGTTCGTTTCAAACGAGACGAGCGACAGCTTCGTGGCTCCGTCCGGCGTGAATCTGAACATCTCCGAAGGAAGCGTGACGTCGCCGTAGGTGCGGTAGTCGAAATACTGCATCGTGTAGACGCCATCTTCTCTGGTGACTTCGAACTGGCGGAGCAGGTCGGTTTTCTTTCCGATCCAGATTTTTGCCTTGATCTCCGGAGCGCGGCGGAAGACCGCGGTGATCACGTCGCATTCCTCGCCGCAGGCGTCCTCGGACGCTTCCTGAAGCTCGGCGTTGGTGAAGATGTCCTGGTAGTTCACTCGGAACGGGATCGTCTGAAGCAGGGCGCCGTGCATTTCCATGATGTCTTCCGCCGTCATGTCGATGACTTCCCCGCGCAGGTACATCCAGCCGGATGCGCCGCGGTTCAGACAGAACACCGCGGAATTGATGCCGTCCAGCACGTCGATGCGGACATCGGCCGGCGCCTGGAAACGGATCGTCGAAGTTTTTCCGTCGCCGAATTCGTACTCGAACTGCGCGGTTTTGATGTTGGACGCGGCCCAGTCGGTCGCAATGGCGTCCTCGGCGTCGTCGAACACGCTGTCCTTGGTGTCACGGAAGAGGCCGCATGCCGACAGGAACACGCCGGCGGTCACCGCCGCTGCCGCAAGCACGGTGCGGCAAATCTGATGTTTCATTGTCTGCTCCTGGTTTTGCAGGTTGTTCCGGGCGGTCATCCGCTGTCATCCGGCGGAAGCCCGCGTCCGGATTATAATAAAGAATACATTCTGTAATATATCCTGAAATAAAAAGCATGTCAAGGAAAAAAAAGAAAAAAGTCGATCTTTGGAGCACAGGTTTCCCGCAGGGGGGGGGAAGACGGGCTTTCTCCGAACGGCGGAAATCATTCGGCAAGTTTGATGCCCGTGAGCTTGGATATCTGCTGAAGGTACTCTTTTTTGTCCGGTGCGCCGGGGATGACGCCGAGGATCTTCCTGCCGTCGGAGCCGAGCACGACTGTGCACGGGTAGACCGCCGGGACGCTCAGCGATTTCCGCAGCGACTGGTTCGCGTCGACCTGCTCCTCCGGCGCTTTTGTCTTCACGAAATGCTGAATGTACAGCCCGACCACCGCCGGGCGGATCGACTCGGCGTATTCTTTGGAGCGGAGGACCGAGGACTCGAACTTTTTGCTGGCGGAACTCCAGTCCGGCCCGGTGAACAGAACAAGGATGGGCTTGTTCTCCTTTGCCGCTTCGGCGCGGGCTTCCTTCAGGCGGGCATGCCAGCCCGTCCCGGCGTTCTTCGCATCGGGCAGGACCCAGCCGGATTCGTCGGTCTTCGGCGCGGGATCGGCGGCGCGGAGCCCGGCGGGAGCAAACAGCAGGGCGGCGCAGCTCACGAATGAACAAAGAAGAAACCGGGAAAAAGCTGATCTCATAATGAACCTCCCGTAAAACTCAGTTCGGAATGGAGAGGGAGCAGGGGCCGTTCTGGCAGCCGCCGCTGCATCCGAGCACCTCGATGAAATTTGCGTGCGACCTGCCGAACAGGAAGAGATGGAGCAGTTTCAGCGTCTGGGCGTTGATGCCGTCAATGAACTTCTCCTGGAGTTCGAGTTCGGGCTCGAATTCAAGCGCGGCGGCGAGCATGGCGCCCGTCGCGGCGCAGGTGCGCGAGAAATCGTGCTCCGTCACGTCCGGGTCCTGCGGGATGTAGTCCTGCGGCTCCAGTTCGGCGCCGCCGAGCGCGATGAGGATCGCGCCGAGTTCCTCGACCGTGATCACGCGGTCCACGCCGGGGCAGGACAGCGATTCGTAGCGTTTGGCGATGCACGGGCCGATGAAGACGTTCACGGCGTCGGGATAAAGCTCGCGGGCTTTCTGTCCGGCAAGCGCCATGGCGCTCGGCACGGACGAGAGATAGGGACGCATGGCGGGGAGATGCCGCCGGACGAGTTCGACGAACGCCGGGCAGCTGGAATCGGCGACGAGTTTGCCGCCGAGCTTCATCTTGCGGATGAATTCCTCCGCCGCCATGCCCGCCGCGGTCTCCGCGGCTTCGGCGACCTCGATGATCTCCGCAAAACCGATTTTCCGCAGGGATTTGAACAGCTTTTCGCGTCCGCCGGGGAACTGGTTGAGCGTGGATGGCGCGACGAGCGCGATCGCCTGGCGGCCTTCGGTCAGGAGCTTCAGCACGGGCATGAGTTCGGACCGCTGCATGACCGCGCCGTAGGGGCAGGCGCGGAAGCATTTGCCGCAGAACGTGCATTTCTTGAAGTCGATCTCGGCGAAGCCCTGCTCATTTTTCCTGATCGCGCCGACCGGGCAGGCTGCCTCGCAGGGGATCGGGAACCGCTTGATGGCGTTGTAGAGGCAGACGTCGATGAGGCATTTCCCGCACTGGGCGCAGGATTCCTGGTTGATGAACGCCTTGCCGCGCATGATGTTGATGGCGTTGTTCGGGCAGACGTGGATGCAGGTCTGTGCGAAACAGTTGCGGCAGAGGCTCTGGACGACTTCGATCTTCGCGTCGGCGCAGCTGGAACACGCCGACCTCGCGATCGTGAGGGGGCGCTCTGGACGCTCGGAATCCGCGGAAATGAGCTCAAGATATTCGTGCGGGAACCGGCTGTCGTCTTCCTCGTTCTGCGCGTCGAACCCGAGGAGCGCCATGATGCGGCTGCGGATCACTTCGCGGTCATGCGCCAGGCAGCAGTGGAGCGGCTTGGACCCGGACGGTTTCACGTAGAAGGGGAGCTTGTCGATCGTATCTTCCAGCGTGCCTTTCTGAAACTCGCAGGCGAGGCGGATCATAAGCTCGCGGCGCTGGCGCTCGGGACTGTTGGAATACTCGATGTTCATGCTTCCTCCTCCCGGTTCATGATCTCGGTGATTGCCGCGCAGACCGATTCCAGCGTGGCGTTCTGGATGAGCTGGCCGTTGATGCGTGCGAACGGCGCCTTCGCGAGGTCCAGGCATCCGCAGTCCACGGGGCACTGCGACACCATCAGCTCGATGTGAGGGAGCCATTTCTCGGGCAAATGCGCCCCGATGTTCAGGATTCGGGCATTCCCAAGCATATAGCATGTCATGCCGCAGAAGATTTCCACTTCGATTTTCGTGTCGTCACTCATGGGTGCAGTTCCTTTTCTCCGCGGGCCGGGCTGAAAGAATGGGCGCAGGCGGTTTGTGTGTCCTGTCCGTGTGAAAGAATAGCCGATACAGGAAAATACACGCTTTTTCCGCGTTTTCAAACCCTGAATCGTTAAAACATTGAATAAAAGGCGGAAAAATGTGAAAAAATCTGTTAATATGACGACTTTTCGGTTTTTAGACAAAAAAATGACTGGCCGAATATGATAGAGGGCTTGAAAAAAGTCGGCAGCTGTTCAGCCGGACTGGAAAGCCTGCCGGAATATGCCCGGACGGCAACGCGGAAATGCATTTTTGCATTTGCCTTTGGGAAAACACGCGGAACGCGCAGAAAAGCATGCGGAACGCACAGAAAAGCGTGTGCCGCCGCATCCCGTTTCGCAGGGACATCACCGTCCCGGATCGTCCCTCTGTTTTCGCTTTTCCGTCTTTTTTTGTCTTTCCGCCTTGACTTTATTTCGGACGGGGGTATATTTTCTAAATAGTGGAACGTTTTGTTAAGAAATAAACCATTTGAAAAAATACACCACCAGGAGGTTTGAACCATGAGAACATCTGTTTTGGCAATGATCCTCGCAGGCGGCGAAGGGACCCGTCTGGCTCCCCTGACCGACCAGCGCGCGAAACCCGCGGTCCCGTTCGGCGGCAAATACCGCATCATCGACTTCGTGCTGAGCAATTTCGTGAACAGCGGCATCGACAGCATC
>JAFSZN010000087.1 GCA_017455665.1 Lentisphaeria bacterium
CCGACGGCCTGAACTCGGGATGCAGTTTCGACATGCGCGCCTCCGTTCCCCCTCCGTCCGCTCAGACGCGCCCGGTGATCAGCATGCAGTCGCCGTAGCTGAAGAACTTCATGCGTTCCCGCACGGCGATGCGGTATGCTTTGCGGATGGGCTCCATGCCTGCGAAGGCGGACACGAGCATGAGGAGGGTGCTTTTCGGCAGATGGAAGTTGGTGAGGAGCATGTCGGCGGAGCGCACATGGTAGGGCGGGTAGATGTAGATGGACGTCTCCCCGGTGCGCGCCGTGAAGATGCCGTGGCCGTCCACGCAGGATTCGAGCGTGCGGAGCGAGGTGGTGCCGACTGCGAGGATGCGGCCCCCGGCGGCGCGGACGCGGTTGAGGCGTTCGGCGGCCTCCGGCGTGAAGACGAAATACTCCGCGTGCATCGGGTGGTCCTCGATCTTCTCCTCGGACACGGGCTTGAACGTGCCCGCGCCGACATGAAGCGTGAGCTCGACGCGTTCCACGCCTTTCTCCTTCAGCGCCGCGAACGTCTTCTCGGTGAAATGCAGCCCGGCGGTCGGGGCCGCGACCGCGCCCTTGCACTGGGCGTAGATCGTCTGGTAGCGGTCGCTGTCGAGCGGCTGGTCGGGGCGTTTGATGTACGGGGGCAGGGGGAGATGTCCGCAGGCGGCGAAAACCTCCTGCGGATCATTCCCGGCGAGGTCGATCACGCACGAACCGTCGGGGAGTTTCCCGGCGACCGCGACGCGGTACGGGGAGAGTTCGCCGCCGGAGGTGCGCAGCCTCAGCACGGTGCCCTCTTTGAGGCGTTTCGCGCCGCGCGCCAGGCAGATCCAGCGGCCTTCGGTGTCGGGATTCAGGTAGAACAGCTCGACTTCCGCGCCGGTGGATTCCTTGCGCGCGAACATGCGCGCCGGGATGACGCGGGTGTTGTTCAGCACGATCGCGTCGCCGGGCCGCAGATAGTCCGGGAGCGATTCGAACATCCCGATCGAGACGTCCGACGTGGCGGGATCGAGCACGAGCATGCGGTCCGCGCCGCGCACCTGCGAAGGCTCCTGCGCGATCAGTTCCTCGGGCAGTTCGTAGTCGAAATCACTTGTGAGCATCTTCGTACATCCGCTCGTAGTTTCCGGCGGTGCGGTTCCAGGAGAAGTCGGTGGTCATGGCGCGGCGGATCATTTTGCGGAAGATCTCCGGCTTGCCCTTGCGGACGTTCGCCGCCCAGGTGATGGTGTTGTTCAGCGCCATGGAGTTGAGGTCCCAGAACACGAATCCGGTCGCGGGGGACTTGTCGTTGTCGAGGTTGATCACGGTGTCGGCGAGGCCGCCGGTGCTGCGGACGACGGGGAGCGTGCCGTAGCGCATGCTGTACATCTGGTTGAGGCCGCACGGCTCGTAGCGGGACGGCATGACGAAGAAGTCGGCGCCCGCCTCGGCGAGGTGCGCGGTCGCCTGGCTGGCGTATCCGATGTACACGCCGATCTTTCCGGGGAATTTTCCGGCGAGGTAGCGGAACCAGTTTTCGAGGTACATGTCGCCGCTGCCGATCACCACGAACTGCATGTCGAAGTTCTGCGCGAGGTATTCGAGGCCGCGCGCGAAGACGTCCAGCCCCTTCTGTTCGGCGAAGCGCGAGATCGTGGCGAAGAGCGGCACATCGGGATCCTGTTTCAGGCCGAACTGCTTCTGAAGCGCCGCCTTGCAGACGGCCTTGCCGGAGAGGTCGTCGGGCGTGAATGTGGCGGGCAGCGTCCTGTCCTTCGCGGGATCCCATTCGTCCACGTCGATGCCGTTCAGGATGCCGCGGAGCCTGCCGCGCGCGGCGACGTGCCGGAGCGAGGCGTCAAGGCCGAATCCGTACTCGGGGGAGAGGATTTCGGACGCGTAGGTCGGGCTGACGGCGTTCACCATGTCGGAGGTCATGATGCCGCCGTGGAGGTAGTTGAGGCAGTCGTGGTATTCGAGGCAGGTGTAGTTGAAGAAGTCCCAGCCCAGCCCGGTCCAGTACAGCTTGTCCTTCGGGAAGATGCCCTGGTAGCCGATGTTGTGGATCGTGAGCGCGCTGCGGCAGTTCCGGAACGCCGGGAGCGTGCGGTAGTAGTCGCTCTTCAGGTACACGCTGCACAGCGCGGCGTGCCAGTCGTTCACGTGCAGGATGTCCGGGTTGAGCTTGCGGAGCACGGCGACCTCCATGGCGGCGCGGCAGAAGAACGCGAACCGCTCGGCGTTGTCGCCGTATTCCCTGCCGTCCCAGTCGTACAGGCGCGGCCGGTCGAAGAAGCGGTCGTACTCCAGGAACATGAACGTGAGGTTGTCGCCGATCTTCAAAATATTGACGCCCGCCCACTCCATGCCCGGTCCGAACGGCACGCCGATGAGGTCGAGGCGTTCGTCGAACTTGAGGTTGAGTTTCCCCATCTGCTGGCGGTAGAACGGCATGAAGACCGTGACCTGGTGTCCGCGTTTGGCGAGGGCTTCCGGCAGGGCGCCGGAAACGTCGGCGAGGCCGCCGGTTTTCGCGTAGGGGATGGCTTCGCTGGTGACCCATAGGATTTTCATGGTGCGGTTCCTTTCGGTGTGAATCGGGGATGGGGTAGGGAGAATTGGTTTCTTGTGGGGAGATGAGTTCAGGAGCGGCGCATTTCCTCGCGCGCCTGCTTCAGTCGCTGAAGCTCCTGTTCGGTCAGGCTATTGATGCCGCTCCGGGAGATCTTGTCGAGCAGATAGTCGAGTTCGCGCTGGGAGACGCGCGTGCCGTTGAACCCGTAATTGGAATCCGTGCTGAAATTCGGGCCGCGGTCGGGCTCGCGGTCCGGGCGGCGATGGTAGGTCCAGCCGGAGGCGGAGGAATTGCCGCTGCGGTCGCCGCGCGGCGGACGGTATCCGCGCTGCCAGGCATTGGGGGACACCGGATCCCAGAGCATTTCGCGGCGGAAGAAGATCTTGATGAAGAGGTAGCCGCCGATGAACCCGGCGATGTGGACGAGGTTCGCCACGCCGGGCTGGCCGCCCGTGACCTCCAGCACGAGCTCCAGGACGAAGAAGACGATCGCCATGGTCCTGAGCTTGATCGGGAACGGGATGAAGAGCAGGAGCATCGGCGTCTCCGGCGCCATGACCGCGGCCGCGGCCGTGACCGCCATGACCGCGCCGCTCGCGCCGCAGAGCACCGCCGGGCTGTTCCACGCCGCCGCCAGCCAGACGAGGTTGCCGAGCAGGCCGGTGGAGAGGTAGAGCCCGAGGAACGCCTTGCCGCCGAGACGCGGCGCGACGATGCCGCCGAAGATGTAGAGGCCCCACATGTTGAAGATGATGTGCGAGAGGCCGCCGTGCATGAACATCGCGGTCAGCGGCTGCCAGAACATCCCGCCCCGGAAATGGTCTCCGCTGAGCCAGAGTACGTCGATGGCGAACTGCTGCTGCGCCATCGTGAAGATATACGCCAGCACGTTGACCGCGATCAGCGCGTAAACGCATTTCAGCCCGGTCTGAACCGTGTTCTCCGGTTCGGGCCGCCGTCTCATATAGTCTCTGTCGTCCAGCATGGTCCTGCATCTCCTGTCAAAAATGTTTCGCAAACAATAATATACTCCGCGGGCGGGCGTTTTTCAAGCAGAAACAAGCCGCCGGGGCAGGTGTTTTTCTTCTGCTCCGGCGTCGGGAACGTTTCGAAAGCCCGGTGTTATCTGTCTTTGATGACCTTGTACGTGTAGGTGAGCGTCTTTTTGCTGTTCGCAGGGAGGGTGATGTCCCAGACGAGCCGGTTCTTGCTGTTCATGGTGCGGTCGGTCGTCATGACGGACTTCGCCGGTTTTTCGTCCGCCTCGATCAGTTCGCCGAAGAAGACGGAATCGACGCTCAATTTCACGTCCTTGCCCGTGCGGTTCACGAGGGCGAGCTCGACCGTGACGTCCGGGTAACGGTAGCGCAGTTCGGGGAGCCCTTCCGTTCTCGGCACGCGGAAGACGCGGTCGCGGTTGCCGCTCTCGAAGTGGGACATGGTGCAGGAGACACCCAGCGCATGCGTGATCTTCACGGAGGCGAGTTCGCCAGCTCCGAACCAGGAGCCGGTGCTCTGACCGAGGATCTTGCCGTCGCGTTCGATCTCGTACGGGGCGGTGGTGAGGGCGAAATCGAACGGATTGCGGAAACGGACCGTGCTCCAGACGTTCGTGTCGGGCGTCTGTTCCCCGAACGCGAATTCGCCCTGAAGCGGAGCCGACCAGGTCGTGACGTATTCGAAATCCGTCTTTTCCGATGCGATCGGGAGGTATAGCACGTCGCCCTTATCCATCGTGAGCTTTCCGACGGATTTGTACTGGACGTCCTCCATGCCGGAGGCGGACCACTTTGACGGCGGCACGGCCGGATCGTCTTCCTTGTCGATCTGGACGACCGGGCGCGCGTTGCTCATCACACTGTTGCTCATCACGCTCTGGCTCAGGATGCCGGATGCGGCATTGCGGATGTAGTTCGGGGTGCCCGCCGCCGGATTGGCGAGCGACTGGAGGAACGTGCTCATGGGGAGCTTCTTCGCGACGGCGG
>JAFSZN010000088.1 GCA_017455665.1 Lentisphaeria bacterium
AACTTGAAAAGCTGCTGGAAGATGCTATAGTAATACATTGTCGGACCTCCTACGTTTATATTGAGGTTGTTAGCGCTCTTTAATATAGCGCAGGAGCCGACGTTTTCAATCATACCCCAAAACTTTTACCGGACAGTAGTGGTATTTTATATGGAAAAAGTTTGAGGCGGAGCGGGAAAACGGAACCGCGCCGCCCTGACACGCACAGTTTTGAACTCATTTTCCGAACAAGAAAGGATACCCCCCAATGAAACAGTTCATGCTCTTTATCGGCGTCCTCGCCGTGGTCGTGCTCTTCGGCGGATGCTACATCATCGGCCAGCGCAACGCCCTGATCGCCCTGGATGAAAACGTAAACGAGGCATGGTCGAACATCGATGCGGACCTCCAGCGCCGCAACGACCTGATCCCGAACCTGGTCTCCACCGTGAAGGGCTACGCCACGCACGAAGAAGAAGTCTTCACCAACATCGCTGACGCACGCGGCAGACTCGCAGGCGCGTCGTCCATGCAGGAGAAGGCCGAAGCCGACGCCGCCCTGACAGCCGGACTCGGCCGTCTGCTCGCCATCGCGGAAAACTACCCCGAACTGAAGGCGAACGAAGGATTCCTCCGTCTCCAGGACGAACTCGCCGGCACCGAAAACCGCATCAAGGTCACCCGGAAACGCTACAACCAGGATGTCAAGAGCTTCAACCGGACGATCCGCCAGTTCCCCGGCTCCCTCTTCGCCGGAAATCTTCCGTTCATCGGCCTGAACCTCGAGCCGCGTGACTACTTCGAGCCCCCGGAGGGTCACGACGCCGTGGTCAAAGCGCCGAAAGTCGAATTCTGATCCGAGTTCATCTTTCCCGGACGGACGCACAGGTGTCCGCCCGGGTTTTTCTTAAAGAAACGAGCGGACAGCCGAAGCAGGAAAGCAGACCGGGATGAGAAGCAAAGCGAAACGATTCGGGTTCTGGGAATCCGTGTTCCCGAACCAGCTGGGAAATCTGTGTTTCGGCCTCTTCCTGATCGGCATGGCGCTGTTCGTCCTGCACGCCGCTTTCGACCTGAACGTCTTCGATCCGGACGACTTCAAGTCCACGGACGAGCGCATCCCGGCTCTGGGCACGCGGCGCGTAGTCGACGATGCCGGAGTGCTGACGCAATCCGAGATCGACTCCCTGACCGCTCAGATCGACGCCTACGAGGCGGCCTCGAAAGGCCAGATGGCGGTCTACATCGTCCAGTCGCTCCACGGCGACGCGGTCGAGGATTTCTCCCTCGCCGTCGCCGAGAAGTGGCAGATCGGCTGGCGCGGCGAGGACAACGGCGTCCTGCTGCTCCTCGCCATGGAGGAACACGAAAACCGTCTGGAGATCGGCTACGGTCTGGAGGGTGTCATCAACGATGCCCGTGCGGGCGACATCCTGCGCAACATGGCGCCGTTCCTGCGTCAGGGCAAATACGCGCAGGCGATCTCTTTCGCAATCGCCAGCGTTTCTGCGTTCGTCCTGAACGAGAACGGACCGGAAAAACCGGCGGGGGATGATGATGAAGACGAGGACGGATACGGCGGCTACACGGCATCCGCGGGAAACGACGCCGAGGGGGTTCTTGCCTGCGTCATTGCCATCCTCATTGTCCTTGAGCTTATCGGGACGATCGTTGCCCGCCTCATGATCCATCCGGACGTCAAAAAATCAGTCGGGCTGGTCGCCATGATCATCGTCCTGCGGATCCTGCTGGAAGTCCTGAAAGGAATGGCGCGCGGCGGCGGCCGCGGAGGAGGAAGCAGAGGAGGAGGAAGCAGCCGGAGCGGCGGAGGGGGCGGAAGCTTCGGCGGAGGCGGCGCATCCGGAAGGTGGTAGATGACGGGACCTGTTTCCGCGACATTTGACGCACATGAAACAGCAACTTGGGAAACATGTTAGCGAATAGACCTGAATGACTTGGAAGAAAGGAATCTGAACGGAAAAAATCTAATTGTTTCGGCGTTTTTTCAAAAAAGGCACTGGCATTTCAGAAAAAACGTGCTATGTTAAAGTCTTGAAATGTTTCGAGAGTGAAACGATTTCAGTATCATCCCGTACAAACTGAACAGAACAAAACTTGGAAAGGACTTGCCTGTCATGGACGCGAAAAACGATTCAAAGTTAATCCGGATCGGCATCTTCTATGATGGAAATTATTTCTATCACGTCAGCAATTATTACTATCACGGGCATCCGCGCAAAAGCCGCATCAGCGTCCCGGGGCTCCACAGCCTCATCCGCACGATGGTGGCGGAACGCGAACATGTAAATGAAAATCTCTGCCGCATCGTCGACAGCCATTATTTCCGGGGGCGCCTGACCGCCGCCGAGGCGAATCTGCGGCATTTATTATTTTCCGAACGCAATTTTGACGACGTCCTGACGCGCGAAGGCGTCGTGGCGCATTTCCTCCCTGTCAGCCACGGTTCCGAAAAGGGCGCGAACATCTCGCTCGCCCTGGAAGCCTACGAGCAGATGGTCCACATCGGATTCGACGTCGTGGTCCTGGTCGCCTGCGACGGCGACTATGTCCCGCTCGTCCGCAAGCTCAACTCCCTCGGCGCGCGCGTCATGGTGATCGGCTGGGAGTATGCCTACGAGGACGACAACGGCGGCCGCCGCCAGACCATGACATCCGGCCGCCTGATGGCGGAAGCCACCTACGGCATCTGGATGCAGGACATCATCGAAAAACAGCTCTATCCGCAGGACAAGATCGACGCGCTGTTCGTCTCCGGCGGCAACTCCAGTTACTCCTCCTCGGAAGGCGCCGAGCCCGAGGAAGACGATGGATACGAGGAGGAGGAAGACTACGACGAGAGCTTCCCCGCCGAACGCCGCCGCGGCACCGTGGTCCAGCTGAAGAGCGGATACGGGTTCATCACGCCGGAGCGGGGCGACCACGATTTCTTCTTCCTGTGGGAAGACCTCCAGAACTGCGAGTTCGACGACCTCAGGATCGGCGAGAAGGTCGAATTCGAGGTCGGCACAAACGACCGCGGCGAATGCGCCCGCAAGGTCCTCTGGCTGGATCCCGACGGAATACCCTATGCCGCTCCGCCCGCCCCGGAAAACGAAGAAAAAACGGATGGCGGAAACGACCAGTCCTTTTAACAACACGGGATCACCTCCTTTCTAAACACGGAATTCAAATGCGCCGGGCGCGGCAGAGTACGGCAAACGGCCCGGCTTCAAACAGGCAGGCGAACATCTCATGAAGAATCCGGCGGACAGCATCATTCAGTGCGGAGACATGGCATACCAGCTCAAGGACGAGGTCGTATCTCTGATCTCGTTCCTGGGGGACGTCACCGCCGCGTTATGGGAAGGCATCCGCCATCCGAAACGCCTCCGCTGGAAAGATTTCCTGTTCTACATGAACACCTGCGGCCCGGACGGCGTGCCGATCACGATCATGATCAGCGCGCTGATGGGCGTGGTGCTGGCGTACCAGGCGGAAGTGCAGTCGCACAAATACGGCGCGGACAATTTCCTGCCCATGGTCATCGGCTGCACGATCCTGCGCGAGCTCGGTCCGCTGATGGTCGCCATCGTCGCGACCGGCCGCAGCGGATCCGCATTCGCCGCCGAGATCGGCACCATGAAGCTCTCGGAGG
>JAFSZN010000089.1 GCA_017455665.1 Lentisphaeria bacterium
CCTCATCGCCATCGCCCAGCTCGCGGGCCGGCTCTTCGACCGGTTCGCCGTGGACGGCACGCTTCAGGCGGCTCCGGCGGGATTCCGGATCCTGCTGGGCGTCTATCTGCTGATCGCGGTCCCGGCGGCGATCGCCGCGTGTTTCCTGCGCGATTCCAAAGGCCGGAACATCAGCGCCGAGATTTGAATGCAACATCCCTTGCATCTTTTTCCCGATTGAGTTTTTTTCTTTTTCTTTTGCTGTTTGCTTGACATTTTCAATACAATGCATTATATTGTATTCAAAACATATAACATTTGGAGGAAGATATGAGTACATCCAATCTCTGTGTTCGGGTCGACTCCGAATTGAAAAATGCAGTCGAAAGCTGTCTGGCGGATATGGGGCTGAACCTGTCCACCGCCATCACGATTTACCTCAAACGGATTGCCAGGGATCATGAGATTCCCTTCAAAATCACGGCTGAACCGCGCGTCAATCAGGAAACAATAGATGCCATCGCGGAGGGACACCGTCTCGCAAATGATCCCAATGCGCCCGTTTACCATGACATCAAAAGCCTGTTCGAGGCTCTTGATTCATGAAATACGGAATTACATTTACCGCCCGGTTCAGGCGGGACTATAAGCGGATTAAGAAACGTAAATTCAATATCGCCGAGCTTCAGGCCGTGGTCACGATGCTTGCCGAGGGCAAAACACTTCCGGAAAAATACCGTGATCATGTGCTGATCGGAGCTTATCACAATGCCAGGGAATGCCATATCAGACCGGACTGGTTGCTGATTTACTCCATTTCGGACGAGAAGCTCATTCTTGAGTTGATGCGTACCGGATCGCACAGCGATTTGTTCTGATACCGGGCATATAGCCATCCTTAACACAGCGTTTTACCGTACAGGCAGATAAAGGAACTCTCTCATGAGTAAACTGACTGACAGAATCGAAAAACTGGAACGTGACTGTTTTACGTTGCGTGAGGCGTTAAAGGCGCTGATTCTGAACGACCGCCACTGCATGCACGAGGTCGGGGCGAAGTGCGTAACCGGAGAATTCGGGGATGGAGAGCAGAACGATGTTGAGCTTGGCATATGGTTCTACAAAAAAGGCGCGATGCTGGGGGATATCGACTGTCAGTGGGATTATGCCATGATGCTGTACAGCGGAGAACACATGCCGCGGGACAAACGCAAGGCGCTTTTCTGGTTCAAAAAAGCGATGGAAAACCCGTCGGCGGCAAGCGAATATGAACTGGACAGGAAAAAAGACGCCCGCGAGATGTATGAGATCGTCATGGCAGAACTCGCCGGGAAAAAGAAAGCCGGAAAGAAGAAACAACAACCCCGGGATCTGAAATCGAAAAAATCTTCATGAGTTCAAACAGGACGGATTCGGTCGTTTATCGGCTGAGTTTCACTTGATTTTTTCGGGATTCCGTGCTATGTTATAAGTTATAGTTTTTATCTCCCCAACCCCCACAAAAGGAAACAATTACCATGAAATTCAAAATCGGCGACATCATCGCGGTCATCTACTTCGCAGCGTTCGTCTGCCTCGTCTTCTTCTTCCCGTGGGATTACGGCACGGACGTGAAGATCGACCTCAACGCCCTGACCGGATCCGCGAAGCACGGCCTCTACTGGGCCGGATTCTCCACGGACGGCATCAGGAACTTCGGCCGCGTCGTCGGGCATTACCCCTACATCTCCGGCTTCCTGAAGGTCGGCCTGCTCGCCACGTTCGGCGAAATGATCAAGGTGCGCGGCAAGACCGGCAGCTGGAAGACCCCCGACCTGCTCCTGAAGTTCCTCGTCTGGGGCGTGTACGGCATGCTCTTCACCATCGCGTTCGCGCTCTTCGGAAAGGGCGTCCACGCCGTCATGGGCACCCCGGTCTGGCCGCTCACGTTCGAAAACGACACCGCGCAGCGCATCTGGCAGGGCTTCTCCACCTCCCTGTGGGCCAACCTCATCTTCTGCTTCCCGATGATGCTCAGCCACGATTACTGGAACACCTGCATCACGAAGAAGCGCTTCCTCGGCGGCGCGGAGTTCCTCGAAGGCATCGACAAGCACCTCTGGGGCTCCTATCTGCTGAAGACCATCGTCGTCTTCTGGATCCCGGCGCACACGATCACGTTCTCGCTCCCGGCGAACTACCAGGTCCTCATGAGCGCGTTCCTCAGCCTCGCCCTCGGATTCATCCTCACCATCAAGCCAAAAAAGAAAGCCGCCTGACCGCGTTTTACGATCCGGCTTTCTCCTCATACCAAACAACAAACCGAAAGGCATATCATCATGAAAAAACTGCTCTTCACGCTCTCCGTCGCCGCGGCCGCGTTCTGCGCCCTGACCTTCACCTCCTGCAAGAAGAACGAAACTGCCGGCGAAAAGCTCGACAAGGCGATCGACAAGACCGAATCCGGCGTCAACAAGTTCACCAAGAAGGCCGAAGACGCCGCCCAGGATACCAACGACGCCGTCAACAAGGCCATCGACGACCTCCAGAAGTAAGAGGCTCCCGCCTCGCTTCCGGATCATCCGATTCTCTCCCCGGTCCCGCCAGCGCGGAGCCGGGGATTTTTTGCGCCCCCGGACACGAGGCTTCCGGGGACCTCATCCTTACCAAGGTCAGGGACCTCATCCTTACCAAGGTCGGATGCGCGTTCCGGGGACCTCATCCTTACCAAGCATAAAAAAAGCCGGACCGAGGGAAAACCATCAATCCGGCAAAAAGGGAAACTGACTCAGGAAAATAGAACGGAGGAAAAACCCGTCACTCCTCCTCGTTTTTCGCCTTGCGGGTCATGAGCTCGTGGACGACTTCGCGCGCATCGCGTCCGTCGTGGAGCGCAGCGTAGATGCCGTGGATCAGCGGCGTGTCGACGTTCCAGCGTTCGGAGAGCGCGTAGGCGGCCTCGCAGGTCTTCACGCCCTCGGCGACGACCATGTTCATGGACTTGATGATCTCGTCGAGCTTGCGGCCCTTGCCGAGCTCCTCGCCGACGAACCGGTTGCGGCTGTGCTTGCTGGTGCAGGTCACGATCAGGTCGCCGACGCCGCTCAGCCCGCTGAACGTCTCCTTCTTGCCGCCGAGGACCTTGCCCAGGCGGGACATCTCGGCGATGGCGCGCGTCATCATCGCGGCCTTCGAATTGTCGCCCATGCCGCAGCCGTCCACGATGCCGGCGGCGATGGCGTAGATGTTCTTCAGCGCGCCGCCCAGCTCCACGCCGACCACGTCGTACGACGTGTACACGCGGAAATACTCGTTCATGAAGATGCGCTGCACGTATTCCGCGATGTCGCGGTCCTCGCACGCGGTCACGACCAGCGTCGGGATCCGGCGCGCGACCTCCTCGGCGTGGCTCGGCCCGGAGAGCGCCACGTAGTGCGTCGGGCCGAGTTCCTGCCGGCAGAGTTCGCTCATGGTCAGCAGCGAGCTGAGCTCGATGCCCTTCACGATGTCCACGACGATCTGCGTGTCCGGGTTCAGGTGCGGCTTGTACTGCTGAAGCACGCCCCGGAGATACTGCGACGGCGTCGCGAGCACGACCAGCCGCGCGTCCTTCACGGCGGATTCCATGTCGGCGGTGTATTCCAGGTCGGCGGGGATCGGCACGCCCGGCAGGAATTTCTTATTTTCGTGGTCGCGGTTCACGGCGTCGATGTTCTCCCGGAACGCGCCCCACACTTTCACATTGTGTCCGTTGGCGTGGAGCGTGAGCGCGAGCGCGGTGCCCCAGGCGCCGTCGCCCAGCACCGCCGCGTTGATCGCGGAATTGTCCTGAAGCGCGGCGATCGAGAGCGGCGCGGCCTTCTTCTTGCGCTCGAACCTGTTCTCCGTGCCCTCGCGCAGACGCCTGATGTTGGACGCGTGCTTCGTCACGGACAGCGCGGCGAGCAGGAAGAAGAGGATCATCTCCGGCGGATTCGCGTTCGACAGCCCGGCGATCTTGTAGACCACGCAGAACACAGCGATCGACACGGCCGCCGCGATGCTCGCCAGCGACACGTAGCGCGAGGCGAAGAACACGATCACCCACACCGCTCCGGCGGACAGCAGCGACAGCGGATTCAGCGCCAGGATCGCGCCCGCCGCCGTCGAAACGCCCTTCCCGCCCTTGAAGTTCAGGTACACAGGCCAGATGTGTCCGCAGACCGCCGCGAACGCCGCCACGCAGGCGAGCAGTCCGCCCGGATCCGGCAGGCACGATTCCACCTTCAGCCATTCCGGCAGGTGCTCCACCACGAACTGCGAGGATTCGCGGTCGGAGAGCATGGAGGCGGCGATCACGGGGAGCGCGCCCTTCAGGAAATCGAGGAAGAAGCACAGGCGGCCCCAGCCCTTGCCGAGCACGCGCGTCACGTTCGTGGCGCCGATGTTGCCGCTGCCGTGCTTGCGGATGTCGATGCCTTTATGCAGTTTGCCGATCAGGAATCCGAACGGGATGGCTCCGACGAGGTAGGAGCCGAGCGCGATCACGGTGATGGAGACACCGATGCCGACTGGAGTATTGGGAATCGTCATAAGAATCTTTGCTTTTTCCGCGGTATGTGTTATATTAAATCGTATCATTCAATTTAACTTCATTTCCATCCTTTTTCAAGCGAGGAGGTCCTTTTTCCATGGAAAAAAATCTTCAGGCGCGCCTGATCGCCGCCACCACCGCCGAATCCGCCGACCTGGTCTACGGGTCCGGGTTCTTCGCCCCCGATGAGTTCATCTACGCAGAGATCGGCGCGAAACGCTATGTCTTCGTCTCCGTGCTGGAGATCGCGCGCGCCCGCCGCGAAGTCCGCCCCGGCATCGAGGTGGTCGACTTCGCCGACGTCCTGAAACAGGCCCCGCAGGACTGCAAGCGCTGCCTCGTCGCCGCCATCAGCAAAGTCTACGGCGTGACACGCTGGCAGGTGCCCGAACGCTTCCCGCTCATCTTCGCCGAAAAGCTCCGCGCCGCCGGAGTCGAGGTCGTCATGGCGGACGGCCCCTTCTTCCCCGAACGCGCCATGAAGCGTCCCGACGAGATCGAAAAGCTCCGCGCCGCCGAGGCCGCCACGCAGGAGGCCCAGCTCCAGGTGCGCGACTTCATCGCCGAATCCACGGTCAACTCCCAGGGCTTCCTCGAATGGCACGGCAAGGTCCTGACCTGCGAATTCATCCGCGCCGAGGTCGAGGCCGAGTTCAAGCGCAAATCCTATTCCGCCGTCGGCACCATCATCTCCTGCGGCCCCGATTCCGCCCTGCCCCACTGCATCGGCAGCGGCCCAATCAAGGCGGGCGCGCCCGTCGTCTCCGACATCTTCCCGCGCAGCGACATCAACGGCTACTGGGGCGACATGACCCGCACATTCGTGAAGGGCAAGGCCAGCAAGCGCCTCTTCGAGATGTACAAGGCGGTCCGCTACGTGAACGAGGCGGTCGAGGCGCAGCTGAAGCCCGGCGTCCCGTGCAGCCTCATGCAGGATTTCTGCATCAAGTCGCTCGCCGAAGCCGGGTTCAAGACCGGCGTCGACGACGAGGGATTCCCCTGCGGCTACTTCCACGGCCTCGGACACAGCGTCGGGCTCGAGATCCACGAACAGCCCCGGTTCTCCGCGCGCAATTTCGAGCTGCTCCAGCCCGGCAATGTCATCACCGTCGAACCCGGCCTGTACTACCACGACATCGGCGGCGTCCGCATCGAGGACCTCGTGCTCATCACCGAGACCGGCATCGAAAACTTCTGCACCATGCCGAAGGACATCGAAGTGCCGTAACACTGCAGGCAGTGCCGATCCGCAGGACGGAAATGGAAAATATACAGGAAGCTTTTCTGGGGAGCTTATTCTGGGACTGCATCACGATCGGGATCTTTTTTTTCATCGACAGACAGCAGCGCAAAGAGGTTCACCGGTATCTGCCGCCGTTTTTGATTCTGTGCTTGCTGCATGCGGCGCTGATGATCCTGATGAGCTGTTTCCCGTATTTTCCCCGCAAGGAGATAACAGACACCGTATTCAGCATTCTGAACTATGTCGCGATATACGCCCCTCCCACTTTCCTGCTGTTTTTTCAAGTCTACACGTTTATGCTGATAAAAAACAACCGCATGAATCTGTTTTTGTGTGTCATCGTCTTTGTTTTCGACATAAACGCTTTCATTCTATGCGTTTACGCGATCTTTATTCACGACTTTGTGTTTTTGGGCAAGGGCCCATAACCGTTCGAGGTCAGCTCACGCCTGGTAGTAACACGCCACGGTGACGTTGTCGTAGCCGCCGCGTTTCAGGGCGATGGCGATCACAACAGAATTCGCATCAGAAGATATTGCGTCAAAATGACGCAATCGGTTAGTGAGACTAACCGATTGGATTCCAACCTGTTCTTTTTGAACGGGCGGGCTTTTCTGCTTTAAGGGAGCGCAAAGACTTATGAATCACAAAAAACGATCAGCAAAGCACAAAAAAAGCAATGTAATCCCGTTATGGATTTCGGGATGATACTTTTTTCTTTAATCCATCAGGTTCCATATTGGAATCATCGCTTTCGTAGTAGTAAGAATAATCTATCCCTTTCATAAAAAGCTCACGATTATCTATTTTGTTCGTCAAGGCCGCACGAAGCAATGATTTCAGATGGGAACTGTTGTCTACGCTTTCTCTCATGGCGCTCAAATACTCGAATTTATCAATTTTGCTCCAGTCTACGCATTTTTTCAGGGTGCGCTTGAGCATCAGATCAAGCCAGATTCTCGTACTGCGTCCATTCCCTTCCATAAACGGATGCGCTATGTTCATTTCAACGTATTTATCCGCGATCTGGTCAAAAGTGGTTTCCGGCATGGACTCTATAATGGGAAGCGTGGTTCCGAAATGGCGCGCATTGGCAAAAGCAAACCCGCCTTTGCTGATGTTCCTGTCGCGGATTTTGCCGGCAAATTCGTAAAGGCCGCCAAAAATATAGGCATGGATCTGCTGAAGGCACTCAACAGTACCCGGTTCCAGAGAAGACAGCAAACCGCTTTCGAAGAGGTCATACGCTCTCTTTTTGCTTTGCCCGTCTATTGTATTGTCACTGTACAGGAACCAATCCAGAAACTTCGATGCCTTTGTATTGGGAAAGCTTTTGGCAAGCTCAATGATCCCGGCGCTGTCCAGACAATCGGTTGAACGGGATCTGCCATCGGAACCGGGAAGACGCATTGGTTTTACGACATTGATTAACTGGTCTTTTTCCTTTTTCAGCTTCCCCTTCAGGTATTTCCAGTAGTTGCGGGTCTTCCCGACATCATCCTGCTCATTGAGCACAGCAACAATATCCAGAACGGAAAACCACCATTTGCTGTTTTGAACATCCCAGACAGCCCGGACTTTTTGCTTTCCGTAATGTCGTACTGATATTTTGACAATCATAACGCAATCAATCCGGCTTACGCCTGGTAGTAGCACGCCACTGTGACGTTGTCGTAGCCGCCGCGTTTCAGGGCGATGGCGATCAGCTCGCGCACGGCTTCCTGCGCGGAATGGATGCAGTTCATGACCTCGCGGATCTCCGGGTCGGAGGCATGACACATCAGGCCGTCGGAACACACGATGAACTTGTCGCCGTGCTTGCGGTCGAAGATACGGACATCAGGGTCCAGGCGGCGCTGCTGTCCGATCGACTTGTAGATCACGTGCGACATCGGGTGAACTTTCGCGTCGGCTTCCGTCATCGCGCCCTCGCGGACCCATTTCTGCACGAGCGAATGATCCTCGGTGAGGAGTTCGATCCCGCCGTCGCGGAACCGGTACACGCGGCTGTCGCCGGCGTGTGCGACCACGATCTGGTCCTGAAGCAGCGCGGCGGCGGCGACGGTCGTGCCCATGGGCGCGGAGAGCGTGCCCTGGTCGGCGTTGATGCCGTACACGGTCCGGTTGATGTCCTCCAGCGCGGTCCGGAAGAACCCGGCGGTCGCGTCCGCGCGCGGCATCAGCCTCGCGGTGAAGCGTTTCCACTGCGCCAGCAGGCTTTTCGCCGTGAACTGGCTGGCGAGTTCGCCGCCGCTGTTCCCGCCCACGCCGTCCGCCACGAAGAGCAGCGCGCAGCCGTTTCCGGAGTCGGCGAACGTGCCGAAACTGTCCTCGTTGTGGTCGCGCTGGAACCCCGGATGGGAGTCGGCGGCGACGCACGACGCGGAGGCCGGGAAAAGCTCGATGACCTGCGTTCTGGATGGCGAATCCAGCATGGTCCCGTCCTGTTTGCGTGTTGACATGTCGGTTCTGCGGTTGGAGGTTGGTTGAAAAGCGATTGTTTCTAATGTATCACGTTTTCAGGGAAAAGCAAGTCGTTTTCGGGCAAATCACGCCTTCGGAGCGCGTTTTCCCCGGTCGAAGATGAAGAAGAGCGAGCAGGACAGCGCCACGAGGAGCGTCACCATCGTGACCAGGATCGGGATCACGCCGCTCTCCGTGTCGGTGAACCCCATCGCGGTCATCATCTCGGCGCAGGCGATGTCGCGCGTGCCGGTGCCGCCGAAGGAGCCGGGGATCGCCGCGATCGTCTGGCTCACGTTCGAGATCATGAGGCACGGCAGGAAATCCCGATGCGGCGCGCCCTCGAATCCGTTCGCCATCACCCACACGGGCAGGCTGAGCACGGGGAAAAAGACGAGCGTGGTGGCGGCGATCCAGCCGAGCAGGAGTTTCCAGCAGCGGCGGTACAGCGCCACGGCGTCCGCGGCGCGTTTGAACGTGTCCTTCGTGATGCGGTCGGCGATGTCAAGGAAGAATTTGAAGATTTTCACCTTGTACAGCAGGTCGCTGAAGAAGACGAAGATGACCACGCACAGCAGCGCGCCGCAAATGGCGCACATCACCATCAGGCCGTGGCGCGATCCCTCCGGGAACCGCGCGATCGTGTCGCGGCAGATCAGGCACGTCCCGAGCAGGGCGATCAGCAGCGCGCCGAGTCCGCACAGACGGTCCACGAAGATCGAAAACACCACGTTGAACTTGCCGCCGGGTGGCGTCCGCGTGGCGAGAATGCCCGCCTTCACCACGTCGCCGCCGACCGAGCCGCCCGGCAGGAACTGCGAGAAGAACATCCCCTGCATCTGGAGGCTGAACGCCTCGCGGAAGGAGCAGTTCACGCCCGCGGCGCGCAGGAGCGTGAACCAGCGGACGGCGGTCAGGGAGAGCTGGGTGTAGATGGCGAAGAACGCGGCGACGATGCACCACGGTTTCACGAGCTTGAAGTCCGCCCACTTGATGTCGCGTGTGCAGACGATGTACGTGAGGATGCCCGCCGACACGCCGAACTTGAGGAGAAATTTCAGCGTCTTTTTCCAGGCGGGTTCCGGCTTTTTTTCCTCCGCGCCGGGCACGGCGGGTTCGGCGGCGGTTTCCGCCGTGACCGTGTTTTCGTTTTGAGATTCCTGAGGCAAAGATTCGTTCATGGCAGTTTTCCTGTTCCCGGCAGGATCCGGCGCAGTCCCTCGTACACGGCGATCGCGGTCGAGTTGGCGAGATTCAGGCTCCGGTTGAAGTTACCCGGCATGGGAATGGTGTAGAATTGAGGTGCATACGTGTCGTGCAGATACTGCGGCAGGCCCTTGCTCTCGCTGCCGAAGACGAGGAAGGAGCCGCGTTCGAACGGGCAGTCCCAGTAGCACTGTTTCGCCTTGGTCGAGAAGAAATACATCGGCGCTCCGGCGGCGGTCTTCAGCACGGATTCGAAGTCCTCGTGGATGACGCAGTCCACATGCCGCCAGTAGTCCATCCCGGCACGCTTCAGGTGCGCGTCGTCGAACGAAAACGAGATGGGTTTCACCAGGTGCAGGCGGCATTCCGTGCAGCAGGCGATGCGTCCGATGTTCCCCGTGTTCTGGGGGATCTCGGGCGCGTGCAGGACGATGTGAAACAGAGGATTGGAGGGCATGGGGAAAGAATACTCCAAAAAGTTATTGACTCAGACGCCGCCGCGCCTCCACGTCGCCGTTTTTCGCCGCCTCGCGGTACAGCGCCAGCGCCTTTTCCAGGTCGACGTCGCATCCGATGCCGTTCTCGCAGCACACGGCGAGCTGGCGCTGGGCGGGGGCGCTGCCGTTGGACGCGGCACGGTTGAACCAGAAGAATGCGGCCTTTTCGTCTTTCGCGATGGGGCCGTCCTTTTTCAGGAAAAGCATGCCGAGTTCGTACTGGCAGGCGGGGTGTTCGAGCTGGGCGCCCCGGGAAAAGAGTTCGGCGGCAAGCTCGGGGTCCTTGTCGCCGCCGATGCCGTTGAGATTCCACGTGCCGAGGCGGTACAGCGCCTCCGGGCAGTCCTCGGCGGCGGAACGCTTGAGCCAGACGAGCGCGTCGTCCGTGCCCTTGCCCTCGACCTCGCCCGCGGCGATCATGTCGCCGTATTTGAGCATGGCGGCGGGCAGTCCCGCCTTCGCGGCGCGTTCGTAGCAGGCAAGCGCCTTTTTCGGGTCCGCCTTCACGTTGATGCCGAACTCGTAGCAGTAGCCCATGCGTGACAGGGACTCCAGGTTGCCCTTCGCGACCGCCGTTTCCAGCGCCTCGATCATCTTCTTGCCGTCGGGCACGGTGCCGAGCCCGGAGAAATAGCAGTCGGCGAGCACGCGCCAGGCGCGCGGCGGGGCGTCCGGGTTCTTCACGGCTTTGGAGACCAGCTCGAACGCCTCTTCCGCGTCCTTCGCGGACGCGTCGGCGGGACGGGCGATCAGGATGGCGGCGAGCTCGACCTGGGCGGGCAGATAGCCTCGGCCGGCGAGCGACCGGATCATCTTGCGTCCCTTTTCGGGGTCGCGGGCGGGGATGTCGGACTCCTTGAACTTGCTGTGTTCCTCGACGGTGCGGAATTCCACGCCGTTCAGAAGGACCAGAGCGTATTTGTATTCGGCCGCTTCGCACTTCTTCTCGGCGGCCTTGCGGTAACATTCGGCGGCGGCGACGGGATCGCGGTCCACGCCGAGGCCATTTTCCAGGCAGAATCCGTAGTTGTACATCGCCTCGGGGATCTCATCGGCGGCCTTGCGGAACCAGTGCGCGGCGAGCACGGGATTCGCCTTGCGCGTCTCCGTGCCGTAGAAATACTCGTTGCCGAGCGCGAACTCGGATTTCGGGTCGCCGAGCAGCGCCTTCTCGCGGAGCTCGTCCTCGGCGGCGGAAATCCGAATACAAAAAACGGCGGCGCACCCGATCAGGAGCAAACAGAGTGTGTTGCGTCCGGCCATGATGCACCGCCCGATGCGGTCACTTACCGCAGCATTTCTTGAATTTCTTGCCGGATCCGCAGGGGCACGGATCGTTCGGGCCGACCTTGTCCTCGTCGCGCTGGAACGGGACACCGGGCTCGGAACGCGGCGCCGCGGATTCCGGTTCGGGATCGGCGGGAACGGCCTGCGGCGCGGCATCGACCGGAGCCGGAGGCTCGGCGGAAGCGGTCGTGGAGCCGAGCTGGTCAACGGTCTGGTGGCTGAGGATGTACTGGCGGGCGGCCGGCACGAAACGCTCGAACGCCGCCAGGCTGGTGGCGGAACGGAAGATCTTGCCGATGATCTGCTGGTCGATGTCGTTCATGAGCTGTTCGAACAGGCGGAACGCCTCGCGCTTGTACTCGACCAGCGGGTCCTTCTGGGCGTAGGCGCGGAGCCCGATGCTGCCGCGGAGCTCGTCCATGCTGCGCAGGTGGTCCTGCCAGCGGGAGTCGATGGCGTCGAGCACGATCTGGCGTTCGAGCCACTTCAGCGCGACCGGGTCCTCGAGCGAGACCTTCAGGTCGTACATGTCGTGCACCTTCTTCAGGATGCGGTCGACCATCAGCTCGTTCGCGTTCTCGGCGGTCAGGTCCACGTCCAGGTCCTGCGCGAAGAACCCGAACGGGAACGAGTAGTTCAGCCAGGCGAGGAGCAGGTCGCGGTTGTACGGGTTCTTGATGTCGCCCGTGGCGGCCGCGAACGCCTCGTCCACGTGGCGTCCGACCTCGATCTCGATGATGTCGAATATCGCCTGTCGGCTGTCTTCCTTGAACAGCGTGTCGTGGCGGAATCCGTAGATGACCTCGCGCTGCTTGTTCATCACGTCGTCATATTCGAGCGTGCGCTTGCGGATGGAGAAATGGTGCTGCTCCACGCGGCGCTGGGCGGTCTCAATGGAACGGCTCAGGAGCGGATGCTGGAGCTCCTCGCCCTCCTCCATGCCGAACTTCTCCATGATCGTCACGATGCGGTCGGAGCCGAACAGGCGCATCAGGTTGTCCTCCAGCGACACGTAGAAATGCGACATGCCGGGGTCGCCCTGACGTCCGCAGCGTCCGCGCAGCTGGCGGTCGATGCGGCGGGAGTCGTGGCGCGAACTGCCGAGGACCAGCAGGCCGCCGAGCTCTTCCACGCCGGGCTCGAGCTTGATGTCAGTGCCGCGGCCCGCCATGTTGGTGGCGACCGTCACGGCCCCGCGGCGTCCGGCGAGCGCCACGATCTCGGATTCGCGGGCGTGGTTCTTCGCGTTCAGCACGTTGTGCGGGATGTTCTTCATGAGGAGCATACGGCTGACCAGCTCGGAGTCCTCGACGGAGATGGTGCCGAGCAGGACGGGCTGTCCGCGCTTGTGCGCCGCCTCGGTCTCCGCCACGATCGCGCGGAATTTCTCGCGCTTGGTCTTGAACACCGTGTCGTTCACGTCCTTGCGGATGCACGGGCGGTTCGTGGGGATCACGACCACGTCGAGCTTGTAGATCTGGTGGAACTCGTTCGCCTCGGTCTCGGCCGTGCCGGTCATGCCGGCGAGCTTCTTGTACATGCGGAAATAGTTCTGGATGGTGATCGTGGCGAGCGTCTGCGTCTCGCTCTCGATCTTCACATTTTCCTTCGCTTCGAGCGCCTGGTGCAGGCCGTCGCTGAACCGGCGGCCCGGCAGGATGCGTCCGGTGTGCTCGTCCACGATCAGGACCTTGCCATCCATGACGACGTAGTCCACGTCTTTCTCGAAGAGGCAGTAGGCGCGCAGGAGCTGGGAGATGTTCTGGAGGCGTTCGCTCTTCTCGGCGAAGGCTTCCTGGAACGCCCGGTGGCGCTGCAGCTTGGTCTGGTAGTCCGTCTTCGGGTCGTTGTCGATGTCGTGCAGGGAGTTGAGCAGGTCCGGCAGCACGAACGCGTCGGGATCGTTCGGGGAGATCGTGTTGCGGCCGCGTTCCGTGAGGTCCGCCTCGTGCTGTTTCTCGTCCATGGAGAAATACAGGTCCTCCTGCACCTCCTGGAGCATGCCGCGGTTCTGGTCGCTGCGGACGAACGACTCGTAGCGTTCCAGCTTCTTGAGGATGTCGGCGTCCTCGAGGATGCGCGCGAGCATCTTGTGGCGGGGCATGCCGAACTTGACCTGCAGGAGCTTGCGGATCGCGCCGTCGAACTCCTCGTCGGTCGCCTTGCCCTCGTCGCGGCGGTCGATCGTGTCTTTCGCCTCCTTGAGCAGGCGGTCGCACAGCGATTCCTGCTTGCGGTACAGCGCGGCCACGAACGGCTGGAGCTTGTCGAACTGGTGCGTGGAGACGTTCACCGGGCCGGAGATGATGAGCGGCGTGCGCGCCTCGTCGATGAGGATGGAGTCGACTTCGTCGACGATCACGTAGTAGTAATCGCGCTGGACGAGCTGTTCCTTGCTGGTCGCCATGCCCATGTCGCGGAGGTAGTCGAACCCGAACTCGCTGTTCGTGCCGTAGGTGATGTCGCAGGCGTACTGCGCCTTGCGCTGCGCGGAGTGCATGGAGTTCTGGATGCAGCCGACCGTGAGGCCGAGGAACTCGAACACGCGGCCGACCCACTGGGAGTCGCGGAGCGCGAGGTAGTCGTTCACGGTGACGAGCTGGCAGTTGTGGCCGGAAAGCGCGTTCAGGTACAGCGGCATGGTGGCGACGAGCGTCTTGCCTTCGCCGGTCGCCATTTCCGCGATCTTGCCCTGATGGAGCACGATGCCGCCGATGATCTGCACGTCGAACGGGATCATGTCCCACACGAGGTCGTGGCCGCAGACCTGGTAGGTGCGCCCGACCATGCGGCGGCAGGCGTTCTTCACGACGGCGAACGCCTCGCACATCATGGAGTCGAGCGACTCGCCCTTGGCGTAGCGGTCCTTGAACTCCTGCGTCTTGGCTTTCAGCTGCTCGTCGGTGAGCGACTGGTACGATTCCTCCAGAGCGTTGATCTTCGCCACCAGGGGACGCAGCCGTTTCACGTCGCGTTCCGATTTGCTGCCGAATATCTTCTTAACGATCGTAGCAAACATGGATAGTCTTTCTGTGGTTCATCCGCCCGGCCGCCGCCTCGAAACGGGAAAAAGATCCCCTCTCATTCCGAGCAGCGGAACGGAACGGTTCGATTCGGATTCAGGATTTGCTGCCGGGGACGTCGATGGGCTGTCCGGCGCGGCACATGGGGCACTCCTCCGCCGTGTAGGTCGGCAGGGAGAGCTTCAGCAGGCTGAAGAACGGGATGCCGCCGAACGACGCCTTGCCGCCGCTGCGGTCCGTGATGACCGCCACCGCGACCGGATCGGCGCCGTGCGCGCGGACCAGGTCGATCGTCTGCTGGACGCGGCCGCCCTCGGTCACGACATCCTCCGCCACGATGACCTTCTCGCCAGGCTTGAGCCGGAAACCGCGCTTCAGGACGAGCTGGTCGTTCTCCTTGTCGGCGAAGATGGATTCGATGTGGAGGGCGCGGGCGATCTCCTGCCCGACGAAAAGGCCGCCGACGGCCGGCGAAATGACGGTCTCGGCTTCGATCCCGGCTGCTTTGATGCGTGCGGCGAGTTCCTTGCAGAGCTCTTCCCCGACCCACGGCTTCTTGAAGACGAGCGCGGCCTGGAAGAAACGGTTGCTGTGCTTCTTGCTGCGAAGCTGGAAATGTCCGGTCAGCAGTGCGCCGGCGGACTCGAATGCGGCGATGATTTCCTGGTCTGTCATGATGCGATGTACCCTTTTTCGGTGATTAACGGAAGGTGTCGGGCGAAGACGGCTGGATCCAGAGGTGGAAGTCGATGGACTTGCCGCCCACGTGGAGCGTGAGCATGGTGTTCAGGCGGGTGAGCAGCAGGGCGTAGGGGACCTTCACGCTGCCGCCGGGGACGTCGACGGAGACGCAGCAGTCGCCGAGGATGGGTTCGGCCTCGCGGACGACCTCGATCAGCTTCTGGAGCTTGCCGAACTTTGTGCGGAGTTCATGGTCGAACACATAGGGCTTGTGGCACTTGGGGCACAGCACCTGGATATTGCTTTCGGAGCAGTCCTGCAGGCTGAACTGCACGACGCCGTCGCAGCCTTCTTCGGCACAAATAAAATCGACCTTTGCCTGGCCGTGCTTGCTGGTTTTGTCTTCCGGCATTTTGGATTCCTTGCGGTTGATTCGGGTGGGGGGTTAAAATCTTTATTCTTATAATATAGCACACCCTTTCGCGGAATGAAAGCTTTTTTTCGGAAAAAGTGCATTTTTTAAAGCAAATGGCCGCGCCAGGCAGGCATTGCCCTGAGCGCGGCACAGATAAGAGCACAAACTGGTTTATTTTTTCATGACGCGAATCTTGGTGATCTGCGGAGACGCCTTTCCGTTCGCGCCGGAGAACACGAGCTTCGCCGTGCCGTCGGCGGCGATGGCGTCCGCGGGGATCGGGACCGTCTTCCCGACGCTCTGTCCGCGCTCGGTGTTCACGTCTTCGGAGAAGATCTCCCTGCCGCCGCACACGATCTTCAGCGCGGCGTTGCGGCCGGACATCTCCACGGTCAGCTCCAGCGGCTCGCCGGACGGCAGGTTCGAGACGGTGTACTCGAACGAGGTCCCGGCGGGCGCGAAACGGAACCTGCGGCCGTCCATTCCGGCGCGCGCCTGAGTGTTGCCGGGCACGACCTTGTGGTCGATCTCGGACTGCTGGTAGCCGGGATTGATCTCGTCGACGAGGCGGCGGCTGTTGCCCATTTCGAGGCGGACGCGGCTCACGACCGCGGATCCCTCGGCGTCCCATTCGGCTTTGGTGAACCGGTTGAAATACACGGCATAGTGTTCGTCCATGATGTCCATGAGCGGACGGAATTCGAGGTCCTTCGGGAAGATCAGGCCGCCGGATTTGAAGCGCGCGAACCCGTCGGCGGGCGTCAGCTTCGAGAGCAGTTCCTGCACGTTCTCCGCCACCATCACGGGCGGCGTCTCGTAGCTCTGGCCGTCGTTGCGCCACGCGCGGGCTCCCGGATTCGCCGGATCGGGCGGCACGATGCCCGCGAGCACGAAGGGCCCGTACATAAGGCAAATCGGATCGCCGGGCTTGTCGGTCATCGGCACGGCGCGCAGCTGGAAGTCGAATCCGATGCTCACGGTATCCTCATTCCTCCACTTGCGGTTGATCGCGATATAGCCGTCCTTGCCCGCCTCGGCGGAAACGCGCTCTCCGTTCACTTTCAAGGTCATGTTCGGGCTCCAGTACGGCTTGCGGATCTTCAGCGTGAACTCAGAGTCGTATCTGTCGGAACCGAAGAACGTCACCGTCACGTCCTTCGAGTACGGGAAACCGCCGGAGATCGAAAATCTCTTAAAAGGCGTTATGTCGACATCGATATACGCTCCCTCCGGCAGGGGATAAACCCCGGTCACGGTCATCCACTGGATGGCGTCAAGCATGACGTCCGCGTCCCAGAACTGGTTCAGGTACACCTCGCCCCTCCTTCCGGCGACCATCAGTTCGCCGTAGCGCCCGGGGTTCTCCAGTCCGGTGCCGACGCAGCACGTCCAGACGTGTTCGCTGGTGGAGAAATTCTTCACGGCGACGGACGCGAGCGGCTGGAAGTAGCAGTACGCGCCCTCGCGGTCGGGACGGATCACAGACGCCACATGGTTCAGCGTGGCGCGTTCGGCGAAATCCATGACGGAGGCTTTCGGCTCCCACTCGAAGACGAGGCGGGCGAGCTTCAGCATGTTGTAGCAGTTGCAGGATTCCGTGGTGTGGCTGGAGAGGTGCTTCGCGTCGTCGCCGACCGGGAAGAAATACTCGCCGTCGCCGTGTCCGCCGGTCGCGTAGCTCCGGTGGTTCGCCACGCGGTCAAAGAAGAACTCGGCGATGTCCCGGTATTTTTTCTCGCCGGTGAGCTCGTAGATGCGGCCCATGCCGGTCATTTCCGGGATCATGGTGTTGCCGTGGCGCCCGGTCAGGATATCCTGTTTGCGGCTCAGCGGCTCCATGAGCGCCTCGTGGTAGAAATGCTTCTGCGCGCATTCGAGGAACTTTTTGTCACCCGACATAGCCGTGAGGTCTGCCAGCACCTCGTCCATGCCGCCGAACTCGCAGGAGAGCATTTTCTGGGTGTTTTCCGGCGTGAGCGGGGAGACCACGGAGACCACGAAGTTGCCGAGTTTGAACAGCGCCATGCGCGCCTTCTGTCTTACCGACCTTGCTTCATGAGCACGCAAAAGGCTGATGTCGCGCAAGCCCGCCATGAGCTTGTGAAGGGAATAGAACGGCGACCAGATGCCGTTCAGCTTGAACGGCTGCGCATCGACCTGGTTCTCGCGGAGCTGCGTGAACGTCTTTTTCGGGACGGGGAACGCATAGCCGTCCGGGTCCGCCTCCTGCATCTTCGCGATCTCGTCCACGACGTACTCCATCTGCTTCAGCGCCTGCGGGTCCTTCGTGAGCTCGTACACATACGCCAGCGCGGAGAGGTAATGCCCCATGGCGTGCCCGGAGAGCTCGCCGTCCTCCCAGCCGTCGTAGCGGTCGGCCTTCTTCGGCAGGCCCGCCTGGATGCGGAACGGTTCCAGCAGGCGGTCCGGCTTGATCGTGTATGCGATGTAGTGGTTGTTGAGTTTCTGGCGTTCGGCGAGAGGGCCGCCCGTGAGCGTGACGTATCCGGCGGGGACGCACGCGACGGTTTTCTTTTCCTCTCCGAAACGACCTTTCGATCCCGGATACGGGAAGGAAGAGCCCGATATCTCGGCGGCTTCACAGACGATCCCGGCGCAGCAGAGCGCGGCGGACAAGACGAGACTGGATTTTTTCATGCGGCATCCTCGAAGTTGCAAAATCAATATGTATGAATGAAAACACGCGATACTATAGCGCATGAAACACCCGAATGCAAGACCCCCGCAACGGTTTTCCCGTTTTTTCTTTCCAACGGACGGCCGCGAATGCGGACACGATCTCGCAATCCATTCTTCCGCCTATTTTTCAACATTCCGCTTGACATGGGAAATGAAGACCGCTATATTATTATATTTTACACCGGAACAGTATGCGTTTTTTTTGCCGGAACCGGTCCGCTATTTCCGTACAACACATCTCCGAGAACAGACCATGCAAAATCGAGCCGCCGTCATCGCACTGGTAGTCCCCTGCTACAACGAATCCGCAATCCTGGAAGAAAGCGCACGGACTTTGTCCGCGAAACTGGACGAGATGGCGGCATCCGCCCTGGTCGACGCATCCAGCATGATCCTCATGGCGAACGACGGGTCCACGGACAACACCTGGGAGATCATTTCCCGCCTCCATGACGAGCAGCCGGGCCGTTTTTCGGGGATCCGCCTGGCGGCGAACCGCGGGCACCAGGCGGCGCTTCTGGCGGGGCTGATGGAATCCAGGAAACACGCCGAGGCGTCGATCAGCCTGGACGCCGACCTTCAGGACGACATCAACGTCCTGCCGCAGTTCGTGACGGAGTATCTGAGCGGACACGACATCGTGTACGGAGTCCGGAGCGACCGTTCGAGCGACACGTTTCTGAAACGCACGACGGCGCAGGGGTTCTACAGGCTTCTGGGCTGGATGGGCGTGAAGACGATCTACAACCACGCGGATTTCCGCCTGATGAGCAGACGGGCGCTGGACGCCCTGTCCGAATACCGGGAAGTAAACCTCTACCTCCGCGGCCTGGTCCCGCTGATCGGATTCGGGCAGGCGATCGTGACCTACAGCAGGAAACCGACGTCGCGCCCGACGCATTATCCGCTCACGAAAATGCTGCTTCTGGCGTGGGACGGCATCACGTCGTTCAGCGTCCGCCCGATCCGCATCATCACGCTTGCCGGGCTCGTCGCCCTGGCGGTCTGCATCGCGATGCTGCTTTATGTCCTTTATTCCAAGTTCTTCGGATACACCGTCGCAGGCTGGACGTCCCTGACCGTCGTCATCCTGCTTTTCAGCGGCATCCAGCTCGTTTCCATCGGCATAATCGGCGAGTACATCGCAAAAACATACATGGAAGTCAAACAACGGCCGCGCTATCTTATTTCCGAGCGTCTTGAGCCTTGTTCCGGAGACAACAGCAAATGAAATCATTCAATCTCATTGCCCCGTTCGAAAAGTTTGCCGAAGAAAAACTGAACACGGTCCCCCCTCGGCGGCTGTATCCGCGCCTGCTGGCGGCTCTCATCCTCCTGGGGTTCCTGCCTCTGCTCATCCCGGGCATTCCGAACGGGCACGACTGCATGTACCATCTCTCCCGGCTCGTGACGTTGCGTGAAGGCTTTCGCGCGGGAATGGTGCTTCCGGTGATCAACTACGCTTCGATGGAAGGATTCGGATATGGCCCGGGCCTGTTTTATTCCGACCTGTTTTTCTATCCGTTCGGGCTTCTTGCCTTTGCGGGGGTCCCCATTGTCGTCGCCTACAAGCTGTTCCTGGTCATATGGGGGCTGATGACGGCTTTTTCCATGTACTGGGTCGCGAAACGCATCTCCGGAGACGACTTCACCGCGTTCGCCGCATCACTTCTGTACTGCTGGAGCAGTTATCACGCGGTCGACACGATCATTCGGGCCGCCTGCGGCGAATACCAGGCATTCTTCTTTGTGCCGTGGTGCATCTACGGATTCTGGAATATTCTCTATGATGAACCTTCCAAACGGAGCTGCCTGCCTCTGGCGTTCGGTTATGCCGGGCTCTTTTACGCCCACTCGATCACGTTTGTCCTGATGGTCCTGATCGGGACCCTGATCACGGTGTTCAGCCTGCCTGTTCTGCTCCGGGATATCCGGCGCATCGGCACACTGTTCTGCGCAGGATGCCTTGCGGCAGGACTGGCGGCATTCGCGTACGTCCCGCTTCTGGAGCAGATCCTCTCTTTGAAATTCAATCTTACGAAAGGGACGATTTCATCTCCCGTTGCCGACCGCATGACACCGTTCCCCAGGCTTTTCGTGGAGTTGCCGTTCATGAAGATGGAATACTGGGTTCCCCCGGGAATCGGCATCATCTTTGTCATCGTTTTCCTGCAAAGATTCCGCATCAAATCGGAACGCACCCCCACGGAGCGCTTCCGCGACCTCTGCATGGTCACCGGGGCATCCGCGCTGGTTTGCGCCACGGAGTTCCTGCCGTGGCAGGGGATGATGCGCGCCATTGCCGCCATCCAGTTCCCCTGGCGGCTTTATCTCCCCGCCACGGCATTCGGCGCCCTGGGCGGAGGGCTTCTCCTGGGGAAACTTCTCTCCGGACGGTCGACGTCCATGCGCCGCACCTGGCTCTGGATCCTGCTCTGCGGATGCGGATTCCCCTGGTGGTTCCTCCACGCGTATCTGTATGCGGCGAAGATCTCGGAACATGAGCTTCACCGGGATATCACGATGGAAAGAGCCGCACGTTCCATTCTGAGCGGGGTCCACTTCCTTCCGCAAAGGCATACCAACGACGAATACGACGGACTTGGAGGCAAGGCGCCAATAACAAGCGACAATCCCGATGCCAAAACGGAGGTCACATTCCCATCCTGGGGCAAACTCGAAGTCACTTTCTCCGGATTCTCGCCCGGAGACGAGTTCGAGATCCCGCGCATCTATTACAAGGGTTATTGTGTCGAAACGGAAGAAGGCGGCGTCATTGACATGTCCCAGCACGACCATTTCCGGTTCCGCCCGAACGCATCCTCGGGGAAAGCCGTTGTCGTATACCGCCTCACGAAACTGCACAAGGCGTCGTTCGCGGTTTCGCTTCTTACGCTCGCGGGGACCCTTTTCGCCATCTGGTTCACCCGCCGGAAACAACGCCGGAAACAGGCAGAGGCTTCAGGTTCGGCTTCCGCTGCCACGTCCGCCGGCTGACATACCGCGCTGCAAAAACCGTTTTATTCTGAGATGCCGGCTTGAAATCTTCAAAAAAGATAGTATAGTAGCATGATGCAGTTTCAGAAAAGGTGTTCTGTCGTCCGCACCGCTTAATCCGGGAAACAAGCCATGAACATCAAAGTTCCGCTTTACATCGTGTCATTCATCCTTGCAGTCATCGGCCTGCCGATCCTGCTCGTCATGATCTATCTCAGCCTGATCGACGCCGGCATTTCCTCCAAGTTCCTCTGGGTCCTGTCCATCGCCTGCTGCGTCCTCAGCATCCTGCTTCTCGTTCTCGGACATCTCCTGACTGTCTGGGCGGAAGAAGACGAAATGGAAGAATGATTCAGTACGGGCGCACGGTTCCGCGCCCGGGCAAATCACATCCCCTGCGGCGGCCCCCGTACCAGCCCGCGCGCCGGGCATCCGCAGCACTGCAGTCCCGTCACGAATAAACGCTTTCCTGCCGACGTGAAATCAGCGCCCCCCTTCAAGGCACAAAAAAGGCCGTGTTTCAAAACACAGCCCGGAAAGATCGAAATGGTGGTGGGGGGAGGATTCGGACCTCCGAAGGCATGGCCGGTAGATTTACAGTCTACTGCATTTGACCGCTCTGCAACCCCACCAGAAAACTGCACTTGGAGCGGGTAGAGGGAATCGAACCCTCACAATTAGCTTGGAAGGCTAATGTTCTACCGTTGAACTATACCCGCAGGCATTTCCTAAACAGGATTTATTACTATACATCTTCCGCCGGAGAAATCAAGCCCGGAACACAAAAAAAAGCGAAAAAAGTTCGTTGAATCGTGCATCCGGCTGGAGCGAACAGGCTGGTCTGGCGCGCGGAGCGCCATGCTGCCGGGACTCCGCTTTCAAAAATATAAAAAACCTCCGGGTGGCCGGAGGCTTGGATCGTTTCGGTTTGAGCGCAGCGCGGTTCCCGTTCAGGCAAAGAGAGTTAATCTTTGGGAAGGCGGATGATGCTGAGGGAATAGGGCCCCGCGGCGAGCTGCATTTTGGAACCGCCCCTGAACGGTTTGGAGGCGAGGACGGCATCCATGTCGTCGAGGCTCTTCGCCGAGTACGTGGTGAGTACGGCGTTTTCGGAGACGCTCTGTCCGCCAAGGTCGATATTGATGTTTGCGGGCCGTCCGGTCATGTTCGTGACTTTCACGAAAATGTCGCCGGACCCGGAGTCGCGGAGAATGGAGGCGCCGACGCGCTTCAGGTCGAATTCATCCTCGGAACCGACGTCGAGTCCGGTCGTGACGTACTGGTCGCCGGCGCTTTCCGCGAACATCTTCAGGATCCAGTAGCTGTTCGCCTTGGAGTGCGTGCTGCGGTTGAAGTTGATGAGCGTGCGCTGGTTGGTGCCGAGGTTGCGGTTGCGGACGAGGCAGAGAGAGTAGGTCGCGCAGACCACGAGGTCTCCGTTGCGTTCCATCATGTGATGGTAGAGCGAGGTGGTGAGGGCAGTCTCCATGCCGCCGTCGAGGGAGGACTGGAAATTGTACTCGCCGAGGAAGACCTTCGGGCCCTTCCGGTCGTACTTGTCGTAGTATTCGAGGTTGTTGTAGACCCAGGACGCGGGCTTATAATAATGCTCGTCGACGAGTTCCATCCCGTTGTCGGCCGCGAGCTTCCAGCCGAGTTTGAAGTCCCTGCCGTCGGTGACGTCGTGGAAGTCGTCGTCGGCGCCGGGCCCGGCGTTGCCGCAGATCCTGATATCCGGGTACTTCGCCCGGATCGCCTTGCAGATCATGGTCGCGCGTTCGGCGTAGCCCTCGGTGTAGCGCTCCTCGTTGCCGAGGGCGATGTACTTCATGTTGAAGGGCTCCGGATGGCCCGCTTCGGCGCGGACGCGGCCCCATTCGGAGTCTGCGGGACCGTTCGCCCATTCGATGAGGTTCAGGATGTTCTGCGTGAACTCCTCCATCTGATCCATGGGAAGGAGTTCGCAGATGTTCGGGCCGCCGGAAAACTGGCAGGACTGCCCGACGGGAACGACCGGCAGGGCTTCCGCGCCGATGTCCTCGCAGAACTGGAAGTATTCGTAGTAGCCGAGGCCGCGTGTCTGGTGGTAGTTCCGCATGTTGCGGATCGGCACGCGCGCTTCGAGCGGGCCTACGGATTCCTCCCAGCGGTAGGCGTTGGCGACGCAGTCGCCGTGGATGACGCATCCGCCGGGAAACCGGATGAAGGACGGGTGGAGTCCTTCGATGGCCTCGGCGAGGTCTTTGCGAAGACCGTTTTTGCGGCCGCGAAAGGTGTCCTGCGGAAACAGGGAGACCATGTCGAAATGGTAGTCGCCCGCGGACTGCGGGATCACGGTGAGCGTGGCGTTGTCGCAGTCGGCGTTTGATGTGAGCACGGCCTCGACTTTTTCCCAGGTGGAGGTCTTCTCGCGGTAGAAGTTTGCCTGGCCGAGACAGTTGCCGTCCGGGTCGGTCAGCTGGACGTGGACATAGTGCTTGCCGGCGGTGCCGAGGTAGCGCATGAAAACGGAGAAATCGTACTTCGCGCCGCGTTTGACCGGGATGCCGCCCTCGGGATTGCCGATGCCGGCCCTAGCCAGGTCGTCCGAGGCACTCGTTTTGCGCTGCTCGGGAAAGCCGCCGAAGCCGTTGTTCTGCAGGAACACGGTGTTCGGGTGCTTCACGTGCAGGACGATGTAGTGCGGATTGTTCTTGTGGATGGGATCGGCGGTGGCGATCTCGCTGACGCCGGAGGCGCCTTCGAGCGCGAGGACGCGCCACGCGGTCATGCTGTCCCAATCCTTCTGGTCGGCTGAGGAATACTCGAAGTCGCGGTTTTCGACGAGTTCGGCGTAAAGTCCGCCGTCGGCGGCGCGGCCGAGGTCTTCATAGAAGATGCCGACCTGGTTCCGGCTGATCTCCTTCGTCTTGCCGAAATCGGCGGTGATGTTCACGTTCAGGGCGTCGTCGCCCGCGGCGAAGACCGCGCCCGCGGCGAGCGCGGCCGCCGTAAAAGCGAGGGCGGAAACGGTTTTTGCTGACATGGTCGGATATCCTTTGCTTCTTGAATAAAAAAAACGCCGGAAGCGGGGCGTGTGCTGCTTCCGGCGGATTGAATCTTAGTTTGAGATCAGGTCGCCCGGATCAGTATTCCGCCATGCCGAGGCCGCGGCGCAGAACGATGGAGGAGCCTTCCTTGTCCGTGCCGACCGCGAGGATGCGCGGAGACGTGGTGTCGGCGGAGACGGTGCCGGCGGCCGCGTTGGCGGGATTGGAGGCGGCGAAGAAGTCGCCGGCTTTCAGCTTCGTGACGTCGTCCGCGGGCTTCTTCGTGATGAGGAGCGACATGCCCTTGTCCGTGTTGGCGGAGATCAGGATGCGTCCGTCGCGGAGTTCCATGGCGACCGGGTTTTCACCCTTCAGGCCGATCTGCTTCGCGAGGTCGGCGGAGTGGATCTGCCTGCCGCACTTGAGGTTGAGGTAGCCGTAGATGGAATCCGGATAGGGCAGGATCCTCTGGCTCGGCGCGCGGAGCGACCAGGTCTTGCCCTTGTCCTCGGTGGCGTAGACGTAGTTCTCGCCGTCCTTGTCGAAGACGCTGGCGACGATGACGCCCGCGGGGTTGGGCTGCATGCCGGTCGGCGCGGGGGCGATCTGGGCGATGGTCGGGCGGACGAGGTCCTTGCCGTTGACCTTGCACAGCGGATACGAAGTCTCGTTCCAGGTCTCGCCGTCGTCGTCGCTGCTCACGAACTTGATGACGCGCTGTCCGCCGTCCTCGTCGGTGGAGAAAACGCAGACGAGGCACTTGGAGTCGAGGCGGATGATGTAGGGATCGGAGACGGTGCCCTTTTCGGGCTTGTAGACGGTGCGGACGTCCTTTTCCCAGGCGATGCCGTCCTTGTACTGGAAGCGGTCGCCGAGGTCGCGGCCGTACATGGCGGCGGCGTCGATCACGCCCCAGAACGCCGGTTTCGGCTTGTTCTGGCGGTCGAAGAGCAGCGGAGCGTTGCGGCGGCCGCCGAAGGGATAGGTGTCAAGCCAGGAGCCGTTGTCGGTGAGGCCCCAGAGGGTCACGGCCACGATGTGCTTGCGGTACTTCAGGAACAGCGCGTAGGCGTCGCGGTAGCGGTCGCGGAGGTCCTGCTGGACGAGCGCCGGGAGGACGCCGTTCGGGTACGGGTTGGCGTTGGCGCGGTCGCGCGGCAGGATGTCGATGTCGAGCTCGGAGATCAGGATGTCGCAGCCGGTGCTGAGGAACGCCTGGATGGTGCGTTCGACCTGGTCCATGTCGGGGTCGGTGTAGCGCCAGTGGCACTGCATGCCGATGTAGTCGACGCGCTTCTTGTCCTTGTTCAGCTCGTTCACGAGGCGGACGATGCCGTCGCGCTTGGCGGCGAGGTCGGTGTCGAAGTCGTTGTACACGAGCTTGGCGGTCGGGTCGGCCTCGCGGGCGGTGTCGAACGCGATCTTGACGTAGTCGGGTCCGACGATGTTGTACCAGAACGATTTGCGCATGGAGCCGTCCTGGACGACCGCTTCATTGACCACGTCCCACACGTGGAAGTTTTCCTTGTCGTGCGCGATACGGGTGCGGATGTGGTTCTGCATGCGCTTGATGAGCGTCGCGCGGCCCTGTTCGCCGGGCTGGAGGTCGCGGTAGACCCATCCGGGCGTCTGCTGGTACCACACGAAGCAGTGGCCGTGGAGCTGCATGTCGTACTGTTTCGCCATGCGGACGAGGCCGTCGCCGCCGCCCCAGTTGAAGTTGCCTTCGGAGCGTTCGACGCTTTCCCACTTCATGGCGTTGTCCGCCACGACGCGGTTGAAGTGCTTGCCGGCGAGGTCGCCGAGGAAGGAGCCGGGCTGGGTGAAGCCGCCGAGCGCGACGCCGCAGAGGAAGTCGTCCTTGAAGATTTCGCGGAGCGCCGGCTCGTCGCCGAGCTCCTGCTGCTGGCCCTGGCCGCCGAAGCCGCCGAAGCCGCCGCCGAAACCTCCGCCGAAGCCGCCCATGCCGCCGAACTGGAACTGTGCCATGGCGAAGACGGCGGGGACCGCGGCGATCGCGGCCGCGATGAAAGGTGTGCAGGAACGGATATTCATGCTGTTGATCCTTACTGGCGGAAGAAACCGCCATGTGTTTTTGTGGTTGTGTAATTACGAGCGCATACTTTATTGACATAATATACATGCGCGGGCAGGATTTCAAATGGATATTAAGGCAAAAAACATGTAGTATTTATCATTTCGGGGCATTCCGAAAGCAAACCGGTCCGCTTCGCTAAAAAGGGAAAACCTGTCAACGACAGCCCTTCCTCGTTTCTTTTTGCGCTTCGGCTATTGAAAAATCGTGTTCGTGCGTTATATTTAGATAATCTTTTTCACAAAACCAGTATTCCCCCTCAAACAGGGATCATCACCAACAGGGCATACCATGGCTGACAAAAAAATGATATTGAGCGGCGACGGCGCGATCGCCTACGGCGCGAAAGCGTGCGGCGTGACGCTGGGCGCGGGCTATCCCGGCACGCCGTCCACGGAAATCCTTGAAACCCTCACAAGCATCGGCGGCGCGGCGCAGTGGTCGCCCAACGAGAAGGTCGCGCTCGAAGTCGCGACGGGCGTCTCGCTCGGCAACGGGCGCGCGCTGGTGACCATGAAGCACGTCGGGCTGAACGTGGCGGCCGATCCGCTGTTCACGCTGACCTACATGGGCGTCAACGGCGGCCTCGTGATCGTGTCCGCCGACGATCCGGGCATGGTGTCCAGCCAGAACGAGCAGGACAACCGGAATTACGCGAAGTTCGCGCAGATGCCGATGCTGGAGCCGTCCTCCAGCCAGGAAGCCTACGACCTGACCATCCGCGCGTTCGAGCTCTCCGAAAAGTTCAAAGTGCCGGTGCTCCTCCGCATGACCACGCGCGTCTGCCACTCCATGGGGCCCGTCGCGCTGTGGAAGGAAGACGAAGCGTTCCGTCCGGCTCCGTACAAAGCGGACGCCACGACCAAAGTCATGATCCCGGCATACGCGCGCCGCGCCCACGTCCGCCTCATCCAGGTGATGAAGGACCTCGCGGCATACAACGAAGCATCCGATCTTCATACGGTCCTCAATCCCGGCTCCTCCGAGCTCGGCATCCTCAGCTCCGGCGTGAGCGTCCAGCATGTGCTGGAAGCCGCCCCGGAAGCCTCCGTGCTCCAGCTGAAAATGACCTGGCCGCTTCCGATGGACGCCATCCGCAAGTTCGCCGCCGGCGTGAAGCGCTTCGCGGTCGTCGAGGAAGGCAGCCGGTTCCTGGAGGAAAACCTCCGCGCCGCCGGGATCACGGTCGAAGGCAAGGAAGACGTCTTCGAATGCGGCGAACTCTCCGTCGGCCGCGTGAAGCAGCTCCTCGCGCACGACACCACGCCGCCGCCCGCGGGCGCTCCGGGCCGTCCCCCGGCGCTCTGCCCCGGCTGTCCGCACCGCAAGACGTTCGAGCTGCTCAGCGACCTGAAGCTGACCGTGCTCGGCGACATCGGCTGCTACACGCTCGGCGTGCTTCCGCCGTTCAGCGCCATGGACGCCTCCGAGTGCATGGGCGCGAGCATCGGCATGGGCCTCGGACTCCGCCGTTCGCTCGGCGACACGCCCGAAGCGCGCCGCGTGGTCAGCGTGATCGGCGACAGCACGTTCCTGCACAGCGGCCTGACCGGCGTGGTCGACATGGTCTACAACAAACCCGCGACCGGGCACGTGGTCCTGCTGCTCGACAACGGCACGACCGCCATGACCGGGCTCCAGGAGCACGCCGCCACCGGCTACCACCTGGACAAGACTCCGGCGGTCCCGATCAAGCTCGAAGACGTCTGCCGTGCGCTCGGCGTCGACCACGTCGACGTCGTGGACCCCGTCGGCGACAACGACGGCTACCGCGCGCTCCTGCAGGAACGCCTGGCGTCCAACGACGCCACCGTGATCATCGTGCGCCGTCCGTGCCTGATGCAAATGAAGAAGATGGCGAAAATGGCAAATTCCACCGAGGTGAAAAAATGAGTCGTGACATTACCAACGTCCTGTTCGTCGGCATCGGCGGCCAGGGTATCATCCGCGCATCCGATATGCTCACCGAAGCGGCGTTCCGCCTCGGTTTCGACGTCAAGAAAAGCGAACTCCACGGCATGAGCCAGCGCGGCGGCTCCGTCTCCAGCGACGTCCGCTTCGGCAAGAAAGTCCTCAGCCCGATGGTCCCCGTCGGCATGACCGACTACCTCGTGGCGGTCTCCGAGGACCAGATCGAGGTCGCGCGTCCGTACCTGAACGACGCTACGGTCATCGTGCGCCCGTCCGATCTGTCCGCCGACGACGCGAAGTCCCGCATGGCGAACATCGCGATGCTTGGCGTGCTGAACCGCTACCTCAAATTCCCCGCGGACCTCTGGGAGGCCCTGATCCGCGAGAACTTCGCCGGCCCGGTCGGCGAGGCCAACGTGCTGGCGTTCCGCCGCGGCGCGAATCTCGTCTGATCCGCGCGCGGCAATCATCCGGGCAAAACGAAGCCCCCGGAACCGCGACAGGTCCCGGGGGCATTTTTGTGCTCGAAAACACTGCCTTTTATTCGATGGTCTTCGAATCCAGTCCGAACTGCTCGAATCCGAGGTTCGTGATCGGGTGTTCGATGCCGTGCGTCAGCGCATCGTCCGCCGCTTTCATCTCGCTGCGGAGCGCTTCCGGCGCCTCGTCGGACGGCCTGGCATATTCGGCGTGGACGGAGAGGATCAGCTCGGTCTCGCGGGCGGATTCGGATTCCGAGGAGAACGCCCAGCCGAGGACCGGGATGTCCTTCAGGAGCGGGATCCCGGACACGCTGCGGACGATCTGCTTGCGCTTGATGCCGCCGATCACGAAGTCGCGCGCCTCGTATCCGAGGTGGATCTCCGTCTCGAAATCGGACTGGCTGAGGCGGGGCGTGCCGTCGCTGTTCCAGCCGAGCAGGCTCACGCCGGAGACCTTGATCGGCAGGACGGACGCCTTGTCCGCCACGACCGGGGTGACCTCCATGCTGAACTTGAAGCCCTGGGACGCCTTCGTGTTCTGACGGTTGCCGTGTTCGAGCGGGACGTCGGCGCCCGCGGGGAGTCTCGGCTTGCCGTCGATCACGATGCTTTCATTGATGGAGGTGTCCTTGATCGGGTCTTCCTCCTCGTAGAAGAGGCCGGACCCGACGGAAATTTCCGCTTTGCGGCGGTTCTTCGCGGTGATGACGCCCTGCGTGACGACCTTCGCGCGGCCGGTGGAAGTCAGGAAGTCGAAATACTTCGTGTTCCACTTCGGATTGAAGTTGAAGAAGTCGGTGCGGCTGCTGTGGGAGCCGTCGATGCCGCCCGCGAAGGTGCGCGCCCAGTTGTTGCGGTAGCGGCCGCCGGCGGAGAAGAAGTCGATGCCGTCGTTGTTCTTCCAGCTCTGGAAGTCGACGCCGAGCTTGTCGTCGTTCTCCGTGCTGACCTCGTAGAGGCAGTACGAAAGGCGGATTTCGGGCATCGGCGTGTCATACGTTTCCAGCTGCTCTTTGATGCCGTGCCAGCTCCAGTAGGGCGCGGCGACGAACAGCGCGTTCAGGCCGCCGTCGACGACCAGCCGGTCCACGCCGTGCGAGAATTCGACGTCCTCGCTGGTCGCGCCGACTTTCATGACCATGTCGCGGAGATTGGCGGCGGAGTTCACCTTCGGGAAATAGATGAACAGCCCCTTGCCGGTGACAAGCTCCATGCCGGGCTGGTCCAGTCCGGCAATGATCTCGTCGATGCTGTCGCCCTTGCCGTTGTTTTCGAAACGGTAGTCCTCGGCGGAGACCAGCACGATGCTGCGGCCATCGTTGTACCGGACGGCGTCGACCTGCACGGGGTTCCCGGTGATCTGCGTGCCGCCCACCACGCCCAGCAGGTATCCGCGGATCGCGTAGGGATTGGTGTGTTTCAGCTCGTACAGCTTCGTCACGACGAAGGGATCGGTGTTGCCCCGGATGAAATGGACGGCGTCCTCCGTGTCCTTCAGGTCCACGCGGATCTGCGTCTGGACGGTGCTGCTGCCGTAGCCTTCCGTCGGCTTGTTGTTGTGCGCCTGGGTCGAGCCGGGGATCCCGTGGGGGATCACGTCGATGGTGTGCTCGTCGGCGAACGCGGAAACGGCGGCGAGGAGAAACGCGGCTGCGAAAAGATGTTTCATCATGGTGTTCATGGTTCGTGTTCCTTTCCTGTTCAGTTGCCGGATCCGGGTTCGTTTTCGATCTCGATGACCGGTTCGGCGGCCGCGACCGGGCCGTCCGGGTGGACGAGCGAGGCTTCGGCGGTCACGACGACGTAGGTGCGCTCCGTGATGCTCGTGGTGGTGCCGAAGAGGTATTTCAGCACGGGAATCTTCACGAGGAACGGGATGCCGATGGTCTGCTCCACGTCGTTTTCGCGGACATAGGACGCCAGGACTTTTTCGGTCTTGAATCCGAGCGTAAGCTCGCCGGCGGCGGTGGCGACGTCGCCCAGTTCGTCGCCGCGGTTGCTCCGCTCCGTCACGCTCTTCGACACGAGCTTGTAGGCGAACACGACCCCGCCGTCGTTCTTTTCATAGAATTCCTGCGTGGACGGGATCTGGCCCTTCTCCGTGGTCTCCTCCTGCGCGGCGTTGAAGCAGATGACCGGGTTGATGACCGAGAGCGTGAGGGTGCTGTCGCCGCCCGGGACCACGCTCATGCGGTCGTCGTCGTCCTTCACGATGTTCTCGTAGCCGGGCGTGAGGCTCGCCTTGTACACCTTCGGGAGGTGCGTGTTCTGCGCGTCCGTCTCGTAGATCGGCGTGTTCACGAACGTCAGCTCCGCCTCGGCGGCAAGTTTCGCGTTGCCGGACTGCTGGAGCAGGCGGACGAAACTGAGGTCGAACTTCGGCGCGGTGAAGAACCCGCCGTAGCCCCAGGACGAGGAGAAATCCTTCGTAAGGTCGGCAAGCTGGGCGGCGCCGCCGACGAGATTCCAGACGGCTTCGCTGGAGAAGATCTTCCCCGTGTCGAATCCGGCGGCGAAGATGTCGAGCCCGGGTCCGTTCTTCCACGCCAGGTAATCCAGCCCGATGTCGCGCAGCTTGCTTTCGCGGACCTCGTAGTATTTGAGTTTGAGGTTGACCTGCGGAAGCGGGCGGTCCAGGTACTTGATCCAGGCGAGCGCGCCCATGGCGGCGGCACGGTCGTCCTTCCAGTAGATCGTATTCGTGTCTTCATTCAGGAAGATCGAGCCTTCGGGACTCCTGAGGCCGGCATTGATGATGCGGAGCATCTCGGTCCCGAGGCGGTATTGCGGATGGTAGGTCACGCGCGTGACGCCGGTCCCCTCGATGATGGAGCCGAATTCGTCCTCCTTGCCCGGCACGTCCAGTCCGGCGATCAGCTCGTCCACGTAGGGCAGGAAATCCTCGCCGGTCGAGACCAGCAGGTATTTCTTTCCGTTCGATTTGTTGTTCACGCGGTCCACCTGCGAACGCGCGCTGTAGCGCGTGATGGCGGCAAGGACGAACGGGCGGACGTCGGTCGGCTTCGTGTATTTCAGCTCGTAGAGCTTGCTGGCGAAACGGACCTGGGCGTCGTCCTGGAGAAGTTTGATGGTGCGGACTTCCTTCGCGGGCTCCTTCTCAGGCTCCTGCGCGGGGAGATACTGCGTTCCGGCGAGACCGGCGCTCAGGATCAGCAACGCAAAGCGTTTCAGGCTTTTCGCGTTTGTTTTTCGGGGGGATCGTGGGGTTTTCATAGGATGCAATCCTTATGGGTGGGGGATATTGGGGGGTTGCTCAGGAAAGATCGGGAGGCCGGAAACGGAGTCTCCGGAGGAGCACGCTCCGTGATGCCTGTCCGGATCGTTTGTTGTGCCGGAAACCATGTCGGCCTCGATTTACGGTAAAAATTATAAGCATCTAAGATAGCATGCCTTAGGGAAAAGTCAAGCCGGGAAGCGCAAAACCTGACCGAAAAGATAGGAAAGGCCGCCGCCCGGAGATGCCGTTTCCGTCCTTTTTTTAAGCTTCTAACCATAAAACACGATACTTTTTGTCCTTTTTCGCGGCAGATTCCTTGATAAAGGTTCGCGCGAGGGGTATATTATTAGTGAAAGAATTCAGCTGGAAACATGGGACCGCCGCCTTCGACCGGTCCCGCCCTGAAGCACAAAACCCAAACCCAAGGCATCATCATGAAACCCTCCAAGGCAGTCCCGATGAATCCCATCAGCGCGATGGACTTCATCCCGCAGGAACAGCTCCATTCGCTCCAGCTCGCACGGCTCCGGGAAATGGTCAACCTCGCCTACGCAAACGTCCCGCTCTTCAAGGCGCGCCTCGACGAACGCGGCGTCAAACCCGACGACATTCAGAAGCTTGAGGACATCCGCCTGCTCCCGTTTACGGTGAAAGCGGACCTCCGCGATACCTATCCCTTCGGCCTTTTCGCCTCGCCCATGAAGGACATCGTGCGCCTCCACGCGTCCAGCGGCACGACCGGCAAGCCCATCGTCGTTGCGTACACCCGCCAGGACCTCGACGTGTGGTCGACGGCGGTCGCGCGCGCCCTCGCCGCGGTCGGCGTCCATGAGGGCGACATCGCGCAGATCTCCTACGGCTACGGTCTCTTCACCGGCGGCCTCGGAGCTCACAGCGGATTCGAGAAGATCGGCGCGACCGTGATCCCGGCGTCCGGCGGCAACACGGAACGCCAGGTGATGCTGATGAAGGACTTCGGCGTGACCTGCGTGGCGTGCACCCCGAGCTACTTCCTGCACATGATCGAGACCGCCGAAAAGATGGGCGTCGACATGCGCGAACTGCCCGTCCGCCTCGGCATCTTCGGCGCGGAACCCTGGACCGAAGCCATGCGCGCCCAGATCGAAAAGAAGGCGGGCATCCGGGCGTACGACATCTACGGCCTCTCCGAGATCGTCGGTCCCGGCGTCGGCTGCTCCTGCCCCGAACAGGACGGCCTGCACATCTTCGAAGACTTCTTCTACCCCGAGATCATCGACCCCGCGACCGGCGAGGTCCTCCCGGACGGCCAGGAGGGCGAACTCGTCCTCACCACGCTGGCGAAGCGCGCCATGCCGATGATCCGCTACCGCACCCGCGACATCACCAGCATCATGACCGCGAAATGCGCCTGCGGACGCACCATCCGCCGCATCAGCAAGATCGGCCGCCGCAGCGACGACATGTTCATCATCCGCGGCGTGAACGTCTTCCCGACGCAGATCGAAACGGCGATCCTGAGCGTGGAATCGGTCCTGCCCGTGTACCAGATCATCCTGACCCGCGACCACGGCCTGGACAACATCGAGGTCGACATTGAGGTCAACGAGACCATCTTCCACGACCGCGTGTCCGCCATCGAGGACATCCGCCACACAATCAGCCACGCCATCGAACGCATCCTCGGCATCCGCGTCTTCGTCAAGATGTGCGCCCCGAACTCCATCCCCAGGAGCGAAGGCAAGGCAAAGCGCGTGATCGACCGCCGCAACCTCAACGCATAAAACAGGAGACGTCAGAATGAAACTCAAGCAGATTTCCCTCTTCGTGGAAAACAAGCCCGGCACGGTCAACTCCGCGCTCAAGCTTCTGGCAGACAACGGGATCAACATCTCGACGCTCTCGCTCAGCGACAGCAAGTTCTTCGGCGTGCTGCGCCTCCTGATCCGCGACTGGGAGAAGGCGCGCGACCTCCTCGAAGCCCACGATTTCGCCGTCAAGATCACCGACGTCGTCGCGATCGAGGTCGACCACGCCGCCGGCAGCCTCTCCAAGGTCCTCGAAGTCCTCGACCGCCATCAGGTCAACATCGAATACCTCTACGCGTTCGCCGCCGGACTCC
>JAFSZN010000090.1 GCA_017455665.1 Lentisphaeria bacterium
AGTGGGTGCAGGACAACGAGTCCAAGTCGTGCTTCGGCGTGCTCCGCGGACTGCATTATCAGGCCGCGCCATACACGCAGGCGAAGATCGTCCGCGTGATCCTTGGCGCCGTGCTGGACGTGGCGGTCGACATCCGCAAAGGCTCGCCGACCTATGGCAAGCACATCGCGGTGGAGCTTTCCGCCGAGAACAAGCGCCAGCTGTATATCCCGCGCGGGTTCGCGCATGGATTCGCCGTGCTCAGCGACGAGGCGGTCTTCGCGTACAAATGCGATAACGTCTACATGCCGTCGGCGGAACGCGGCATCATGTTCGACGACCCGGACCTTGCCATTGACTGGCGCGTGAGTCCCGGCCAGTGGAACCTCTCCGAGAAAGACAAAAAGCATCCCGCGTTCGCGGACATCGAACCGTGGGAGGAAGCATGATGAAGCTCCTCATCACCGGCGGCAAAGGCATGCTCGGGCGCACCCTTCAGAGCGAGTTCAAGGACTGCGAGATCGTGATCGCCGACCTGCCCGAGGCGGACATCACGGACGCTGCCGGATTCGACCGTTTCCTGGCGGCGAACAAGCCCGATGCGGTGATCCACTGCGCCGCCATGACCGCGGTCGACAAGTGCGAGAGCGAGATCGAGTTCGCGTACAAGCTGAACGCGTTCGGCACGGCGAACGTCGCCGCCGCCTGCAACCGCCACGGCGTGCGCCTGATCGCCATCTCCACGGACTACGTCTTCGACGGAGATTCCGACCGTCCGTACAACGAGTTCGACCGGGCGACCGGAGGAAACACGGTCTACGGCAAAAGCAAGTTCGCTGGCGAAGAGGCTGTGCAGCGGCATTGTCCGAACCACGTGATCTGCCGGATCTCCTGGCTCTACGGACACGGCGGGCCGAGCTTCGTCCACGCGATGATGTCGCTCGCCGACGGTACGCGCCCGATGCTGAAGGTGGTCGCCGACCAGCACGGCAATCCGACCTCGACGACCGCCGTGGCGCGCCAGCTCCGCAACATCCTCGCGAAGCCTGAACTCGTCGGCACGTTCCATCTCACCTGCGAAGGCGAGACCACCTGGTTCGAGTTCGCGCAGGAGATCTTCCGTCTCGCCGGAAAAACGCAGACTGTCTCCCCATGCACCACCGATGAATTCCCGCGTCCTGCCCCGCGCCCGAAAAATTCCCGCCTCGACAAGATGATGCTCCGCCTCGCCGGGCTCCCCCCGATGCCCGACTGGCACGACGCCCTCGCCGAGTTCATGAAGAGCGAGTTTTAAGCAGACGCGTTTCAAACGGCACAGTCCGACAGAAAACAGTCTTCTCCCCGGTTCAAATGGAAAACATTTCCGGGGAGTTTTTTATTGTGGCGGAAAACAGCAGACTGCACGGCAGACGAGCGGCAGATCCGCGGATAGCCCCACAGGGCCGTTCCGTGTTCAGGGACGCTTTGCCGTCGAAGTCGGATCCGGCTCGGTCAGGGCGTTTTCGACCGCGCGGACGGAACAGCCGGAATCGTTCCACACGAGGTACGCGTAATTGCTGTCCACAGTGAACGATTTCTTGCCGCCCTCCTTGATGGTTTTGTCGCCCGCGACGGATTCGGCGTCCAGCACGACGGTGTACGTGACCGGGACGTCGCCCTTCGCGCCGTTCTCCGCAACAGTCTCCACGGCGTCGAACATCGTGAGGATGGTGTAGCGGCCGTCGGTGACGATGCCGGTGATGGTGCCGGAGAAAGAAAGGTTGGTGTTGGACGGGATCGCCGTCGCGCGGATGCAGTCGGCGATCCTGCTGCTCGTCTTCCAGCGGCGCGCCGAGGAGGACCTCGTGCGCGGCGAGGTCGTGCCGAACGGCGAGGTCGTAGTGGTGCTCCTGCCTGTCGCGGACGCGGCGGAACCGGATGTCTTCCCGGCGTCGGACGAAGTCGCGATGTCGAAAATGCCCCTGCTGACGTTTTTGCCGGAAGAGGACGAAGACGGAGCCGACAGCCCGGTCCGGGACTGGGCGAAGACGGCGCAGGCGAGCGCCATGCAGAAGAATGCTGTAAGCGTGATGCGAATCCTCATGTGTCCGGTCCTTTCCGTGTGAATGTGTCCGCGTGTGTTTGTCTTTGACTATAAAAGTATCATGCGGAACGCGGAAAAGCAAGCCGTTTTTCCGAAAAAACTTGAATTCCGGAAAAAAACGTGTAGATTAAGAGTGTGAATTTTTCCGCGGCGTCCGGCAGTCCGGGGCGGAAATCCGTTTTATCAGTCTTTCTCGGGAGTTTATTTCTTATGCCGATGCTTGATCTCTTCCGCAATCTCGGGCTTGCCGTCCTCGGGGTGGCGCTGCTGTACTACGGGGCGGAGTTTCTGGTCAAGGGCGGCGTTTCGCTGGCGCTGAAGGCGCATGTGTCGCGCCTCGTGATCGGCCTCACGCTCGCGGCGTTCGCGACGAGCGCGCCGGAGCTGGTCGTGAGCATCGACTCGGCGTTGCGCGGTTCGGCGGACATCAGCCTCGGCAACGTGGTCGGGTCGAACATCTGCAACGTGGCGCTGATCCTCGGCTTGTGCGCCGTGCTGCATCCGATGCCGTTTCACGCGAACCTGAAGAAATTCGATCTGCCCGTGATGCTGTTCGCCATGCTCGCGCTGACCGGGTTTTATTTCCTGAGCCACGGCATCAACCGCTGGGAAGGCGCGTTCTTCTTCCTGTGCATCCTGACCTACACCACGCTGAACGTGATCCTGTCGAAGAAACAGGAGGCGAAGAAGGCGGCGGAGACTGAGGCTGAGGCGGACTCCGGCGTCGATCCCGAGGTCGAGGAGAGCATGAAAAAGCCGCTCGGCGTGCCGCTGGCGCTGCTCGCGGTCGCGGGAGGCGTCGCCATGCTGGTGTTTGGCGCGAAGTCGTTCCTGATCGCCGCTGTGGCGTTCGCGGACGCCGCCGGCATCAGCGAGGCCGTGACCGGGCTGACGATCGTCGCGGTCGGGACCAGCCTGCCGGAGCTCGCCACGTCGTTCGTGGCGGCGCTGAAGGGCGAAAACGACATCGCCATCGGGAACATCGTGGGCTCGAATATCTTCAACGTCTTCTGCATCCTCGGCATTGTGCCGCTGATCTCGCCGCTCATGGGACAGTCGATCCGCGGGCTGGATTTCGCGGTCATGCTCGGCACGTCCGGCGCGCTGTTCCTTTTCGGCATGTTCGGCAAGCGCCTCAACCGCGTTCAGGGCGCGCTGCTCCTGGCATCATATATCGCGTACACCGTCTACCTGGTGATGCACCACGCCTGACGGCAGGTTGCCTCCTCATTCCAGCGGGGGAATCTCCTTCAGCTTCCGCGTTTCCCAAATCTCAAGCAGCTCGTCCCGGTGCAGCGGCAGCCATTTTGCGATCCAGTCCTGCACCTCCTGAGATAAATCCCCTTGGAGAAGTTTTCCTGTCTCGATCTCGATCTCTCCGCCGGTTTCACCGGAAATCACACGGATGACGGCCGGTCCGCGTTCCCCGTTCGAATACGCCGCCTCGGGGATCATTTTGACCGCCAGTCCGTGGAAATGCGAGATCACATGGAACCTGATTTCCTTCTTCTTCGAGGGATCCGGCGGCGGATACATGACCGTACCTCTTTCGAACAGCTTATAATAGTATTCCAGCGGCTTGAAATCGTCTGGGCCCAGAAGACATGCCTGCTTCAGTTCCTCTTCCGTTTCGAACAGGCGGATCTCCCCGGTGCTGTATTGCAGATACCCGTATGTCCAGTCTTCTTTCCGGAAAAATACATAGTTTTCATGCAGATGAATATCGATGATGTTTTCAAGCATGACGCAGTGGGAAGATCGATTCGGATCCTCAATATTGCCGCCGTCATATTTTTCCAGCGACCCGTCATCCCAATTGTCGGTCATCAAAACCTGATACGGATATTTCAAGGGAAAACGGTACCAATCCCGGCAACCCGTGTACGTGTAGAACGGGTCCTTCGGCGGCGGCTTCGGCGAACTGCTTCCGCTCAGTTTCTTTTTGATGCGTCCGCAGCCCGCGAGCAGCACGACCAGACACAGAAGGACAAAGAGCAGCGACTTTTTCATGGTTTCACCTCGGGGATGAGTTCGGGCGGCAGTTTCATTTTCTTGCGTTTCGGGCCGATGTTTTTGAGCGGATCGCCGGAATGTTCGATGATTAATCTGTCGCCCTGAATATACCATTTGATCCGACCCGATCCATAATCAGACTTGTACCGTTCCTCAAGAAAAATATTCTCGAATTTCACGTCGTCCAGATCTTTCGGCAATTCTCCGGTTTCCTGCAGTTTTTCCGCGACAATCCCGAGCATTTGTTCCAACTGATAGTTGAGGGTTTGTTCCCTGGGTACAACGTCACCGAGAAGATACGCGCCGAAGTAATCCGCTGCCAAACTCAGAAAAATGATGCCGATGAGGATAAAAAACACTAGGTACACCGGGCTGATCCTGCGTTGTTTCTTCATCGGAAAACTCCTCGGAAAAGAAAGCCGTGCTTAAATGAGGGCGACTTTCTTTCCGCAGGCGCGGGCATAGCGTGCGAGCGTGGAGAACGTGATGTTCTTTTTGCCGTGTTCGACCGCGGCGATATAGGTCTGGCTTGTTCCCATCCGCCGCGCCAGTTCCTTTTGGGTCAGTTTGGCTTCCCGGCGGGCTTTGTACAACTCTTCTCTGAGGCGGAATCGTTCGAACATGGCGTTGACCTCTTCCGCATTCGCCGGGTCAGTGAAGTATGCGTCACGTTCCAGCTCTTCCTGACTTCGGATGCCTTTTTTTGCACGTTCCAGTATTTCTGCGATATTTGCGGCGTTTTCCTCGTCCGTCCAGTCTTCCTGACGTTTCTTTTTCATACCTGGCCTCCTTGAATCAGCAGTTTCAGCATTTTTCGTGCTTGTTTCAGTTCGTTTTCCGGTATTTGTTCGGATTATATGCGCTCAGAAGATCACGTCGTCGGCGAGGATCAGGAAGACGATCATTGAGGCGAACTCGGCGGTCTCGCAGACGGCTCCGGCGAACTCGGGCGGCGGGCTGACACGCAGCTTCTTCGACGCCTCGGTGTTCCAGTACAGCACGGAGAGGAACCCGCCCGCCAGGAACGTGACGGCGTCCTGGATGCCGAGGCTGACGACCGTGAGGAACGGAGAGAAACCAGTGGCGTCGCCGGTGCGGCTGCGGAACCCGGACATCGTGAGCTTCATCGAGCGGAACGAGAAGAAATCGCCGCCGTAGGTGCGGATCATGCCCAGCGCGAACGCCAGCAGGCACATCGCCAGCAGGACCCAGAACAGGCGGACCGCCTCGTAGACCTCGGGGCGTTCCCTGCCGTTTCCGGACGCATAGGCGAACAGCATCGCGACGCGTCCGAAGAACGGCACGGCGACGAGCGTGAGGGCGAGCATCATGTTGTCGCCGAAGAGCGCGGTCCGCATGAAGATCAGGTACATCACGAGCAGTTTCAGCCCGACCAGGAGGGCGGTGCACGGCGAACCGCCCGGCTGAGCGGCGCGCCCGAGGCGTTCCTCCGGGGAGACGTTTTTGCCCGCGAGCATCCGGCATGCGGCGTCGAACGCGTGGAGATTGTCAAACCGCGTGAGCCATTCCAGCAGGAAGACGTAGATGCCCGAGGCGAGCAGGATGAATCCCTGCAAACCGCGGAAGTTCGCGCTGACGAACAGCGTGGGGACCGCGGCGATCACCCCGACCAGAAGTCCGGCGAACGGCTGAAGCGCCAGGGCGCGGGAGTACAGCGCGGGCTCGGAGGGCTTCACGGGACCGCGGAACCGCGTGCCGAAGCTGAGCGCAGCGAGGAGGACTTGCAGGAAACGGGGCATGATCGGATTGCTTTTGAGGTAAAAATGGACCGCCGGACGCATTTTGAGTATGCCGCGTCCGGCGGAGTTATTTCATGAAATCAGCGGATCACTTCATCAGGTCGAGCTGAACCACGTCGCCGGGACGGGTCTGGAGGTCCGCCCAGATCTTGCGGCCGGGATAGATCGCCGTGTGGATGCCGGTGTGGACGTTCTCGCCGATGATGGAGCCGAATTTGCGGCGGCCGGTGTCGATGAGGCAGCCCTGGACCATGGACCGGTGGTTCTTGCCGTCGTGGCGGAAGTTCGAGGTGATGGTGCCCGCGCCGAAGTTGACGTTCTGGCAGACGATGGAGTCGCCGATGTAGGAGAGGTGCCCGGCGGCGACATGCGTCATGAGGATGGAGTTCTTGATCTCGACCGCCTGCCCGATGTGGCATTTGTCGGAGATGAAGTTGTAGCCGCGCAGATAGCAGTTCGGGCCGATCTTGCAGTTCTTGCCGATCACGGCGACGCCCTCGATGTAGACGCCGGGGAGCAGCACGGAGCCTTCGCCCAGGATCACCACGCCGTCGAGCGTGACGCGTTCGCGCACTGTCCCGTTGATGACGTTTTCGGTGTAGCCCGCGAGGTACTCCTCGTTGATCTTCAGCAGGTCCCACGGATAGCGGATGCGGAAGGACGCCTCGTCGGCGGGGATGGCGACTGTGTTCGCGCCGCAGCCGGTGCATTCGGCGGCCACGCCGTCGGCGTCGGTCACGGAGAAGGACTTGCCGTCCGCGATCGCGGCGGACGCTTTTTCGAGCAGCGCCTTGGACGGCCAGAAGTCGGACGCGAGGCGGAGATGCGCGCCGGGCGCGGCGTTCTGGATCGAGGACCAGCGGCTCAGCAGGGTGGATTCCAGCGTGCCGGCGGCGAGTTCCAGCTCAAGCGCGGGCTTTTTGCAGGTCAGGGGTTCCAGCAGGGCGGGGTTGCCGTGCTCGACGATTTCGAATGCGAATGCAGCCATTAAGAGATTACCTCCAGTTCGCGGGCGGCGACGCCCGCTATTTTGTCATGCCAGAGCCGAGCGGCGGATTTCGTTCGGGCTTCGGCGAGAATACGAAGTTTGTTTTCGGTGCCGGAGTAACGCACGATCACGCGTCCGGCGTCCCCGAGGTCCTGTTTTGCCTCGCGGATGCACTTGGAAAGCTCCGGCAGGTCGTCGAACGGGATGCGTTCGGCGATGCGGAGCGAGCTCTGGATCTGCGGATACTCCTGCATGAACCCGGCAAGCTCGGCAATGGATTTCCCCGTCTCCTTCATGATGCGCATCACGTGCAGAGCGGAGATGAGGCCGTCGCCGGTCGGGGAATGTTCCAGGAAGATCAGGTGTCCGGTCTGCTCGCCGCCGAGGTTCAGCCCCTTCTCGCGCATGCGTTCGATCACGTAGCGGTCGCCGACGTTGGTGACCTCGACGTTAATGCCCGCCCGGCGCATGGCGTCGTGCAGTCCGAGGTTGCTGATGGACGTGACGGCGATCGTATCGTTGCAGAGCTGGCCGCGCGACTTGTAGTCCAGCGCGCACAGCCCGATGATGCGGTCGCAGTTGATCATGGCGCCGGTGTGGTCGCAGAACTGCACGCGGTCGGCATCGCCGTCGAACGACACGCCGATGTCCGCGCCGTGCTCCTTCACCAGACGGCACATATTCTCAGGATGAAGCGCGCCGCAGCCGTCGTTGATGTTCAGGCCGTCCGGCTTCACGCCCGACGTGATGACCTCGGCTCCGAGCTCGCGCATCACAATCGGCGCCACATAGTAGGACGCCCCGTTCGCGCAGTCCAGCACCACCTTCATGCCATTCAGCGAGGTGTAGCCGATGGAGCGTTTCGCCTGGTGGATGTAGCGCCCGCGGGCGTCGTCCACGCGGAACGCCTTCCCGATGTCGGGCGTGCCGTCGGAGGGGTGCTCCATCATCGCGAAGATGGCGCGTTCGATGTCGTCCTCGACCTCGTCCGGGAGCTTGTAGCCCTCGGAATTGAACAGCTTGATGCCGTTGTCCGAGGCGGGATTGTGGGAGGCGGTGATCATGACGCCGCAGTCGGCGCACATGGATTTCGTGAGGCTGGCGACCGCGGGCGTCGGCATCGGGCCGATCTCGTAGGCGTCCATGCCCATGCTCACCATGCCGCTGATCAGCGCCGTTTCGAGCATGTAGCCGGAGATGCGAGTGTCCTTGCCGACGATGGCGCGCGGGTTGCCGCGCTGTCCGAAGGCGTCGTTCCGGGGCGTGTTCCGGCAGAAATGCCGCGCGACGGCTTTCCCCACAAGCAGGGCGAGCTCCGGCGTGATTGGATATTCATTTGCCTTGCCTCGAATGCCGTCTGTCCCGAACAACCGCCCCATACGCGTCTCCTTCCGGTCCGGGCGCCTCATTTTCGGCTGCTCCGGACGATATGTTTTCGTCTTTTTTGACTGTCTGATCGACTATGGTTCCGCTCGTGTTTTCCGTTTCCGAACAAAAACCATACTGTTAATATACGATTTTCCGGGATACTTTTCAATATTGCCGACACATTTTTTTCAAAAAAAATGAAGGCGGACTGGCTTTCCCGTGCGGCGCTCATCTCCACGCCCGCCGCCGCGGGGAACGATGCCGTCACGCAGGACGCTTTCACACGATCCGCAGAGGTTCTTCCCTTTTCATACCGCCGTGTTTTATGCCCCCTGCCCCACGCAAAAACCTCGCCGGACCATGGCACCGCTCTTTCGCCGGGGAGATGCCGCGCACACGGTTTCGGGGAGCGATCCGGGTCCGCTTTCACTTTTTTGCCAAAAAAAACGCTTTTCACCTTGATTTTTACCGGAATCCATGCTAGATTATTATTTCATGGGATGCCAACATAGCTCAGTCGGTAGAGCGGTTCACTCGTAATGAACAGGTCCTCGGTTCGATTCCGAGCGTTGGCTCCATTTTTTTTGCCCTGATTTCAAGAAAAACATTCCGGCTCGCCTGAAAACACAAGGAGTTCACCATGCTGAAAATCAAATCCGCCGACTCGTGCAAATACGACATCCTCTCGCTCGGGGAGATCATGCTCCGCTTCGATCCTGGTGCGGGCCGCATCCATACTGCCCGCCAGTTCAATGTGTGGGAAGGCGGCGGCGAGTACAACGTGGCGCGCGGACTCCGCCGCTGCTTCGGGCTCCGCGCGGGCGCGATCACGGCGCTCGCCGACAATCCGGTCGGCCGCCTCGTCGAGGATTTCATGCTGCAGGGCGGCGTGGACGTCTCCCTCATCAAGTGGGTCCCGTACGACGGCGTGGGACGCCAGGTCCGCAACGGCCTGAACTTCACGGAACGCGGCTACGGCATCCGCGGCGCGGTAGGGTGCTCCGACCGCGGCAACACGGCGGTCTCCCAGCTCAAAGCGGGCGACATCGACTTCGATATGATCTTCGGCAAGCTCGGCAGCCGCTGGTTCCACACGGGCGGCATCTTCGCCGCGCTCTCCGACACCACCCCCGGCGTCGTGATCGAGGCGCTGAAGGCCGCCAAGAAATACGGCACCGTGACCAGCTAAGACCTCAACTACCGTCCGTCCCTGTGGAAGGCGATCGGCGGCAAGGAGCGCGCCCGCGAGGTCAACCGCGAGATCGCGCAGTACGTGGACGTGATGATCGGCAACGAGGAGGACTTCACCGCCTGCCTCGGATTCGAGGTCGAAGGCCTCGACGCCAACATCAGCGCCATCGATCCCGCCAACTTCCGCAAGATGATCGAACGCGCCGTCTCCGTCTACCCGAACTTCCAGGCCGCCGCCACCACGCTCCGCACCGTCCGCACCGCCACGGTCAACGACTGGAGCGCGATCGTCTGGAGCGACGGCAAGTTCTACCAGGCGAAGCAGCGCGACGGCCTCGAGATCTTCGACCGCGTCGGCGGCGGCGACAGCTTCGCCTCCGGCCTCATCTACGGCTTCCTGGAAAAGGGCGATCCCGCGCTCGCGGTCGAATACGGCGCCGCCCACGGCGCGCTCGCCATGACCACCCCCGGCGACACCTCCATGGCGCGTCTCGCCGAGGTCGAAAAGCTGGTCGGAGGAGGCGGCGCACGCGTGGACCGCTGACCTCGCCGCAGCATAAGCGAAACATCTTCAGGGAAGCCGCCGGTCTTTCAAAAAGGCCATCGGCTTCCCGTTTTGTTTGGTTCGACCGCTCCTCCCGGACAGCATTTCCATCAAACAGATTGATTTTTCGGCGCGGCTGCAAAAAAACAAGTTGTCAACTTTTTTTCAGCCAGCCTTGTTTTTTTCTTTTTCGCATGTATATTAGCGTTCGGTCCCTGCAATCGCAACATCAGCAAAGGAATCATCGGCGATGAACTGGAACGACATTGATCCGAGGACATGGCGAAGCTATGAAAACGCCCGGACGCGATACGCGAAGAATCCGGCGCTGTACCGGCTGGCGCTGTTCCTTGCCGTCGTCGGATTCGGACTGCTAATGATGTTCGGCGTCCTCATGTTTCCCGCGGGCGCCGTTATCTACGAATGCGGCATGGTCGAAATGCTGAACCGGGGCGAATACGCCAACGCCATGGCGATGATGTCCGGCATACTGTTGTTCCTCGTTTTTTTTTCCTTCATCCTTTGTTGCGGAATCATCATACCAGTCGGAATGCCGCTTGATCCGGAACGCTACGGACGGCTTTACGACCTGGTCGGCGGGATCTGCCGCGACCTGAACATCCCCCCGGTCCGGCTGATCCGCCTGGACCAGAGCTGCAGGGCGACGGTCTTCTCCCGGTTCCTGGTTCCGGCGCGGATGAAACGCGACATCCTGTATGTCGGCTATCCGCTGGTCTGCGCCCTGGACGAACAATCGCTCCGCATCTGCCTCACGCGGACGCTCAGGCGGCAGAAGAAATCCCGCGACCGCCTGATGAAGTGCGTCTCTTTCGTCTGGGCGGACACGATGGAGTTCATTTTTTTCGAGGACGGGACGGAACACACGCAGAAGTTGAATCAGGACGCGAAAACACAGGCGAAATGCCTCTTCCCGTCGCTCGCTCCGATTCAGAGGGAAACGGAAGAATCCGCCGACGCGTTCTGCCGGGAGGAGTTCGGCGCGGACCGTTTCGCCGCTTTCGTGACGCAGGAGCGGTTCCGCACCCGGCGGTGCGACCCGCGCGTGCATCTGCTTCAGAGCCTCGCGGAAACGGACAGTCCGCACCCCGCCGCCGCGATCCGCGACAAGATCCGGGAAACGTTTCCCGAGGTGGAAACGGAACGCATCCTCGGTCGTATGCTCCGCGCATTCGATCCGCTCACGGAGACGCTTCCGGCGTTCCGGGAACGCGTCCGCACGGACGATCCCGCCGCGCTGAAGCAGTACCTGGAACAGACACCCGACGCCGCCGAACACTATCTGCTCTCCTGTCCGGAGTTCGAGGCGGAATACGACGCCTGGCTGGAATCCCGGCTCCGCGCCGCGAAGACCGAGGACATTCCCCGGCGTCTGCGCGAGGCGGAAAACCTCGACGAATCGTCCGCCGATCCCGCGCTATGGTCCGCCGCCGCGGAAGCCGCCGCGTGTCTGGGCCATGCCGGCCGGGAACGCGGCATCCTCGAAAAAGCCTTGGAGAAGTTCCCCGGCTGCCTGTCGTTCCGGGGACGGCTGCTCGTCCGGCGCATGAAGGACGCTGCTTCGGACGAGGCGGAATCCAAAGCCGCTGCCGAGCTCGAACGCCTCACGGCGGAAGATCCGCGGCTCGTGCTGGAATTCTGCGATGTTCTATTCGACTTCGCAGCGCGTCGCGGCGATGGAAAACGCATCGGACAACTGTTCGCCGCCAGGACGGATGCCAGAGAGCGCGTCAGGCGGATGAAGCAGGGCAAATTGAACGGCTTGCTGCTGATCTCTGAGCTTATCGGATCGTACGTCTGGATGTCCTTTGCCATCGCCGTTGTCACGATAATGTTCAACGGAAGATACGGCTTCCGGGGATACGCCATCGGAACGGCAGTCATTGCCGCTTCTCTGGGCATGTGCCTGACCTTTGCCCGGGAAAAAAACCGGAACAGGATGGCGGAGAGAAGCGCTTCGCCGGACGGCACGGGAAACCGTGTTTCCGGGATACGGATGCAGCGCCAACGCCCCGCAGCAAGCCTGCTGCCGAAGCCGGAGAATCATCCGCCGGTTTTCCCGGCACGCGAGAAAGACGCCTTGGACCGATCCGGGAAATACTGCCATCTTATTGCGTTTTCCCGGAAAAGCGGGCTGCTCTTCCTGCTCGCCACGCTGTTCGTGTGCGCCGGGCTGTCTCTCATCGTACGCCCGTGGGTCCTGGTCTGGATCACGGATGTCGGCTTCGAGGCGTACGAAGGCGGAGACTTCAGGACGGCGGTCAAGTGGTTCCGCGTCTCCGCCGAACTCGGCGATTCCGCGGCGCAGGCGCTGCTCGGGTCCTGTTATCAGAAGGGAAAAGGCGTCGAACAGGATTTCAACGAGATGGTGAAATGGAATCGCCGCGCCGCCGAAGACAGCAAGCTTCATCCGGCGTTCCTCGCGGCACAGAACAACCTCGGCGAGTTCTATGAGAAAGGCGTCGGCGTCGAACAGGATTTCAACGAGGCGGTCAAATGGTACCGTCTGGCGGCGGAGAACGGGTTTTCCCGGGCACAGAACAACCTCGGCAAATGCTACGAAAACGGCACGGGCGTCGAACAGGATCACGCCGAAGCCGCGAAGTGGTATTACAGGGCGGCCCTGCGGGGAAACGCCCAGGCGCAGATCAACCTCGCGATCTGTTATGAGCTGGGGCTGGGCGTCGAACAGAATCCCGTCGAGGCGGTGAAATGGTACCGCCGCGCCTTCATAACCAGCCGGTCGGAAGAGGAGATGAACCTTGCGGAGGAAAAAATAAAGGAGCTGGAGGACAAACAGTGACGCCTCCCATCCGGTTCCGGTCCGGTTCCTTCGCGCCGCTTTTCCGGCGTTTCACAAAAAAACACATGGATTCAATCATTTATTCGCGTGTCGGTTGATTGTATTTTCCCCTGCCCTGTTGTATAGTATTGAACAAAAACCGCGCCGCGTCCGTCGCGCACGGCGCTTTTCCGGATTCCGCATTTCCAACCCCTAACCAACAGGAAAAAAGTATATGAAACCGCAAACCTACGGCTTCCTCGCAGGCGCCCTGGCGCTTCTCTCCGCGCCGCTGCTCGCCCAGAACCCGATCATCCGGGACAACTTCACCGCCGACCCGTCCGCCCACGTCTTCAACGGACGCGTCTACCTGTACCCCTCGCACGACATCCCCGCGCCGTACGACTACAACCGCAAGGACTGGTTCTGCATGGCG
>JAFSZN010000091.1 GCA_017455665.1 Lentisphaeria bacterium
AAAGTCAGCGCGGAGTGCGCCCGCTGCGGCGTCAACATCCTCGACATCTCCCAGACCGTGCTGCAGGACTACTTCACCATGATCATGATCACGGACATCGACGGCATCACCGTGCCGTTCCCGGATTTCGTCGACGCCATGACCCGCATCGGCAGCGCGAACAACCTGAAGATCCTCACCATGCACGAGGACATCTTCAACACCATGCACAAGATCTGAACGGAGCGCGTCCCATGCTCGACAAATCCGACATCCTCGAAACGCTGAACATGATCCGGGAGGAATGCCTGGACATCCGCACGATCACGCTCGGCATCTCGCTGTACGACTGCCAGAGCGACGACCCGCGCCGCCTGGCGGACAACATCTACGACAAGGTCATGTCGCGCGCCCACAACCTCGTGAAGGTCGGCAACGACATCGAAAAGATGTACGGCATTCCGATCATCAACAAGCGCGTGTCCGTGACGCCCGCCGCGCTCCTCTGCGGCCGCCTCACGCGCGACGGCGCGGTCGGCATCGCGAAGGCGCTCGACCGGGCGGCGCACGAGCTCGGCATCAACTTCATCGGCGGCTACAGCGCGCTCGTGCAGAAAGGCGCGTCCGACGGCAGCCGCGTGCTCATCGAATCCATCCCGGAGGCGCTCGCCGGCACGGAACTGGTCTGCTCGTCCGTGAACGTCGCCTCCACCAAGGCGGGCATCAACATGGACGCCGTGGCGGAAATGGGGCGCGTGGTGCGCCGCACCGCCGAACTCACCGCCGACCGCGGGTCCATCGGCTGCGCCAAGCTCGTCGTCTTCGCGAACGCCCCGGAGGACAACCCGTTCATGGCTGGCGCGTTCCACGGTCTCGGCGAACCCGAAACGGTCATCAACGTGGGCGTGTCCGGCCCCGGCGTCGTGGCGTCCGCCATCCGCCGCGCGGGCGACTGCTCGCTCGCCGAGATCGCGGAGATCATCAAGAAGACCGCGTTCAAGATCACCCGCGTGGGCCAGCTCGTCGCGCGCGAAGCCTCGAACCGCCTCGGCGTGCCGTTCGGCATCGTGGACCTCTCGCTCGCGCCCACGCCCGCCATCGGCGACTCCGTCGCGCACATCCTGGAGTCCATGGGGCTGGAACAGTGCGGCGCATGCGGCACGACCGCCGCGCTCGCGCTCCTCAACGACGCCGTGAAAAAGGGCGGCGTGATGGCGTCCTCGCAGGTCGGCGGACTCTCCGGCGCGTTCATCCCCGTGTCCGAGGACGCCGGCATGATCGCCGCTGCGCGCTCCGGCGCGCTCCGCCTCGAAAAACTCGAAGCCATGACCGCGGTGTGCTCCGTCGGACTGGACATGATCGCGATCCCCGGCGACACGTCCGCCGAGGTCATTTCCGGCATCATCGCAGACGAAATCGCGATCGGCGTGGTGAACACCAAGACGACCGCCGTCCGCGTGATCCCGGCGATCGGCTGCAAGGTCGGCGACACCGTCAATTTCGGCGGCCTGCTCGGCGAAGCGCCCGTGATGCCCGTGAACACGCTTTCCCCGGCGAAATTCATCGCGCGCGGCGGCCGCATCCCCGCCCCGATCCACAGCCTCAAGAACTGATTTTATCCGCTTCCTGTCGGAAAGAAAGCACCCCGTCCCGCGATTCGTGCGGAAACGGGGTGCGATTTTTTGTTTTCGGGGCGGTCTACCGAATTCACGTCGAAGTCCGCTTCATTTCAGGCGTTGCCGGTCATTTCCCGTCCGGCTTCTTTTTCAACGAAAAGACGATCCGGTACAGGTCCGCGCAGGGATCCGAGTCCATGACCCTGATTTCGACTCCTTTTGCAAGGGGGCTCACTATGGTGTTGCCGCGTCCGCGCGATTCGATGCTCTTCGCTTTTGCGGAATACTCCGGCGTGAAGTCCAGCTCGAACGGCTCGCCCACGTCGGTCCACGGTTTCCCGTTGACGGACATGTGGGTCGGCTCCATGCCTGTGACTGCCTCGAGCCGTATGGTGTTTCCCTCGACCATGAACGTGACATTCCCGTCGATGACGCCTTCCAGCGCCACGGTCTTCGTTTCCAGCGCCGCTGTGCTCGCCTCGCGCGCCAGCTGTTCGGGGGTAGGCGTGGATATGCGGAAACGTCCTCTGCCCATCCGCGGATTCAGTTCCGTCATGACGTAATGAAGATGGTACGTGCCGGGCGTCCCGCCTTCGGACGCGGCGATCTCGCGCGTGGAAAGATAATGCCTGCCGCGGTCGCCGACCAGGGAGACCGGTTTGTACGGATAGTTCGCGGCGGGGGAATTCGCGGCATACCGGTACGACAGCGTTTCGTGGGAGTGGTTCACCATGAACGGCAGTTCGAACGGCACGTCGAGATCGTCCCACGCTTTCCCGCCGACCTTCACGCCGGCCGGTCTCCCGCCGGATTCGTGCCGGTAGCTGATCCGGTCGCCGAAGAACTCGAACACGCCGGTCCCGGCGATCTCCGCGTCGAAGTCGATGCTCCTCAGGGGGCCGCCTTCCATCGCGTCGAAGATCATCTGCATCGTCGCTCCCCACTCCTGCGCCTGGCCGGCGGGCATGAGCCGTTTGGGGTCGTTCAGCGTCAGGCGTTCTCCCGAGTTCGGGTCGTGTTTGGAGTCCGCCAGCTTCTTCATCTCGACCTTGACCGAGTATGTGCCGTTTGAATTCCGGCTCATGTCCATCGTCCGCAGTTCCATCCGTTTGCCGTCGCGCCGGATCAGGACGGGGTTGTCCGCCAGCCTTGTGAGCTGGGAGCGCCGTTCGAACGACACGGTCACGTCCGCGTGTTCGATATCCGGGATGAAGTTCAGGATGATCGGCTGTCCGAGGTCTTCGACCATTCTGCCGTTGATGGTGATCATCGGACCGTTGTAATCCATGGGCCTGGGCGTCGGGACCTCCGGCACGCTGCAGTGGATCATGTCGTCCTGGAACGTGAACACGCACGGCTTGTCCGAGGTGACTTCGAACACGGCCTCGCTGTCGGGGTCGACCGGCTTCGTCGCGGGGCCGAACGGCCCGATCCCGGCGGCAGACGCATAGCCGATCCCGTTTCCGAGGGCCTCCGTTTCGGTTTTCGGCTCATCGGCGGGCGCGGATCCCGGTTCGGCGTCTTTCCGTTTCTTCATCGCGATGTCAAACTGATATGTCCTGAACATGCCGTTGGCGTTCAGGTACAGCTCCGCGCGGTCCTCGCCGGGCGTCAGCTCCATGGTGCCTCCCGATTTGACGGACGCGATCTTCGCCGTGGAGAATTCCGGGACGAAGTCCAGCTCGAACGGCCGGTCCAGGTCGGTCCACGGTTCCCCGTTCACGGTGACTTCGGATGGCGGGTTCATTTCGAATAGCTTGTAATAGATCCGGTTGCCGCGGAAGGTCAGGCGTCCGGCTCCGTTCAGTTTCATCCCGATCGAAACCGTGTCCTGTGCACCCGATGCGGCGGCGGACGCCGCCGCGGACGCGTCTCCGTTCAGTTCCGCCACGACCTCGCACGGATCGGAGCCATTGTTTTCCAGTCGCAGCACATAGCTGTCCGGGTATTTCATCTGCTCGACCGTGCAGTTGCCGAACCTATCCAGCAGCTGCGCGCGGAGCGGCGCGACCTCGAATCCGAGCTCGAACGGCTTGTTCAGGTCGGTCCACGGCTTGCCGTTGACTGTGATGCTCTTCGCCGGTTCGTCGCACAGCGGATAATAGAAGACGCGGCTGCCTTCGAACTTGAACGCGGCGGCGCCCCGGAATTCCGTCAGGATCGTCGCCGTGTACCGGGTGTCGGGCGCGGGCCCGGGCTTTTTCTCCAGGTTCACGATGAAGCGCGTGAGGGGGGCATTGAATACGGCGGTGCTGTCGAATACCAGTTCGAGGTCGTCCGCCCGTTTCTCCGTCCGGACGAAGCCGGGGCAGGTCGCCTCCAGCACTTCCGCCGTGCTGAAGCCCGGCAGGAAATCGAGCTTGAACGGCAAATTCAGGTCGGTCCAGTTTTTGTCATTGACCGTGACGGTCTGCGGATAGAAGCGCTGGCCCCGGTTTGCCGGATTGTACACGATCATGTTTTTCCGGAACGAGAACGACCCTGCACCGCCTCTCGATTCGATCGTGAGCTCGGCGCGGTCCCCGGACGGCGCGGCGGGCGCCGGCTTTGCATTGGCGTCGAGCCTGATCCGCACCGGCTTCGGATCCTGTTTCAGGTTCCTGAAATGCAGTTCCATGCCCTTGTAGCCCTTTGCGAGCGAAATCTCCTGCAGGTCGGGCTGTTCCGCCAGATTCAGCGACTGATAATCCGGGATGAAGTCGAGGTCGAAATCCGGGTTTGAATCGCTGCCGTTGGAACTTGTCCAGTACACGCCTCTCCCCCCGGTGACCTGCCACGCCCTTCCGTTGACCGTTACGTCCTTCGGAGTCTCGAACGCGACGTGATGGTAGGAGATCCGGCTCCCGTTGAACTCGAACGACCCGATGCCGTTGAACACTCCTTCGATGACCACGGCGCCGCCTTTCGTGTTCGTCCTCGGTCCGGCAAGCTCAATCCTGTAAATTCCGCCGCGCGACCGTGCGTTGCCGTCGAGATTGAGCTCCGCCTTGTCTTCGTCGGCGTTCAGTACGGCGGTGATGTTTTGTGCGTCCAGTGCCCTGATCCTGGCGGGGACGAACCGGGATGCGCCGTTCAGCTTGAACGGGACCGCCAGGTTCGTCCATGCCACGCCGTTGATCTTCACGCCGGAGGGTTTCCCGAATCCTCTGTTCCGGTACGAGACGGTGTCCTTCCGGAAGATAAACGTGCATTCTCCGTCGAGCTTTCCTTCCATCACGATGGCGCCCGGCTCGACGGCCTGCGCCGCGGCTTCCGCCGCAGTCTCCGTCCCGCCGGTGTACGGCCTTTTCTCCACGGGGATGCTGATCTGTTTCTCTCTCGGCGTTGATCCGCCCGTCCGGGCGTCGACCACGACGTCCGTTCCGCCGTCGTCACGGGGGATCACCTGCGCGGAGAGGACATTGGACGACGAAAGGCCTTTTTTCGGATCGAAAACCGGCTGATAGCCCAGTTCAAACGGTACGTTCAAGTTTTTCCAGGCCCTTCCGTTGATCGCCACGTCGACCGGGTCTTTGCCGTCCTCATGCCGGAGCGTGACGGTATCGCCCCGGAAGGTGAAGACCTCTTTTCCGGCGAATTGTCCGTTCAGGATCACATGGGACTGGTAGGCGGGCTGTTCCTTTGCCGGGCCCGTGTGCGGCTTCAGGATTGCGCTGATGGTGAGCCTGAGCCGTGAGTCGGTCCCGATCGTGGCCGAGGGCGACATGGCGTCGATGGTGACGGCTCCTCTGCCGTCCTTGTTGCGGAGCAGGCTCACATTGCCCCTGCCCAGTTTTTCGCTGAGCGCCACCGAGGAGAAATCCACATCATTCTCCATGACGAATGTCTTGGTCAGGTCATCCCACGGCATTCCGTTGATCGTCACGCCGGCGGGGAATTTGCCGTCCTCATGCTGGTATACGATCGTGTTTCCGGAAAAGAAAAAAACGCTTTTCGATTCGATCTCCCCGATCCGGATCGAGATGCCGGACATGCCGGGGGGTTGCGCCGCAACGGTTTTTTCTTTCGTTTCCGTTTTCGGCGGGGGCGCCGTTTTTTCGGAAGAGAATTTCGATCCGGGCGAGTGGAACAACACGATCTGTAAATCGTGCGTGATTCCTACATCTTCTTTTATTGAAAGTCTGAAACCGCCCCCTTCGCCGGTCATTTTGATATCTCCGCGCGGGTTCCAGTTGCCTGAGCGCTGCTCTGTCCAGGCATAACGCGTTTCATCGGGTGCCGGGGTGAAACCGAGGTCGAACGGCTCGGACAGGTTCCACCGTTTTCCGTTCACTTTCACGTTGCGCGCCTTTATGCCCGACTTGTGCTCGAAAAAGATCTTGCCGTCACGGAAGATGAACGCCTCCTCGCCGGTGATCGACATCTGAAGGACCACGGTGATCTCTCCGTTCACTTTCCCCTCGAAGGAAGCATCCGCGCCGTTCAGATCTGCGGCTTTCGGAGCCGCGCCGGACGCCTTCGCTTCGGCAGGCCGGAACACCGTGATCTTGTGATGGGCGTCCGAACTTTCATAGTCGTACACCGTGATCGCGAGGCTGTCATCGGAACGGACCAGCCAGGTTTGCCCGCGTCCTTCGCATGCGAAGCGCGCCGTGGCGGGCGCCGGAGTGAAACCGAGGTCGAACGGCTCTTCCAGGTTCGTCCACGCTTCCCCGTTGACGGTGACTCCGGTCGGCATCTTGTATTCCTTATGTTTCAGGATGATCTTGCCGTCGCGGAAGATGAATTCGTCCTCGCCGTCGATGTTGCACTCGATCACCGCGAGTGCCTTTCCGTCAACCACTGGCTCGGCGGGCTCTTTCAGCTGGAGCTGTTCCTGTTCCGTGGGCTGGGTGCGCGTGGCTGTGCTCTGGTCCTGCCCGGCGGCTGCCGGCTGCTGCGTGCGGATGGAACTGGGGGCGGGACGGTTTGTCCGTGGCTGCTGGGAGGGCGTGGTCCCCGGCACGAAGTTCCGCAGCGAAGGGCCGAAAAGACTGTTCTGCCTCTGCGTTCCCGGCATTCCCGGCATCCCCGGCATTCCGAACGACGGCGTGACAGGTCCGTCCGCCTCAGTGGCTTCCACGCCGGGATCGTTGATGCGGCCCGCGAAGAGGATCAGCCCGGTTTTGTTGTCGCGGATGAGCACGAGGAAGGGACGGTCGGCGCGGAAGATGTTGACCGGGGGCGGCTGGGTATTGATGCCGGTGCCAAATCCGCCCATGATAATCGCGGTCGCCGCGGCCGCCTTCGTCGTTTCCTCGTCCATCTTCAGCGCGGTCTTGTGGATCACCTTTTCGATCCAGATGTATATCAGGTCTTCATCGGTGGCGGGGCGGTTTTTCGGCGGTTCCGCGATGCCGTGGAAATTCGCCTGCGTCACATTGAACGGCGTCGGCATGCCGAGTTCCTTGAGGGCCTTCTTGAGGTCGTATCTGCTGGTCAGGTCGGTAACGGGCAGCCAGAGGCGCGTTTCGTAGGGCGACTTGTTCGAGAGCCAGGAATCGAGCCTGTCCCCGATCTTCGAAATAATACTCTTCATCGCGGCTTCCCCCTGGTCCGCGCCCGCCTGGATCGGCATCAGCGCGACGAGCTCGAAACGCGAATCCTCGTACGGCAGGACCACCGCGTGGACATTGTCCGCCTCGTTGGAATAGTATCCGATGTCGAAGCCCCTCCGGTACATCATTTTGACCCGTTTGTCCTTGCCGTCGAAGTTGCGGAAGATCATGGGCTTGGTCTCGTCTTTCTTGAACGGTGTCCGCCATTTCGCCTCGAAATACAGCGTGTTCAGCAGGATCATGAAGGTCTTTTCCGAGATGTCGCTAATCGACAGCAGGTCCTTGATCATGTTTTTCGTGTGGTCTTCGACGTAGGCGTTCACCTTCGCGACGAGCGGATCGGGCTTCTTGAAGTCCTCCTTGTAGAACGTCCCGTCGTAGTATTTGTCGATCATGGCGACAAACGAAGGAAGGATCGCCTTTTCATATTTCTGTTCGTACCACACGGAGTTCGAAACAAGCACCTCGACCAGTTTGTTTGCCGCGTATTCCTGCGAAACGGCATGGAAGAACTCGCCGCAGTCCGCCGGATCGTCGGGCAGCCCCAGCGTGTCGCGGATCTCCTGCGCGGTCCGTTCCTTCGCGCCGCAGTAGACCAGCCCGAACGCGCTGTTGATGCTGTACGGCGAGATGAACGCATTCTCCTTCGTGTCCTCTTCGCTGAGATGCCGGAAGAGTTCGAATCCCTTGCGGTTCATCTTCGCTGCGATGGCTTTTTGATCGGCGGGGGCATCGGCGGCGTGCAGGGGCAGGGCGGACAAAACCGTCGCGGCGGCGCATGCGGCTATGCCGAGTCTTCCGATCTTTCGGAAAATGAACCTGGAAACGTTAGAAAACGATGTCTTTTTCATGGCTGGCTCCTTGTTTTGCGGGAACGTTTTTTACAACATATTTCTGGTGATTAGTCGGAAAAAGACAGGAAATCTTAGCGATATTTCAGAAATTTAACGAAAAAAAACGAAAAAAAGTTTTCCGACAGCTGTTTTTCGTCTGTCAACGGATAAGAAAGGGGGGATAAAAGAAAAAAATGGAATTAAGCCGAAAAACGGTTGGTTGCCTGCAATCGTGACGCCAGGGAAGCGGATCAGGTCGCGAGCTCTTCGAGGGAACGGGCGAGGGCGGAAGGAAAGGATCAGCCTGCCAGTTTTTCAAGGGAACGGGCGAGGGCGATCTGGGTGCGCGCGCGGTCGAGGTTGTGGCCGGGGCGCGCCGTCTTGAAATACCGGTCGCCGTCGAGGTAGTCGGAGAGAAACCGGACGGCGAGCTCGAACGTGATGACGGCCCCGGCGACGGGCATGAGTTTGATCTCCTCTTCGGTGAGGTAGCCGTCGAACCCCGCCAGGAATCCTTCGGCGCAGGCGTCGTACATGTCGCGGCGCGCTTCCAGGCCCTTGAGCTTGCCCGCGTCCTCGCGCGCCGGATTCGCCGCCACGCGCACGAGGTCGCCGAAATCGTACAGCGCCAGCCCCGGCATCACGGTGTCGAGGTCCACCACGCAAATCGCCTCGCCCGTGGCATCGTCGAGCATCACGTTGTTGATCTTCGTGTCGTTGTGCGTGATTCGCTCCGGGATGAGCCCGGCGGCGAACGCGTCCGTGATGAGCGGCGCGAGGTGACGCATGGCGTCGAGTTCGGCGAGCTCCTGTGCGGCGGACGCGGCACGCCCGAGGCGGTCTTCGTTTGCGATGGCGTCCAGCGCGCGCAGTCGAGCCGGAGTGTCGTGGAACGCGGGAATAGTCTCCTGAAGGCGGGGCGGCGGCAGGTCGGAGAGATCGCGCGCGAAACGGGCGAACGCGAACGACGCGGTCCTCGCCTGGGCGGGCTCGCGCACGGCGTCGACAGTGCCCGCGCCCTCGATCATGCGGTAGCATCGCCAGCACGTGCCTTCCTCGTCGAACCGGCACGGTTTCGCGTCCTTCGTCGGGACCACGGTCAGCACACGGCGTCCGGCGTCCGGCAGGATCGCGTATTTCTCCCTCAGATGCCGCGTCACGCGCACGATGTTGTCCATCACGGCGAGCGGATTCGGGAAGACGTGCGGATTGATGCGCTGGAGCACGAACCGCACGCAGGCGTCGGACGCGGGCTTTTCGACCGTCAGCGCGAAGGTGTCGTTGATGTGCCCGCTGCCGAACGCCGCCGCGGAAACGGCACGTCCGCCGAGCTCGAAATGAGCGGCGGATTCCAGCGCGGTGCGGTCGGAAACGGGCATGGGATGATCTCCGTTGAATTTGAACTCAGGCGAGCAGGGGCGAGGGGTACACGCCGGATTCGACCAGCGCGGCGATCCCGGCCTGCACGCGTGGCTTGTCCTCGCGGTAGGTCACGCCCAGCCAGGAATCCTGACTTTCGAGGATGCCGACGGATGCGCGGCCTGCGCCGATCATGGAGGCGACTGCGGCGGGGAGGTAGAACTCGGATTTGAGTTCGTTTCCGTGTTCGCGCAGGAACTCCTCGAAGAGCCCGCGCAGGCCGTCGAACAGCGACGGCATGAATCCCCAGAAGTTCATGGAGACGATCTCGCTGCCGGTGAACGCGAGCTTCGCGCCGGTTTCATCGACCGCGACCGCGCCGTCCGCGCCGTCCGGTTCGATCTTCGTGCGCTCGGTGACCTCCTTCAGCGTGCCATCCGCATTTGCCGTGCAGACGCCGCGCGAGACGGACCCGAACTTGGAGAGCGTGTTGCGGAGCGGGTAGCCGACCATGAAATGACGGCTCGGGTCGGCATTTCCCGCCAGCGCCTTTCCGAGCTGCACGAACCCGCTGCGCCCGTAGAAATCGTCCGCGTTGATGGCGGCAAACGGTCCGGCGATCTTGTCGGCGGCGCAGAGCACGGCGTGGCCCGTGCCCCACGGTTTCTGCCTGCCTTCGGGGACGCCGTGTCCGGCGGGCAGGGCGTTCAGCTCCTGAAACGCGTATTCCACGGCGATGCGTTTTTCCCACTTCGCGCCGACCGCCTCGCGGAACGCCTGTTCAATGTCGCGCCGGATCACGAACACGACCTTGTTGAATCCGCCCTGTATGGCGTCGTGGATGGAATAGTCGAGGATGATCTCGCCGTTCGGCCCGACCGGGTCGATCTGCTTGAGTCCGCCGTAGCGGCTGCCCATTCCGGCGGCGAGTACCATCAGCGTCATTTCTTTCATGTTTTATTCTCCTGTTTATGTGAGGTTGAGTGTTGTCGATTTAAGTTCAAATTTTCGGGAGCGTGGCGGCCGCGACCGCCTGCCCGTGCCGCCGCATGGAGTCGTCCGGCACTGCCACGGTCGTTTCGAGTTCGGGGAAGACGTCGGCGAGGACGCGGTTCGCCTCCTCGCTGATGATGTCTCCGCCGACGCCGCTGGTCACGCGGCCCATGATGACGGCGGTATTGATGACCGGGTAAAAGTCGCAGAAGCCCGCGACGGTGTACCCGAACGCCGTTCCGATGCTGCGGAAGACGTTCAGCGCGCGTTCGTCTCCCTCCTTCGCGTACGCCTGGATCCCCAGAAGCACCTGCGGAAGCGGCACGTTTGGGGAGAAGGCAAGCCCGGTCGCCCCGGCAAGGCGCGCCGCGCCCTGCTGGGAGAAATAGTTCACGCCGCATCCCCGGTCGCCGCTCCATTCGTCGCGAGGAGCCGACGCGGAATAGTCCACCGGCACGAACGCGAGCTCGTTGAGGCGGCCCGTGATGCACCCGGCGCCGTTCACGTACCCGCCAGCCATGCTGCTGCCGAACGACACCCCGAGGATGCCGTTGCGTTCGAGCTGGACCGAGGCGGCGAGCGCGGCGGCTTCCCCGTCGTTCACGACCGCGAACGGCACACCCTTCCAGTCCTCGCGGATGCGTTCGAAAATCGGTGCGGCCTCCTGTTCGAACCGATCCGGCGGGACACTGCGGAAGAGCGACGCCATGCGCACGCGGTTGTTGATGTACACGCCCGCGGCACTGCCGCCGATGGCGTCGACGCGCGGCAGGTGGGCGGCGGCGCGGCGGATGGAGTCGTTGATGCCCGCGCGGTGCCAGGCGGGATCGGCTTGTTTCGAGGGGTTCCACGCGACTTCCTCGGAGAAAACGACCTTGCCGTCCTGTACGGCGGCGCATTTGCGGTCGCTCGCGCCGAGGTCAAATCCGATGCGGCAGCCATTGAGATGACGTCCGAGCCCGTTCTGCGGCTCGTTCGCCGCCGGAGCGTCCTCATACGGCACGGACTCCACGGCGAGCGGCGTTTCGTAGATCTTCGTCATGCTGGCGTAGTCGAACGCTCGTTCGCCGTCCGGCGCATAGATTTTCGCGAGCGCCGCCGCGATCTCATCCGAGCCCGCGACGATGATCCGGCTGCCGCCGCCGATCCACAGCAGACTTTTCACGAGGCGTTCCGCGTGGCGCACGTTCGCCGCGGCCTCCGCCGCATCCGGTTTGCCGTACACGACGGTCTCCACGCTCAGGACCTGCCCGGAGGGCGTCGCGGCCGCGAGCTTCAGCGGCATTGCGCGTCCCGACTTCCCGACCGTGGCGCGGAAGAGACGGTGTTCCAGCACCGCCGGACGGAATTCGTGCTCGAGACACGGCATCGGGTATCCGTATTTTCCGCCATTGTGCAGCGATTGATAGTGTGCCATGGTGACCTCATTCGATAAAAACATGCGGACGCCGGACCGAAGGAAATCCGTTCCGCTTTCGTAACATTGACAAAAAATACAATACACGCGCGCCCTGGTTTTTTCAAGCATCGTTTTGAATTTCTCCCGTGGAGATGCTATATTATTGAACTCTGCGAATCCCGAACCGCGCCATCCGCGCCAACCCAAGGAGGTCCCATGAACTGCTTTTTCGCCGACGACCATTACGGCGTGAACCCCGGCAGGCACATTTTCGAGCTTCTGCCGGAGGATTTCCGCAGGGAAACCGTGTTCACGGAAAACGACTGGTCCCTGCTCGAATCCGGCGAATGGGAGAAGGACTGCGAGCTGCTTGTGCTCCACATGATCGCGGGCACCTGCGGCCAGCCTATGCCGGGTCCCGGCGCGGAGAAGGCCGTGCGCGCCTACTGCGAACGCGGCGGCGACCTGCTGCTGCTCCACGGGTCCAGCGCGGCGTTCTGGGGCTGGGACTGGTGGCGCGGCATGGTCGGGCTCCGCTGGGTGCGCCCGGAGGATCCGGACGGCGTCGCGCCTTCCACGCATCCGGTCGTCCCCTGCACGGTCGAGGTCGCCAAGGTGCGCCATCCGCTCGCCTCGCGTCTCCGCCGCGTCGAACTCCCGACCGACGAAGTGTACATCGACCTCGAACAGGTCTCCCCGGTCACGGTCCTCATGGAGACGACCGTAAACGGCCGCACGTATCCGCAGGCGTATCTGGCGACTACGCCGTGGGGCGGCCGCATCGCCGCGTTCATCCCCGGCCACAAGCCGGAGTGCACGGAGAATCCCGAGCTCATCGCCGACATCGCGGAGCTGATTCGATGGCTGAAGAGCAAGTGACGCCCGAACAGCGGAAAAAGATCCGGCTGGCGTTCGCGCCCTGCGCCGATTATTCGACGCGGAACCTGCGTCCGGCGCTGGAACACGTCCTGCAACCTCAGATCGAGGCGGCGGGCGGTGTCTCCGGCAGATCCGTGATGCTGAAACCGAATCTGCTCGCCTGGCGCAAAGCCGACGATCCGCAGTCCGTGAACCCGCGGTTCATCGTCGAGACGGCGAAAGTCTTCCTGGACGCCGGGGCGTCGAGGGTCGTCATTCTGGAAAACCCCGCCGTGCAGACCGCGCCGCAGGTGCTCCGCGCGATGGGGATCGCCGACGAACTGAAAGCGCTCGGCGTCGCGTCCGCCAATTTCAAGAACTCCATCAAACAGCCTCCGCTCGACGCCGTATGCTTCCGCAATCTCGAGATCGCGAACGAATTCCGCGAATACGATTTCG
>JAFSZN010000092.1 GCA_017455665.1 Lentisphaeria bacterium
CAAGGACTGGGACATGATCGTCCCGCTCGACCTGCTCAAACAGCGCGAACGCACCCAGAAGATCTTCACCATCGTCATGGGCGCCATCGCCAGCATCTCCCTGCTCGTCGGCGGCATCGGCATCATGAACATCATGCTCGCAAGCGTGTCCGAACGCAAGAAGGAGATCGGCACGCGCCGCGCGCTCGGCGCGCAGAAGTTCGACATCCTGTTCCAGTTCCTGATCGAGACCGTGATCCTGACCACGCTCGGCGGATGCGTCGGCATCGGACTGGGCCTCGGACTCTCCGAGATCGTCAAGCGCTACGCGGAAATGCCCACGGAAGCCTCCATGACGAACATCATCGGCTCGCTCCTGATCTCGTCGTTCGTCGGCGTGGTCTTCGGCACCTATCCGGCATGGCGCGCGGCGCAGCAGAACCCGATCGACGTCCTGCGGTCCGAGTGATCCGCGAAAACACCGGACAAAAAGCCGCGTAAAGCGCGGCACGACCGGAAAAAATCATGGTTTTTCGGGAAAAACACTGGTAAAATCAGCTTTTAGGAGTTATCTTTTTAAAGCAGATACGGTTGATTGTCGTATGCGCCTGACCGGAATGTATTTCTTTATGGTCGTGGCGGGACGGATCAGCCGCGAACCGACAGCATCCGGAGGCAGAGTTGAATCTTCTGAAATTCTCGAAAATGAGCGGAGCGGGCAACGATTTTGTGGTCGTTGACCGGTCCGAGTCCGTGTACGTCTTCACGGCGGACGCCATCCGGAAGCTCTGCGACCGCCGCCGCGGCATCGGCGCAGACGGCCTGATCCTGCTCTCCAAATCGCGCATCCCCGGCTGCAGCCACGTCGTCATGGAGTTTTTCAACTGCGACGGCTCCAAAGCGGAACTGTGCGGAAACGGTCTCCGCTGCGCCGCGCTCTTCGCCTACGAACACAGCCTCGCGCGCGAAACGTCCATCACGTTCGCGACGGGCGGCGGCGAGCTTGCCGCAGAGGTCATCGGACCCGACTTGGTCCGCATCGAACTGCCCGTGACCGAGGACTTCGAGGCGCACGAGCACACCGCCGGATACACGGTCTTCAAGGGCGCGGTCGGCGTGCCGCACGCCGTGGTCCGCATGGACGGCCTGGAACGCGCCGACATCCTGCGTCCCGGCCGCGAGCTGCGTTATCATGCGGCATTCGCGCCCGCGGGCGTCAACGTCGATTTCCTGGAGTTCGGACACGATTTCTCCGAGCCAATCCTGATCCGCACCTACGAGCGCGGCGTCGAGGACGAAACGCTGGCGTGCGGAACCGGGATCGCGTCGTCCGCGCGCGTGCTTGCGAAGTTCTTCCACGCGCCCGCCGACCTCACGTTCCGCACCCGGTCCGGCGACCTCGTGAAGACGCATCTCCCCGCCGGAAACTCCGCGCGGATCATCCTGACCGGCCCCGCGGTCGAAGTGTACCGGGGGACCGCCTCCGCAGACAGATTTGAACTGGCGGCCGCCACGGCCGCCGACAGCCCATATTCCAAGAAAAAGGATCCTCAAACATGAAAATTCAAGGTCTCTACACGGCGCTTGTGACTCCGTTCCGCAACGGAGCAGTGGATTACGATAAACTGACGAAGCTGGTCGAAATGCAGATCGGCTACGGCGTCGACGGGATCTCCCCGGTCGGCACCACCGGCGAATCGCCCACGCTGAGCTTCGAGGAACACGAACGCGTGATCGCGACCGTGGTCCAGCTCGTGAACGGACGCTGCAAGGTGCTTGCCGGAAGCGGCGCGAACTCGACCGCCGAGGCGCTTCACCTGACCCGCCACGCGAAGGCCGACGGCGCGGATTTCTCGCTCCAGGTCGCCCCGTACTACAATAAGCCCACGCAGGAGGGCCTGTACCGCCACTTCGCCACCATCGCGGATTCCTGCGACATCCCGATCGTGATCTACAACGTGCCCGGACGTTCCGGCGTCGCCGTCGCTCCCGAGACCATCGCGCGCCTCGCGAAGAACCACAACGTGGCGGGCGTGAAGGAAGCCGGCGGCTCTGTCGACCGCGTGTCCGAGATCCTCGACCTCTGCGACATCCCGGTCCTCAGCGGCGACGACGCGCTCACCGTGCCCATGATGTCCGTCGGCGCGGTCGGCGTGGTCAGCGTGGCGTCGAACATCATCCCGAAGGAGATGAAGCAGCTCGTCGACCTCTGCAACGCCGGCGCGTTCGATCAGGCGCGCGCACTCCACCGCAAGCTCTACCGCTTCTTCAAGGCGATGTTCGTGGAGACCAACCCGATCCCGGTCAAGGCAGGCATGGCGATCCGCGGCCTCATCGACGAAGAATACCGTCTGCCGCTCTGCCCGCCCTCGGACAAGAACCGCGAATTCCTCCGCCAGATCCTCGCCGACGTCCCGGTCGACTGAGGGGAGGCAGCGCCTCCTCTGCGGTAGTGCCGTGCTTCGCGACGGCACGAAAAAGAACAAAAATGTGCCCCGGTCTCCTTGCTGGAAGCCGGGGCTTTTCATCGTCCGTTCAGGCTGACGGGAACAGAGCATCGCGCGCACCGTCCCCGTCCGAAACAGGCTTGCTTACGCCTGTTTGTCGAACGCCTGGATCATGTCGAGCATGATGTTGACGGATTCGTCGAGGTAGGGATCCGGGCCGTCGTCCTTCTTGTTCTTCTTGGACGAGGAGGAATTGCGGTCGGTCTTATAGATCTTGTCCTGTTCCTTCTGGATCGCCTTTTCGCGTTCGTACTCCGCCCAGCGCTTGTCGAAATCGAGCGCGACGTCCTTGTTCTTCCGCAGTTCCTCGTAGAGCGCGATGTCGGCGGTCAGCGCCTTGAAAAGCGGGTCTTCGGCGACGCGGGCTTCGGACTTCGCTTTCAGCTCGGAGATCAGGCCGGGCGTCACGGCGTATTTGCCGTCGTACACCACATAGCGCGCGGGGCGGATCGTATCGTACGGGAGCGCGTGGCGGAGCGCGCGTTCGCCGGTCTCCTCGGTCTCGGAGAATCCGGGCAGCGGGATGTCCGCCTCGACGCCCTTGATCTGCGTGGACTCGCCGTTGATGCGGTAGAATTTCGCGTTCGTGAGCTTGAGCTGACCTGCGTCGAACCGCTCGGACGCGATGTAGAGCATGTAGTTGTTGAGGTCGGTCACGACCTGCACGGAGCCTTTGCCGTGCGTGTGCGGATCGCCGACCACGACGGCGCGGTGATAGTCCTTCAGCGCGGCGGAGAAGATCTCCGTCGCGGACGCGCTGTACCGGTTCACCAGCACGAGCATCGGTCCGCTGTAAGCGATCTGGCCGCGGTCGTTGTCGCGCAGGACCGAGGTGGACGCCTTGTCCTTCACCTGGACGATCGGTCCTTCCGGGATGAAGAAGCCGGACAGGTCGACGGCTTCCGTGAGGCTGCCGCCGCCGTTCGAGCGGAGGTCGACGATCAGGCCGTCGATCTTCTGGTCCGCGAATTCGTTCAGGATCCTGAGCACGTCGTGCCCGGAGCTGTTGTAGTCCTCGTCGCCGCGGCGGACGGCGGCGAAATCGATGTAGAACGACGGCAGGTCGATCACGCCGATCTTTTTCGTCTGGCCGTCGGAGGTCTTCGCCTCGATGATGCGGCTCTGCGCGTGGGATTCGTTCATGGGCACGTTGCCGCGCGTGATCGTGACCTTTTCGGGCGCGGCCTGCGCACCCTTGCGCGCGGGAAGAATCGTGAGGGTAACGCGCGAGCCTTCCTTGCCGCGGATCAGCGTGACCACCTTCGACAGAGGCATATCCATCACGTCGACGGGCTCGCCGCCCTCCTGCGCCACGGCGATGATCCGGTCGTTTTCGCGGAGCGTGCCCTCCTTGTCCGCGGGGCCGTTCGGCACGACCTCGACGACCTTCGTATAGCCGTCCTCGCTGGACAGCACGGCGCCGATGCCGGAGAGATTGAGGGAGATGTGAATGTCGAAATCCTCGCCGGTGGCGGGAGACATGTAGGTGGAGTGCGGGTCGCAGACGTTCGCGAACGCAGTCAGGTAGCCTTCCAGCACGTCGATCGGGTCCATGCCTTCGACCGTGGTGATGAGCTGGTCGACGCGCTTCTGGACACGCTGTTCGGGCGTAAGCGGGGACACCGCGGGCGCGGGAGCTTCTTCCTCTTTTTCCTCTTTGGCTTCGCCGTCCTTCGCTTCGGCTTCCTTCGCCTTTTCCTTTTCGGCTTCGGCTTCCTTCGCCTCCTCCTCGGCGGCCTTGTCGCTCATGCGCGCCACGATCAGCTCGTTCTTGATGCGTTTCGCCCAGATTTCGCGCTGTTCCTTCGCGTCCTTCGGCCACGGGGCGTCCTCGCGGTCGATATGGTACGTCTCGTTCGGGTCACACTGGACCGGCTTCGCAAGGAATTCCCGCGCGAAATCGCGGTATTCTGCGAGGCGGATCGAACGCGCATTGAAGATGTCGAACGCGACCTGCACGTCGCCCGCGGCGGCCTTGCGCGCCAGGTCGTCCTTGGATTTCGCGAACTGGTCGACATCCTCCTGCAGGAAGAAGATGCGGGTCGGGTCCATGACGCGCAGATATTCATCAAAGACCTCGCCGGAGAACGCGGCGTCCATCTGGCGTCTCGTATAGTGTTCCTTCGCAAGCAGCTGCACCACCAGCGACGCGATCAGCCCCATCTTCCGGTCCGGGCGTTTCAGCGTGACCGACGTCGGCGCGGACGCCTCATTCTGTGCACCGTTCTGTGCGGCATCCTGCGCGCTCAGCGCCGGGACATGAGGACAGAGCACCGCCGCGGCCGCGACCATGGAAAGAAAGAGTTTAGCACAAGATTTACGAGTGAAAGCATTCATATTCGGACAACTCCTGTAACCGAAGGAAAAAAAAACGTGAATCGAACGGAATAAAACAGATATTCCTATAAAATACCACACTTTCTAAATAAATCCAACACCGTTTGCCGTTTTTTTCTTTTTTTTCTGCTTTTTCTCCGTTTTTACTTGTCAAAAACGCTTTGATGCAGTATATTATTTATTTGATTAGCGTCTTAAATCCGGAGAAATATTACAATGCCTGACGAAGATACCTTCCAGGTCGCATGCCCCCGTTGCGGCGACACATTCAACGTTCCGATCCTTCTGCTTGAGAAAAAAGCCCAGTGCCCCGGCTGCGGGGCGAAATTCGCGATGGAACCCCCGCCGGGTCCCGCCGGCCGCGAACTGAAAGCCCGCGCCATGCGCGCCAAGGAAGAAGCCGCGTCCAACGAGACAAGCTCCGTTCATATCCCGCTCAAAGGCGCGAAACCCGTTTCCCGTCCGTCCACGAACACCGTGAAGCTCGCCCGCTTCAAATCCGGCGCGGAGGAAAACAGCGAGAAGCTCGCCGCCGTCCAGAACCAGCAGGCGGCATCCGGCGTCCACGTCGACCAGAGCGCCATTCAGAAGGAACTCGCGCAGAACAGCGCATCCTCCGGACACCGCCGCACGATCTCGTCCGGCGTGAACGCCGCCCCGGCCCCCGCCAAAAAGTGGTGGGAATTCTGGAAAAAGTAATCCGGAGACGCCGGGCCGCGCGGGCTTGAATGCCGCTGAAAACCCGGCGCACGAACCAGTTTTTCAACGTCAATTCAAATACAGATCCAAACACAGGAGAACCCGCACATGTCCGAAGAACTTCAGGGACTTTTGAACAAGATTCAGGCAGAAGGTCTGGAAAAGGCCGAAACCGAACGCGCACGGCTCGTCGCAGAAGCGAAAGCCCAGGCCGACGCCATCATCGCTGAGGCGAAAGCCCAGGCCGACAAGATCCGCAAGGACGCCGAGGCCGACGCCGAAGCATCCAAAAAGAAAGCCGACGCCGCCGTCAGGCAGGCCGCCCGTGACGTCATCATCTCCCTGAAAGACGATCTCCAGGAAAAGCTCCGCGCCGTCGTCCGCGAGGCCGCCGCGCAGGCAATGACCCCGGAAGCCATGGCGGGCCTCATCGCCCAGATCGCCGGACAGTTCGCGCAGAACGCCGCCTCCGGCGCCGAGGTCATCCTCTCCGTCCGCGAACGCGAGGAAGCCGCGCAGAAGCTCATCGGCTGCCTCCCTGACGTCCTGAAGAAGAACGCCTCCGTCCGCCTCGGACGCGGTTTCGCCGCCGGCTTCAAGATCGGCTTCAACGACTCCGAAGTCTTCCTCGATTTCAGCGACGAAGCGCTCGCCGACGTCATCTGCGAATTCGTCGGCCCGAAACTCGCCGCCGTCATCAAAGCCTGACCGCCCCGGCAACCCTTCATCCAGCACCATAAAGGATTCATCGGATGAATCTTTATATCTCGCTCGTTTCCTCCCTGCCGCTCCTCCGCATGACGGAAGCGCCGCTCGTGAGCTACGGGAAATTCATGTCGGACTGCGAAGGACTGCTCGACGCAAAGCACCTCGACATGCTCCGCCGCTTCTCGCTCGTGCCGGGTCTCCGCCCGGGTGAGAAGCCGCAGGACGCCGCGCCGGACGATCCCGGCGCGCTCGAGGCGTTCATCGCGGAATTCCCGGAAGGCTCCCTCGCACGGGAATATCTCCGCTTTGAATCCGCGCTCCGCCACAGCGCCATGAAGCTCCGCGCCGCCAAGCTCGGCGCAGCCTTCGCCGCCCCGAAGCCCGGACACATCTTCTTCGATCCCGAAGCCGACCGCATGGTCCGCGCGGCGTTCGCCGCCCCGAACCCGGTCGAACGCGAACGCATCCTCGACGCCGCCCGCTGGGACAAGCTCGACGAACTCGAGGTGAAGAACCGCACCCGTTTCAATTTCGACACCGTCTGCGCCTACAGCATCCGCATCCAGATCGCGGAGAAATGGGCCGCCAGATCCGCCGGAAACTCCGCCGAAGGGCTTGACCGGACCGTCCTGTCCGTGCTCGCCTCCGATCCCGGCGCACAGAACTGATTCACACAAACAAATATCAACCATACGAACGCAGGAGCGTGAACTCACATGCCTGAAAATCAGACAGGACGCATCAAAGGCGTAAACGGAAACCTGGTCACGGTGGAATTCGACACCGCGGTCATGCAGAATGAAGTCGCCTACGTCGAAATCGGCGACCAGAAACTCAAAGGCGAGGTCATCCGCGTGCGCGGCAACCGCGCCGACCTCCAGATCTACGAAAGCACTGCCGGACTCAAGATCGACGACACCGTCAAATTCACCGGCGAGATGCTGAGCGTCGCACTCGGACCCGGCCTCCTCACCAAGGTCTACGACGGTCTCCAGAACCCCCTGAACCTCCTCGCCGAAAAGGCCGGATTCTTCCTCAAGCGCGGGCTCTACCTCGACGCCCTCGACATGGAATCCGTCTGGGACTTCACCCCGATCGCCAAGCCCGGCGACAAGCTCGTCGCGGGCGACCGCATCGGCAGCGTCCCCGAAGGCATCTTCACCCACTACATCATGCTTCCCTTCCGCTTCGCCGGAACCTGGGAAGTCGTCTCCGTGGCGCCCGCCGGACAGCGCAAGATCACCGACGCCGTCGCACACGTCCGCAGCGCCGACGGCGAGGAACGCGACGTGACCATGGTCCAGTACTGGCCCGTCAAGCTCCCGATCTCCTGCTACAAGGAAAAACTGCTCCCCACAAAAACGCTCATCACCCAGCAGCGCACCATCGACACCTTCTTCCCTGTCGCGACCGGCGGCACCTTCTGCACCCCCGGCCCCTTCGGCGCGGGCAAGACCGTGCTTCAGCACTCCATCAGCCGCTACGCCGAGACCGACGTCGTCGTGATCGCGGCATGCGGCGAACGCGCCGGCGAAGTCGTGGAGATCCTCCGCGAATATCCCACGCTGGAAGACCCGCGCACGGGCAAGACGCTCATGGACCGCTCGGTCATCATCTGCAACACAAGCTCCATGCCGGTTGCCGCCCGTGAAGCCTCCGTCTACACCGCCGTCACCATCGCCGAATACTACCGCCAGCAGGGACTGAACGTCCTCCTGCTCGCCGACTCCACCTCCCGCTGGGCGCAGGCGCTCCGCGAGAGGTCCGGCCGACTCGAGGAGATCCCCGGCGAAGAAGCCTTCCCGGCGTACCTCGAATCCCTGATCGCCGGTTTCTACGAGCGTGCCGGCCTCGTTCTGCTCAACGACGGCAAGACCACCGGCTCCGTCACCATCGGCGGCTCCGTCAGTCCCGCCGGCGGCAACTTCGAAGAGCCCGTGACCCAGGCGACGCTGAAAGTCGTCGGCGCGTTCCTCGGCCTCTCCCGCGAACGTTCCGACGCCCGCCGCTTCCCGTCCATCCACCCGCTCGACAGCTGGAGCCACTACCACAGCATCGTGCCCGCCGAGGACCTCGCCTTCGCCCGCGCCACGCTCCGCCGCGGCCAGGAAGTCAACCAGATGATGAAGGTCGTCGGCGAGGAAGGCACCAACACGGACGACTTCGTGACCTACCTGAAGAGCGAGTTTCTCGACTTCGTCTATCTCCAGCAGAACACGTTCGACGCGGTCGACGCCGCCAGCGACGACAAGCGCCAGAAATACGTCTTCGCCAAGGTCATCGGCGTCCTGAAGGCGAACTTCAAGTTCGACGACAAGGACCAGGCGCGCCGCTTCTTCCAGGAACTCCAGCTCACCTTCATCGACTGGAACTACATCGCGTTCGGTTCCGACAAGTTCAAACACCAGGAAGAAGTCATCGACGCCAAAATCAAGGAGAGAATCGCAAATGCGTAAAGTTTACCATAAAATCATCCAGATCGCGGGCAACGTCATCACCGTCGAGGCAGACGGCGTCGCCAACAACGACCTCGCCGAAGTCACCAGCGTCCGCGGCACCTCCCTCGCTCAGGTCATCCGACTCCTCGACAACAAGGTCTTCCTCCAGGTCTTCAACGGCACGCGCGGCATCAACACCGGCGACGAGGTCCGCTTCCTCGGCCACCCGATGCGCGTCTCCGCCTCCGACGCCCTCCTCGGCCGCATCTTCACCGGCGCAGGCGTCCCGCGCGACGGCCGTCCCGAGATCCACGACAACATGATCGAGATCGGCGGCCCCTCCGTGAACCCCGCCAAGCGCATCATCCCCCGCAAGATGATCCGCACCGGCATCCCGATGATCGACGTCTTCAACACGCTCGTCGAATCCCAGAAGCTCCCGATCTTCTCCATCGCCGGCGAACCCTACAACGAACTGCTCGCGCGCATCGCCATGCAGGCCGAAGTCGACGTGATCGTCCTCGGCGGCATGGGCCTCAAATACGACGACTACCTCACCTTCCGCAACACCCTCGACGAGCACGGCGCGCTCTCCCGCTCCGTGATGTTCGTCCACACTGCCGCCGACCCGACCGTGGAATGCCTCCTCGTGCCGGACATGTCCCTGGCGGTCGCCGAGAGCTTCGCCCTCGAAGGCAAGCGCGTCCTCGTCCTCCTCACCGACATGACCAACTTCGCCGACGCCATGAAGGAGATCGCCATCACCATGGAACAGGTCCCCTCCAACCGCGGCTACCCCGGCGACCTCTACAGCCAGCTCGCCTCCCGCTATGAGAAGGCGGTCGACTTCGACGGCGCGGGCTCCATCACCATCCTCGCCGTCACCACCATGCCCGGCGACGACGTGACCCACCCGATCCCCGACAACACCGGATACATCACCGAAGGCCAGTTCTATCTCCGCGGCGGCCGCATCGAACCGTTCGGCTCCCTCTCCCGCCTCAAACAGAACGTCAACGGCAAGACCCGCGCGGACCACCGCACGGTCATGGACACGATGATCCGCTTCTACGCCGACTACAAGGAGACGCTGGAAAAGCAGTCCATGGGCTTCCAGATGTCCAACTGGGACAACAAGCTCCTCAAATACGGCAAGCTCTTCGAGAAGAACATGATGGACCTCTCCCTCAACATCCAGCTCGAAGACGCCCTCGACCTCGGCTGGAAGATCCTCGCCGACTGCTTCGACGCCGCCGAAACCGGCATCAAGACCTCCCTCCTCGAACAGTTCTGGCCCAAAAAGGATTGACCTTCGCCATGGCAAAGATCAAATTTACGAAAACCGAGCTGAAACACCAGAGGGACCAGCTGAAGCAGTTCACCCGCTTCCTCCCCACACTCCAGCTCAAAAAACAGCAGCTCCAGCTCGAGATCAGACTCTGCGCCGAGCGGATCGCCGCCAATGAACGCAAGGAACAGGAGGCTGTCGCAAGGCTCGCCGAATGGACCATGCTCTTCGGCGACGCCGACGCCGCAGCCGTGATCGCCGCGAAGCTCCGTATCCGCAAGGTCAACCGCGAATACGAGAACATCGCCGGCGTGAACGTCCCGGTCTACCACTCGACGGACTTCGAGCTGGAACCTTACGACCTCTTCTCCGCAGATCCCTGGATCGACGACGGGATCGAGGCCGTCAAGGCGATCGTCGAACTCCGCATCGAACGCGACATCATCCGCGAGCAGAACCGTCTGATTGTCCAGGAGCTCCGCGTGACCACGCAGCGCGTCAACCTCTTCGAAAAGGTGAAGATCCCCGAGGCGAAGGAAAACATCCGCCTCATCCAGATCTCCATCTCCGACAACGACATCGCCGCCGTCGCGCGGTCCAAGATCGCAAAGAAAAAACTTCAGGAGCCCGCGGCATGATCATCCAGATGAAACTTGTTACGCTCCTCTGCCTGGAGCAGGACCGTTCCGCCGCGGTCGACGCGCTCGCCGGACTTGAGCTCATGCAGCTCTGCCGCACCGCGCC
>JAFSZN010000093.1 GCA_017455665.1 Lentisphaeria bacterium
GCACCTACAACGGCGACCACATGAGCATGTACGCGGTCAATTCCGGCGTCCCGAAGACCCTTGTCCGCCACCTCGTTTCGTTCTATGCGGACGCCCACGGCGGCAAGATCGCCTCCGTGCTGAAAGACATCCTCGACACGCCCGTCTCGCCCGAGCTCGTCCCCGCTTCGAAAAACGGCGAATCCGGCCACAAGACCGAACAGATTCTCGGCGCGTACGAACTGCACGATTTCTACCTCTTCCACCTCGTCCGCCTCAACGAATCCCCGCGCGAAATCTTCCGCAAGGCGAAAAAAGTCTTCGCGGGGAAATATGCCGCGGACGAGGTCCGCCGCACGCTCGAACTCTTCCTCCGCAGGTTCTTCACCCAGCAGTTCAAGCGGTCGTGCTCGCCCGACGGCCCCGCGGTCTCGCCGCTCTCGCTCTCGCCGCGCTCCGGCTGGCGCGTCCCGTCCGACGCCTCCCCGTCGCTCTGGATCGGCGACCTGAAATAACCGGAAAACGAACCCAACGGAATCGCCGGACATGGAATCCTCGCACAACAGCATCTTCTCATTCTTTCAGGACCTCTTCGCGGACGCGCCGGGCCTCGCGATCTTCGACCCCGCGGTCTTCTCGGAAGCGATTCACGAGTACCCGGTATTCTTCGCGTTCGTCGCGTTCTGGTTCGGATGCTGCATCGGGTCGTTCCTGAACGTCTGCGTGTACCGGCTCCCGCTCGGCATGAGCCTGGTCACGCCGCCCTCGCACTGCCCGAAATGCGACCACAAGATCACGGTGTGGGAGAACATCCCGATCTTCAGCTACCTGTGCCTGCGCGGCAAATGCCACTGGTGCGGCGCGCCGATCTCGCCGCGCTACCTCATCGGCGAAATGACCGTGGGCATGATGTACATGGCGTCGTTCGCTCTGGTGCTGCATTACGATCTGCCGCTGCCGACGATGTTCGTGTACTTCCTGACCATCTCCGTGGCCTTGCCCGCCGCGCGCATCGACATGAAGGTCCGCCTGATCCCGAACGAGCTCACGTACTCGCTGCTGGTCCTCGCGCCGCTGTATCACCTGCTGCACGGGATCGGACTGGAGCCGCATCTGCTCGACTGGCGCGGGTTCCTGATCTCCGTCGTGACCGCCGGGCTCTTCGGCACGCTCCTCACGTTCTTCGCGTGGCTCGGCGAAAAGGCCATGAAACGCGAGGCGTTCGGGCTCGGCGACGTAAAGCTGATCGCCGGGCTGTCCGCCGCGCTCGGCGCGCTCCCCGCCCTCTGGATCATGCTCTCCGGCTCCCTGATCGCCGTCGTCTTCATGCCCATCTATTCGTTCAAGCACCCGAAATTCCGCCGCCGCGGGTTCGCGTTCGGCCCGTTCCTCGCGATCGGCCTCGGGCTCTGGCTCCTCTTCGGGATCCCGTTCACGGACGCGGTGCTCTACCCCGACATGGACCTCGACATCTCCGCGATCTCGTTCGTGAACGACCACCACGTGAACCACTACGACCGCTACCGCGAACATGTCCGGGAGGTCCTGAGGGAACAGGAGGAACGCCGCGCCCGCGAGCTTGATGAACAGGAACGGGCTGAGGATGAACAGGAACAGGCGGAGGAGAAAAGTCTTCGACAGGATGCCGAAGAGGACGGAGCCGGATTCTGAACCGTCGAAGCACAAGGTACGGCGGAAGCTGTCCGCAAAACAAATTTCCGCCTTTTTGCTTGACTTTCCGTTTCCTCTACGATATATTAACAGGTTGTAAAGAAAGTACCGGACAGTCGCCCGACTCTCCGTTTCCGAATATGAGGTTTTTATCGTGAACCGTTATCTCTGGCTGTATGCCGCAGCATTCGCGGCATCGTTTCTGACCTCGCTGCCGGTCGTGCCGCTCTGCCGGATCCTCGCGCGCCGCACCGGGATCATGGACGTGCCGAAATCCGAGGGGCACAAGCTGCACGGGAAGGCGACTCCGCTGCTGGGCGGCGTGGCGATCCTGATCGCGTGGCTGGCTCCGGTCGTCGCGGGCGCGATTGCGCTTCTCGTCGCGCCGGGACGGTTCCCGGAGGAGATCGCCGGCGGCTTCCGCAATATCTCAGGCGAGCTCGCGATGATCTGCGTCTGCGCCGTTGCGGCGGTCGTGCTGGGCGTGATCGACGACAAACACGCCATGCGCGCCTCGTTCAAGTTCGCCGGACAGTTCGCGATCGCGTTCGCCATGGTCTTTTTCGGCGGCCTCCACATCACGCTGTTCATCCCGACGCCGTTCCTCACGGTCCCGATCTCCGTCTTCTGGATCGTCTTCATCATGAACGCCATGAACTTTTTCGACAACATGGACGGCCTGTCCGTCGGCACGGCGGCGATCGCGTTCCTCTTCTTCACGGTCGCGGCGTGGAGCGGCGGCCAGTTCTTCGTGGCGGCGCTCTCGGCGTGTTCGGCGGGCGCGTGCTGCGGCTTCTGGCTCTTCAACAAAGCCCCGGCGTCGATCTTCATGGGCGACGCGGGCAGCCATCTGGTCGGGTTCCTGCTGGCGGTCGTCAGCGCCCGCGTGACCTACTACAATCCCGAGGTCGCCGCTGGCAAATACTCCGTCCTGATCCCGTTCTTCATCCTCGCCGTCCCGATCTTCGACGCCTTCGCGGTCGTGCTCATCCGCCTGCACAACCACAAGCCGTTCTACATCGGCGACCACAACCACATTTCGCACCGGTTCGTGCGGATGGGGCTCACCCGTCCGCAGGCGGTCCGGATCATCCACCTGCTGTCGATCGTGGCGGGGCTGGGCGCGATCCCCCTGCTCTGGGGCGACGCCCGGACCTGCTTCGTGCTGCTGGCGCAGGGCGCGGTGATCCTGCTGATCCTGACATTGCTTCAATTTCAAACCATACAGAAACCAACCGAATCCCAGGAGACAACCCACCATGAACAATCCTGAAAACGTCAGCGAGACCAGCATGAAGTTCCGCCGCATCGGCGGCTCCTCCCAGCTCGTCATCGAATCCGCGAACGACTTCCGCAACGCCTATGAGCTCGATCCGGCGCACTGGACGCTCACCAGCATCCCCGCCAAAAACCTGCTCTGCCCGGCAGATTTCCTCGCCCTCATCCCGCAGGACGCCTCCGGCAGAATCCACGTGAAGGACGTCCGCGCCCTCCTCAAATGGGTCATCTCCACCGTCGCCGACCTCTCCGACTTCATCACCGCCGCGCCCTCGCTCCGCCTCGCCTCGCTGAACGACAAGGACGCCGACGGGCTCCGCGCGAGGGAGACCGCCGAGCTCGCGCTGAAGCGCATCGGCTCGAAAAACACGTCCGCGATCACGCTCGACCAGATCAACGAGTTCAAGACGCTCGTCTCCAACGCCCTCCAGAACGGCGACGGCATCATCCCGCCCGAACCGGTGAAGGACGAGATCACGGCGGAGTGCATCCGGTTCGCCATGGCGGCAGTCGGCTCGCAGAAGGACATCTCCGGCGCGGACGGCATCGGCGCCGCCGAGCTCGACGCGTTCGAATCCATGCTGAAGGCGTTCCTCGACTGGACCGACGAGGGCGTCGCCCGCAAGAAGGAGCTCTTCCCCTACGCCGACGCCACCGCCGGGCTCTGGGGCAAGTATTCCGCGGTCGAAGAAGACATCGACGACTATTTCGAGAGCTGCCACGCCCTCGTCTTCGCCGGCTCGCACGATTCCGGATCCCGCGTCCCGAAGAACACCTTCGACTCCAACGATTCCTCCTCCGTCAAGGACTTCTTCAAGAAAGCCCCGCTCGCGCCCGCCGATCCGGCGTGCGTCCTGCATCTGAACGAACGCGTGAACCCGAACCGCGCGGGCGGCCTGACCGCCTTCTTCGAGGCGTTCCGCGCCGCCGTCCCCGGCGAAGCCGGCGCCATCACCGAAGCCGAGTGGGCCGCGTTCAAGGCCGCCATCGCGCCCTACGGCGACTGGGCGGGCCGCAAGAACACCGGCAAGCTCGACGGCCTCGACCTCGCCCGTCTCCGCGCCGTCGCCGCGTCCAAGGCGTTCGAGAACATCCGCGCCATGATCGCGGACGACACCGAGGTCTCCAACAACGTCACCTGCTGCGACCTCGTCCGCAAGGTCATCATCTGCCAGACCAACCTCCGCGAGTTCCTGAACAACTTCATCAACATGGAGGCGCTGTTCTCCCCTGAAAAACGCTCCTTCATCCTCGCGGGCAAGCTCGTCATGAACGGCTTCAACTTCCACATGTGCATGATCGTCCACGACGTCGCCGCGCACAAGAAGATCGCCGCCACCAGCAACGTCTGCGTGATGTACATCAACGCCACCAC
>JAFSZN010000094.1 GCA_017455665.1 Lentisphaeria bacterium
CAGTCCGGCCGGCGCAGGAAATGCACCTTTGTTTTCGTAAAAACCCAGAAATCATTGAATTTTTCACGGTAGATAACGCCATCGCAGCCCATGGCATTAAAACATTCCGTAAGATTGTCCTGCACCAGAAGCACGGACTGGGCAACCCCCATCCGCACCGAAGAGTCTATGAACGCAGAGGAAACTTCGCGTCCGCTCGTAAAAGTAAGATTCTCAAATGTCGTCATGCGGCTTATTGTACCCCAAAATACGATTCTCTGCCAGATGCCTGCCCCTCAGCTTTCATGCAGGACAGGCGCTTTTCACGCGTCGAGCAGAAATCTGCAGGACACAAGGCTGATTACGATGCTCTGCACCGGGGGTGATGAAGTTCCCGATTGTATCTGCACCCATTTGACAATCCCCGAAATTTCTGCTTTAATATCCTCGCTTAATGCAAACGCCACATGTATTGAATGCCTTCCGCTTCATGTAAATCTGATTACGAGACATTAAGGAATTTTACTCCGGAGGATTTCTTATGCCAAGGAATCAGTTTCAGCGCATGGTGTTTGCGTTCATCACCGTGGTGATAACCGTCCATGCCTATGTGTTCTACAGCATCTATGTTGTGAACGGAGATGCCCTGAGAACGGCGGTCGGAACGACGAGCGTGCTTGCCGCAGTCAGGACCATCGGCGGAATCTATATGTTCGGACGCGTTATGCCGGTCTGGTCCGTCGTGCTCGTTGAGTTCTGCTTCGCCTATGCAGCGGAATGTCTTTATGGAAGCCCGCTTTCATTCAGGCTCGCATGCAGGAACTTTGACCCGAAGACCACCCATCCCGTCCTGTTCGAGACTGCGGTAATCTGCGCAACCGTTGGTCTCATGGTTCCTGTGATGAGCCTGATAGCGACATTCTTGTATTTCCCCTACGATAACGGATTCAGCGTGAGGGTAGCCCTCGTGCAGTGGCTGCGGCTGATGTGCTATAATTTTCCGTTCGCCTATTTCACGCAGCTGTTCTTCATCCAGCCCTTTGTCCGCAGCGTTTTCAGGCTGATTTTCAGCCGGGACCGGCTTGCATAAAATGCAATGCCTGCGCTTGATTGTTTTCCCGAAAACATGATACAATTCATGTGCAGCGAAATCTGCCACGGGAGCGCTTCAGCTGGTATTTTCGCAGAAACCCGAACTGGGATGATACTGCCGAACAGGAAGACGGCACTCTTGTTGTTCACGTCAGAAAGCAGTATAACGATAATTCCGATGTTGCCGAATACTTCAAACACATACGGCCGCCCGAAATGACTCGGACGGCCGCGCAGGGCAGACTTCTGAAACTGCAGTAAGGACTTATCTCAGCTTGGTATACCCGTAGACGGCGGTATCGCCCAGCTCCTCCTCAATCCTGATGAGCTGGTTGTACTTCGCCATGCGGTCGGTGCGGCTCATGGAGCCTGTCTTGATCTGTCCGCTGTTCGTGGCGACTGCAATGTCGGCAATTGTCGTGTCCTCGGTCTCGCCGGACCGGTGGCTCGTGACCGTCGTGTAGCCGTGGCGGTGGGCCATCTCGATCGCCTCAAGCGTCTCGGTGAGCGAGCCGATCTGGTTGACCTTGATGAGGATTGCGTTGCCCGCGCCCATCTTGATTCCCTTCTCCAGGAACTTCACGTTCGTCACGAAGAGGTCGTCGCCGACAAGCTGGCAGCGGTCGCCGATCCTGGCCGTCAGTTTCTTCCAACCTTCCCAGTCGTTCTCGTCAAGCCCGTCCTCGATCGAATCAATCGGGTATTTCGTGATAAGCTCCTCAAGGTAGGCGATCTGCTCGTCGTCGGAGAGGCACTTGCCGTTCGGGTCCTTCTTGGTTCCGTTGGAGAGCTGCTTGTAATCGTAGAAGAACTTGCCGTCCTTTTCCACGCTGAATTCGCTCGCCGCGCAGTCCATCGCGATTTTCACGTCGTCGCCCGGCTTGTAGCCCGCATCCTTGATGGCCTGGACAATCGAGTCGAGCGCATCGTTGATCCCGTCGAACTTGGGGGCGAATCCTCCCTCGTCACCGACAGCGGTGGAAAGCCCCCTGCCCTTGAGCAGCTTCGCGAGCGCGTGGAAAACCTCGGCCCCCATGCGGATGGCCTCTTTCTCGGATTTCGCGCCGACAGGACGGATCATGAATTCCTGGAACGCGATGGGAGCGTCCGAGTGCGCGCCTCCGTTGATGATGTTCATCATCGGGACGGGAAGAACATGAGCGTTCGCCCCGCCGATGTAGCGGTAGAGCGGGATGTTCAGGGCCTTCGCGGCAGCCTGCGCGGTCGCAAGGGAAACGCCGAGTATCGCGTTCGCACCGAGCCTGCTCTTGGTCGGGGTCCCGTCAAGGGCGAGCATCTTAAGGTCAATCGCCCGCTGCTCGAATACGTTCGCACCCTTGAGGGCCGGGGCGATGACCTTGTTCACGTTCTCCACGGCCTTCAGGACTCCCTTGCCGCCATAGCGGGACTTGTCCCCGTCCCGCAGCTCCAGCGCCTCGTTCTCGCC
>JAFSZN010000095.1 GCA_017455665.1 Lentisphaeria bacterium
CCGGCGCTGGCGCAGGCGGACGCGGTGCGCGCGGCAACGGCGGACGCCGGAATCAAGAATGATCCCCGTTTGAAAACAAAGACGCTCCCGAAAGCTCCGCCAGAACCATTCCGGGGGCGGTCGGGAGACGATCCGCACGATCCATCGGGATCCCGACACCGCGAGCCGGCCTGAACCGGGTCGCCGTTGACAAACAAGAATCAAAAGACCCGCCGGTCAGCGACTCCGACCGGCGGGCTGTTTTATATATCCGAATTCAAAAGACGGCACGATTCGCCGTTGTGGTCCTGTCCTGTTATCTCCCGGACACCACGACCGTCGTCTTCACGTTCGTGAGCGCGGGGTCGAGGTCGCGTTCGGCGGACATGTCGAACACCGGTTCGCCGTCGATGTCGAAGTGGACGCGGTGAATCGCGACGCAGCGTTCGCGGGCTCGGAGCGACGTCTCGCCGTGGTAGGAGATCATGAGGTTGCCGAAATCGTCCATGAAGAACGCGTTGTGGCCGGGGCCCCATCTGTTCGGCACGGAGTAGAACGACAGGACCGGGGCGTTGCTCTTCGTCCAGGATTTCAGGTCGAGCAGGTCGGCGTTCTCGTCCGCGGTGAGCAGGCCGAGCGCGTAGGTGTAGCCGCCCGCGTCGCCGCCGGAGAAGGTGAGGTAGACCTTGCCGTTCGCGTTGAACGAATACGGGCCTTCATTGTTGATGGTGCCGCGGACGTTTTCCCAGCCGTAGAGCGGACGGGAGAGCAGCACGGGCTCGGACGTGAGCACGCCGGGGTTCTTCTCGTCGATCGTGGCGATGTAGAGCATGGAGCCGGTGTCGCGCGGCGAGCCGATGCCGCGGCGGTAGGACCACACGTAGTAGGACTTGCCGCCCGCCTTGATGTAGGTCATGTCGAGCGAGATGCCGCCGTCGCCGACGCCCTTGCCGTCCTTCTTCAGGATCTTGACCGGGTCTTCCCAGGAGGCCGGATCGATAATGCTCGCGCCCTTCTTGAGCTTCATGTAGTGGCACTGCGGGCCCCAGGCGCGTCCGCCGACCGCGAAGAGGATATAGAGGTCGTCGCCGATCACGTGGAATTCCGGCGCCCAGAAGGTCTGGATGAGCTGGCGGGCTTCGTCCTTGTCGAGGATCAGGTGTTCCTTCACGCCGTCGGCGAAAAGGTCGTGCGGATTGTCCGCCTCGCGCACATACAGCCCGATGTTGTTGCGGGCGTCGGTCGTGGCGATGAAGTAGAATTTGCCGTCCCACTTGAAGATGACGGGGTCGCCCCACGCGCGGGCGAGCGGGAACCCGTAGGATTCGTTCTGCACGGTCCCGGTGATTTCATATTTGCCCGGCTTGTCGAACTGCACGTTCGAGGCGTCCCACTTCACGGGCTTGACGGTCGTGGATCCGTCGGAATACACGATCTCGGCTTTCACCTTCGCGAGGTCGTCCGCCGAAGCCGCCAGGACGTTTTCGGGCACGCGCGCCGCGACGGAGACGATGTGTCCCCAGTGCAGCGCGGCGCGGTCGGCGAGAGAACGCGGCACGAAGACTCTACGGGGCGAATTGTTTTCCAGGAAGCCCACGCCATTCGGTTCCAGAATTTCCAGCGGTTCTTCTAGTTCCATCTCGACATCATCGCGCAGACCGGTTGTTTTGCCCGGCGTGCCGAAATCTGTGATTTCCGTTGAGTATGGTTTCCCGAATTCGGACTGCCACTCGAAGGTGTAGTAGGAATGATACCCCGATGGCAGGCCAATGTGCTCAATGAACCCGATCTGCTCGGTCGTGCCCATATCGACCAGCACCTGTTCGGAGAAATGGATCAGGTCCTTCGTGGTCCAGAGCAGGACTTTGCCCTTGCTCTCTTCGTCCGGCGTGCCGTTCTCGTTCGTGCGGACCGCCATGATGCCGTAGCCGCCGTCCTTCATCGGGAAGATGACCGGGTTCTTCACGCATTTCGGGCGGATGGTGTTCTGTTCGGTGAGCGTGCCCCTCGCGAAGAGGATGCCGTAGTTCTCGTTCATCGCCGTGAAGTGCTTCCCGTCGGTGCTGCGGGCGAAGTGAACGGACCGCGCGAGGCCGTCGGGATAGCTGTTGGGTTCGGCGGTTCTAGTGTAAACGAGGATTTGTTCCGAGCCGGGATCGTACTCCGGGAACGCGGAAACGACGGCGGACGCGCAGAATGCGGCGGCGCAGAGCACCATGCCTGTAAAACCGAAGGATCTCATCTTGCTCTCCTTGTGTGTCGAGGTGAATCGTAAGGACAATAGGAAAAAAACTAAAACACTATAGCAGTTTTTCGCCCGGTTTTCAAGCGCGAGACCGAAAAAAAACGTTTTTTATAAGGGAGCTTTTCCCGGGGCGGGCAATTTCAACCCGTGACAATTTGTCACGACTTGACTTCCACCCTCAAAAAACTTTGTTTCAATTCCCGTCAGCATGCTCCATGGGCGAGTTCAGAAAAACATGCCGTAATCCAGGCACGCCGACCAGTAGTCCGTCAGCTCCGGGTGCGCCTCGGTCTCCGCGATGACCGCCGTGACCGCCGCCGACCGCCACGCCGGATCGTTCCACAGTTTCTCCAGAAACGCGCTGTCGTGGATGTCGTTCAAGCCGCAGCGCCAGGTGAGCCCGCGGCTGCCCATCACGAGCAGGATCAGCCACGCGTGATCGGCGTATGACGCCGGCGAGGCGAAACGGCGCGCCATGTATTCGTCCGTGATCCCGAACGGGAAATCCCTGCAGGTCCCGAGCGGGTCGTCGGTCTGCATGAACGACTTGTGCCCGAAATAGGTGAAGAAGTATGTGACGCATTCAGCACCCTCCGGATCGCCGCCGCGCAGCTCGAATCGTCCGGTCGCGAGGGCGAAGAGGTCGGACAGATAAAGGTTCAGGTCGTCCCACGTGCCGTCCTTGACCAGTTCGGAGTGGAAGAAGACTGTCCACATGAGAAACCATTTGAACAGCTCTTCGTACTCCTCGTCGCGAGCATGCACGCTTTCCCAATAATGCGCGGCGAGATAGCTTGTGACATCCGGCAGATAATGGGCGGATTCGTCGTAGGTCCCGGCGGGCGTCGACCCGTGAAACACGACCGTGAGCTCGCGTGCGTTCAGGCAGCGCCCGTCCTTTTGCAGGATGCTTTTTTTCAGCTCGTCGCTGAAATCCCGGTACGGATCGGACAGCTGTTTCGGTTTCGGGTACTTTGCCGCCTTGATCCCGTGCATGAAACGCCTCCGTTTTCCGGTTCCTTTTCAGTGGGGTCAATTGCCCTCAAAATACACGGAAACGCGGTATTCGTCGCGGGATGCCTCGCTGTCGTTGATGTAGAGTTCCAGCTTGTCCTGCGTGTAGTTCACCCGGATCTCGCCGCGGCCGTCCATCTCGACGACTTTCGTCTTGGAGTAGTCCGGAGTGAAATCCAGCTTGAACGGGACGTTGAGGTTGTCCCATGTGACGCCGTTGATCCTGATGTAATCCGGGTAATCGAACCTCGAATGCTTGTATGTGACGTTTTTCCCGCTGAACGTGAAGAGCCCGGTTCCGTCGATCTTCCCCTCGAAGACGATCGATTTTTTCCGTTTTTCCGCCGATTCCCCGCTCATCGTTTCCGGGTCGAAGGGAACGGAGTTCACGCGTTTCGGGTTGAGTCCGCCGATCACCTGCTGGGCGGGCTTCTGCGGCTGGGGGGCCGGGGGGAGGGCGTTCGAACCGAACAGGACGGCGAACGCCATCTTCGCGCGGTCGAATTCATATGCGGGGCAGATCAGCAGTTCCGCACGCTTGTCCCCGTCGCAGAACGCCTGCGAGCTCCACTTCGACACGCCCCGGAAAAGCATGGAGAACCCGTGCGACAGATCGGGCTTGAACGGAAGGCGGAACGGCTTCGAGAGGTTGGTCCACGGCTTCCCGTTGACGGTCACGGCGGACGGCAGCGGTGCGTACTGGAACGGCTCGATGGTCAGGGTGTCGCCGTTGAGATTGAAGATGAATTCGTGGATGGATTCGTATTCGATCACCAGCAGGTCCCTGTTGGAGGACTTTGCCGCATTGAAGACCATGGAGTAATCGATCCGCGGCGAATCGTATTCCACCTCGATCGTCCGTTCCGGGTCGCTGTCGCCCGCGACGTATTTCCAGTGTTTTTTCGCCTCGGCTGTGATCATCCTGCGGATCTGTTCGAGTTCGGTCCGGTTCGACGCGTCCAGCGTGACCCCGGCGTGATACCTGGCGCGCAGGAAGAAATGCGGCACAGCCCCGACGTCGTAATCGTGATCGAAGAAGAACCGGATGCGGTCCGCATTGGCGATGAAACACGCGCATTCCCACGCGGGGCCGGAATGGTTCTGGGCCGTCTTGTAATTCGCGCCTGCCTGTTCGGGTTCGCCCCACGCGGCGGCGAGGTCGATCAGGGAGTTCCGGATGGCCGGATCGGATTTCGCCTCATCGGTTTCCGCCAGCGCGAGCAGCTGACGGCGCGCGACCGCGGGCGGGATCTTTTCCGTCACGAAATTAAGCTCGATTCTGCGGAGGATCGGCGCGACGGCGCTTCGCCTGAGTTCGAACGCCGCCTTCGGGTCCTCGTAGATGGGGACGACGGGATAATTGGTCTGGAATTTCAGCACGCTGTTGTCGTACAGGAATTTGTCGAGCTCCTTCCCCTTGAAGGTGATCTTGTCGAACGCCTTGAGCGCATCCTCGTAGCGGAGGCTGTTCAGGTAGAACAGCGCCTGTTCGAGGCGGATCACGTTCTGGTAATACGCGTCCTTGCTCCTCTTCAGCGCCTGCGCGAAGAGGCGTTCGCCGCAGTCCTGCACGACGGGGTCCATGTAGAACGAGCGGAACGTGAGCGGCACGAATTCCTTGTTGAACATGTCGAGGTTGATGTCGTTGAACGACACGAGCGGGACGCGCGACTTGTTCTCATCCAGTTTCATGCCTTCCAGGAGGATCTGCTTCATCTCGCGGCGGGAGCCGCCCCAGCGGGGCATGAGCGCGTTCAGGAGGTATCCCAGATGCGAACCGTCTTCCGGCGCGATCGCGATGCCCTTCTTAAAGTTCTCCAGTTCCTGCGCTGCCGTCCCGTGCCCCATAGCGGTCGTGATCTTTTCGCAGTATGCGAAGTAGTTGTCGGGATTGAGCTTGATGGAGCGGTCCAGGTAGCGGTCGGCGTCCTTCAGGTACAGCCTGAACTTATTCCAGCCATCGTCGGTGACGGTCGACGCGGTGCCGTTTCCGCGCGCTTCCCACGCCAGCTGAATGGATGTCCAGCCGCGCAGAAAACTTGTCACCCATTCCGGCGCGCCGTTTTTGGCGAGGGTGTCGATCATTTTCATCCGGTCGTAGATCCTCGGGTCCGGCGGATAGCTCGACCAGAGATCGATGATGAGGTCGGCGTTGTCGTCCGTGACCTTCGCCTTTTCGAGCCAGGAAGCCAGGACCTGGTCCAGGTAGCTCGCCTTGTGCTTCTGGTAACGCCCCCAGACGAACCTGCCGAGGACGGCCTTGCCCACGATCACGCGGCTGAGCGTGCCCCATTTCTCCGCCTGTTCCGCCTCGTCCGCCTCGGGGAAGACGGCGTTCGGGTCGTTGACGAAATAGAAATCGCGGAGCCTGGCGGCGAGCTGGTCGAGGTGGGAATCCTCGTTGAACTTCAGCTGTTTCACTTCATCCGGGAAGAGGTTGTCCTGATCGTAGAGGAACCGGGTCGCGTCGTAGGAGACGAACCGGTCCTCCGTCTTCAGAATCTCCCACAGCGCCCTGTATTCCTTTTCCTTGACGCCTTTTCTGGTGAGCGGCGCCTTGTCGATGTTGTCGTAGATGCCGGCGAACCTGTTTTCGTCCTCGTCGTCGAACGCCACACCCATCAGGCGCAGGGTCTTGCCCATGGATTTCTTCTCCTCGTCGGTCGCGGGCGGCATGAGCGTCGTGACCTCCTTCCGGATCAGCCATTTGCCGTCCTTGCGGACCAGTTCGACATGCTTTTTTGCGCGACCAAGGAGAGCGTCATAGAACACAACGTCCAGCTCGGCGTCGTCGCCCTCGACCTTGCGGCTGTCCGGGACTACGGACATGGTCTGCAGCATCATTCTCCCCTCAGACCTGTTCCGTTTCCGGTATTGCTCCATCACGAACTCTTCCACCTCGCTTCCCGCGAGCGACTTCAGGTAGTCCGAAAACGCCGTCCAGTCGGTCCCGTCATCGGCGTGTTCGATCTCGGTCCGGTAAAACTCGTAGACCGAATCGCCTTTGAGCCTCTGTCCCTGTTTGATATATTCGTCTTTCGTCCACTGGTCCATGTCGAAGTCGGACTTGACATAATCGTCGGCGAGGAAAGTCTGCACCTCGTCGACATCCAGCTTCGATTCGGCGGTCCAGCAATCCGCGAGCGCCTGTTCCGGGGAACCGGCGTCGTACTTTTTCTTCGCCGTCGTTTTCGCATACACCAGTTCGACTTCAGAGGGTTCCTCCCGTCCCGCCTTCTGCACGGAGTCCAGCGAGGAAAGACGCCATTCCTTTCCGTTCCTGCGGAAGACCGCCTCCATGGGTTCCCGCATGGCGAAGAACTTCATCCTCACGAGATCCGGCGTGACTTCGAGGAATTCGCGGCCTTTGCCGGAGACGCGCAGCGCGATGCCCTTCAGCTGGAACGCGTCGACTTCACGCAGGGAACGGCAGATCTTCGGGAGCTGGTCGGTGAGCTTTTTCCGCGAGGCGGCGGGGATCGTGGCGAGGCTCTCCCTCATCGCGAGGAATTCCTCGCTGATGTCCGGGACCCCCGCCAGGACATCGAGCGCTTTTTTCACGTTGTTGCCTTTGCTCAGGAGTTCTTCCGCTTTGGTAAACGCTTCGCAGTTCCAGACACTCAGCAGCAGGGGATCGGCCGTCGCCAGGTCGATGGTCCCGGTCGCCTTCGTCCAGTCCTCCGCCTTGACCGCTTCGCAGAATTCGTTCAGGCACAGCTCCGCCCCTTCCTTCGGCGGCAGGGACCCGTCCGAGCAGGCGCCGAGCCACAGGACCGCGGAAAGGCAGACCAGCGTCAGCGCTATGATCTTCGAGGCGGTTTTCTGAATCGAGGAGGCTTTTTCCGTAACGGACCGATTTCTGCTGGATGTTGTCATGATCTGCTCCTTGTGGAAAATGAGGAGAAATCGCCTGTCCCGGAGCGGGCAGGGATTGCTTTTTTAGAAAATATGGTGGAGATTTTTTATGATACTATAGCATGGTTTGACCGGATGTCAAGCCGATAACAAAAATAATATTTTTTTTTTAATGAGTTATTATTCGTGCCGTTCCGAATTGGAACGAGGCGGAAAAACGGCGCGGAGCAGGGCGCTGGAAGGGCTTATTTCGCCTCATCCTTTTGCCCGGCTTGCTTCTCCTTTTCCGGTCCGGCGGGCTTCGCCTCTTCCTTCGGTTCGGCGGGCTTCGTTTCTTCTTTTTTCCCGGCCGGCGGCTTCCGGTTCATGTACTCGTCGCAGTATTTGAGGACGGCGGCGCGGAACGCCTCGGTGCTGTCCGGATCGTCCCAGAGCATGTGGTTGGAGTTCGGGAAGTCGACGCGGACGTTCGGGACGTGATGCTGTTCCAGAGCCTTCGCGAGCTCGTCGCGGTGGATGGCCCGGACGAGATCGTCCCTGCCGCCGTAGGCGAAGACGGTCGGCACGGATTTTTCGCTGATGAAGTGAAGCGGGGAAAGCGCGTCCGCGGCCGCCTTCATCTCGGGGGTGTCGAGTTTCTTCGGGTCGACCTTGACGCGCGCGCCGTAGCCGATCAGCATCGCGGCGATCCGGTCGCCCCAGAATTCCCTGTGAAACGACACCGGGCCGACCTTGTCAAACACGAATGCGACCGGGACGGCGGATTCCGAGGCGCGGGAATAGGCGTACAGCAGCGCGAGGTGTCCGCCCGCGGAGAAGCCTCCGACGGCGAGTTTCGGGGCGCTATAGCCCTCCTTCGCGAGCCTCTGTTTGAGCGCGGCGATGCACGCCGTGATCTCGTCGAGCATGGTCTTGATCGTGACGTCGTTCCTGTCCGAGACAAGGGAATAATCCATGGTCGCCGTGATGCAGCCCTGTTTCGCGTAATACTTGCAGGCGTACGCCACGTCGTTGCGGCTTCCCTCGGTCCATGAGCCGCCGTGGATCAGGAGCAGCAGGGGAGCGTCCGCCTTCGGGTCGAGGTTTTTCGGGAGATACAGGTCGTACTGGTTCGAGGCTTCCTTGCCGTAGGTCAGGCCGGACAGCACGCGTCCGTCCTCCTCGCTCCACGACTCCAGATAGCCGCCCTGCCTGAGATTCTTCTGAATGGCGTTCCGGGCGCATCCCGCGCAGAGGATGAGGATGCTGCAGACCGCGGTTAAGCATACGATCGAAATCCGCCGGATTCTCTTGCCTGACAACTTCACGGTATAGCCTTTCTTTTTGAAGTTATGCGGAAAACGGACAGCCGTTTCTGTATTTTTGCCTGATTTGCCGCAGGCGGAGGCGAGGACGCGGCGCGCTGCTCCGGACGCGATGGCGCGGCGTCCGGAGCGATCAAGCGGTTTCAATCGGGATCACGACACCGTGGCGATGTTCTGCCAGGCGGCGAGCTGTTTGTCGTTGATCCGCCAGTATCCGGCGAGTCCGGTCTCATTGTTGCACCAGGCGATGTCGTCCGTGCCGTCGGCGTTGAAGTCGCCGGCTCCGATGAGGGACCACTCGTTTGTGTTCACGGCGCTGAGGATGGACCACGAGCTCAGGTAGCCGTCCGCCACGCCCCAGATGCCCACGACGCCCTCGCCGTTGATCATGGCGATGTCGCTGACATTGTCGCCGTCGAAATCGCCCGCGCAGAGGAAACTCCACTCGGACGGATCGGACACGCTGACCATGCGCCAGTCGACCGGGTCTTCCACGATCCAGGTGCAGTACGCATTGTAGGTCTTGCTGTCGTTCCCGACGAAGCTGTTGCGCCAGAGCATGTCGCACTTGCCGTCGCCGTTGAAGTCGCCGGTCGCGATGCATTCCCACTCGGCGGAATACCCGTTGATGAGCGTCCATTCGACGCCGCCCTTCCAGTATCCGAGCAGACCGACGGTGTCGGACGCCGCGGTCGGGTTCGCGACCAGCACGTCGCCGGCGCCGTTGCCGTCGAAATCGCCCGTGCCGAGGACGCTCCAGCCAGTGCCGAGGAAGTTCAGCACCTGCGGCGCGAACGTGCCTTCCGCGGAGGTCATTTCGCCGACCACATAGCCTTCGTCATTGACGCGCAGGAAGTCATCGCGCCCGTCGGCGTTGAAGTCGCCGGTCCCGGCGATCTCCCAGCCCGGATCGAGCGCGAGGTCCGACCCCCATGCCGAGCCGTCGGTATACATCGTGACCGTGCTGCCGTCCTTCGGCTCCGCGGCGAACATCGACTTCTCGACGCCCGCGAACCTGCCGGTGAAGAAATCGAACTTCGGCGGCGTGTACTGCCTGATGTTGTCGACCGTATAGGATGCGACGCCGGAGTATCCGAGGAGGTTCGCGGCGCGGAAGCTGATCGTGCCGTTTTCCGTGAAGACCACGCCGTCCTCGTAGTCCAGCCAGGTCTCGCCGCCGTCCAGCGAATACTGTTTCATCGTCGAATCCACGCTGAACGTCGCGCTGACCGTGACGGGCTGCGTCGTGACGGTGATGACGTCGGCGGACGCGACCGGGTCGGCGGGAACGGCCACGCTGAGCACGGTCTCGTTGTCGGCGTGGTCGACGGCGCGCAGCGTGAAGCCCGCGATGCCCCCGGTGACGTTGAAGACGTATGTCCCGTCGTCGCTGCGGGCGACGTCCGTCCACACGCCGTCGTTCATGCTGACCTGAAGCGCCGGAGCGGCGTCCAGATTGTCCGTCACGGCCACGCAGACCGCGGATTCCACGCCGGGCGTCAGGAACGTTTCGCCGGAAACGAGGGCGAGTCCGTCGATCACCGGCGCGATCGCGTCGTAGTTCACGGTGTATTCGACGATCTCGGAATCCTTGCCCGCCTCGTTCTTCGCCTTGAGCTCGACCGTGCAGTATTCCGTGATGTCGACGCCGTTTTCGTTGTCGAGCTCGATCCAGCCCTCGTCCTCAGCCGGGACAACGCCTCTGAGGAGACCTCTGGTCGCGGGCTTGACCGCCTGCTTGATGCGGTACCAGATGGACTTGGAATACTGGTTGACTTCGGTCTTGATGTTGACCGCGTACTTGGACCATTTGCCCTTCAGCAGCTCCTTGCCGTCCGACGTGGCGATGATGTTGGTGATCGCCGCCTCGGTCGACATCACGGAGAAAACGAGATCGTTGTTGTCGTTTTTGAGCAGGCTGTAGGTCAGGTCGTCGGTCACCTGCAGGTATCCGCCCACAGTGATGGTCCCGGCAAACGAGCTGTCGCGAACCACTTTCAGCGCGCCTTTGTAATCCTCTGCGCCGCCCGCCAGGACGTAGGCTCCTTGGGTCTGGTCCGCCTTGACGGTGATCCGGTCCAGCGTCACGCCAGTGAGGTTGGCAAGGTTGTCGATCATCGCGCCTTCCTCTTCCCCCGTGCGTTCGGTCAGGTCGAAGTTCACGGTCAGCGTCGCAGCGTCCGCGACGGAGTTGTTCATCTCGACGCGCTGCCAGTCGGTATAGGTGTCGCCCGTATTCGGGTCCGTCACCTCGACTTCGACGTATTCATAGCGCTTGCCGGTCGTAAAGACCGTGCCCGCGAGGTTCAGCGTGCCGTCCAGCACCGCGCCGTCGCCCTTGACGATGAGCATCGCGGCGGAATGGATGTCGGCGTTCGACAGGGTCGGACCGGCCGTGCCCGGCTCTTTGGAACCGTCCAGCAGGGTGATGACGCCCGCGCTGGCGACCACGTTGTTCGCCGTGCCGCCCGCCATGACCTCAAATTCAACGGGGCCGACTTCGGTGTCGTTGCCCGCAGGGCCTTCGTACCCTTCGGGACAGAGCATCGTGACGGAGTTGACCACGCCGCCCCGCTCGACGCCCATATAGCCGCCGTTGAGGACCGTTGCCTCCGCGACCGCGCCGCTGCCGTAGACATAGATATTTGTGCCGTAGGCGTTTTTGCCGCTGGCGACGGTTGCGGAAAGTCCGGACGCATAACCGCTCGTGGCGATGCTCGCGCCCACGCCCTGAAGTTTGGTATCAAGCATCCTGCCGCCGTTTTTCACGAGAACGCTGCCGTAGCCGCGCAGGTCGGCACCGGACAGCACGCCGCCCTCGACGATCGTCATGGAGAGACGCGCGGAGACGTAGGCGCTGGAATAGAAGAGATCGCGGTACTCATGGCCGAACTGACCGCCGAAGCCCGTCAGCACGCCGTCGTTCGTCTGGAACGTGCCGTTGCCCCAGTCCGCCGTCCAGGTCCCGTTCAGGGCGGTCGGCGTGTAATTCTCGTTTGCGGTCTTCCCGAGCGTGAACGTCAGACCGGCGTCCTGCTCGATTTTCACGTTGGTCGCAGTGAGGCCGAACTTGCTGTTGACTTCCAGTACGCCGCCGGCCTTGACGGTGATCCCGTTCACGGTCGCGCTGCCGGCAAAGTAGTCGCTCCAGCCCGAACTGTTGGCGAAGATGATCCGTCCCCCGGAGGCAACGAGGCCGCTCACGTCCGCGCCGTTGCTCGCGTAGATGGCGCCTTCGTCGCCGACGGTCGCGCCTTTCACGATGCCGCCGGAACTCACGTTCATGTAGGCAATCGTAGTGTTATAGGCAGTCGGATTGCCCTCCTCGTCGCGAGAAGTGATCGTTTTATAGCCGCGGACGGTCACGTCGATGGCCTGCTGTCCGCTCGTCAGTGTGATGTTGCCGGCGAAGTCGAGCCCGCTCACGTACGCCACGCCGTTGGCGGTCACGCCGTTCATGATGCCGCCGCCCTTGTTGGCGATGACGCTCGGTGCATTGCCTTTCCGGAAGCCATAGTCCAGCGTATTGGTCAGCTGTCCGCCGGAATCCAGGCGGACGCCGTTCAGCACGGTGGTGTCCATGTACTGCGGACCCGACAGCTGGAGATTGTAATCGCTGTCTCTCTCTCCCACCTGATGCGCGCCCGCCCAGCCGGAGAGATACAGCACGCCGCCCGCGGCGACGAACACTTTGTCGATCGTGCCGCCCTTCGCCATGGCGATGCCGCCTTCCAGGACCGTCACGTTCGTCGCCGTGCCGCCGGAGGAGACCAGCAGGCCCGCACGGCTTTCCGTGTACTGCGATTCAAAATGCTCGAAGTTGCTGACCGCGCCCTTCACGGTCACGTTGTCCGCCAGGCCGCCCGCCACCACGGTCAGGACCTTGCATTTGTCGCGGGTGTATTCGGGCGTCCAGGTGTCGCTGTTGACGATGTCGTTGCCGGTCTTCAGGGGCGAGGCGGAGCCGATGTTCTGCACGATGCCGCCGCTGCCGACCATCAGGAAACCCGTCCAGTCGAAGCCGCCGCTGCTGACGTCCCCGTCGAGGACGGTGTAGTTTTCCAGCACGCCGTCTTCCTCGTTGTACACGCCCTTTACCACGCCGAAATAATACTCGTCGAACGCCGAGTCGAGATAAGGGGCGGAACCGGACGTGTAACGTGAATGGTTGTCCTTCAGCACGACCGTGCCGAGGCCGTTGAATGTGACCGCGCCGCTGCCGATATAGGTGAAGTCCTGATGGGTCGTCCAGTTGGCGGAAACGACCAGGCCTTTGCTGGCGGTGACCGAGTGGATCTCGCCCGGATCGATCGCGTCCCAGGTGTAATCCACATAACCGCTGGTGCCGCCGGAGGAGATATACTGTTTGTAGCCGCCGCTGCCGCTGCCGACGAACTCGATGACCGCCGGGTAGGCACTGCCGAGTCCCAGCACATCGCCGATCCGCAGGTCCAGGTCTTCCACCAGGTTGTAGTTGCTCTGCTTGTTTTCCCTGCTGTGCCAGCGGGCGTTGACTTCGCCCCCTCCGGTCATGATGACGCGGCCGCCTTCGATCTTCACGTTGTAGACATGGGCGCCGCCCGTCACATCCAGCGTCGCGCTCACGGCGCCGATGGCCTTGGAGACGTTGCCGTCCGTATGCTGGTACGTCTTCCAGGTGCTGACGTTGTTCGAAACTGTCACATCCACATCCGCCGCGACGCCGAGATAGGAGAATCCGCTGACGTTCATGATCCATCCGCCGGCCACGCCGATGTCGCCGCCGACGTACCTGCGGTTGTAGGCCGTATCGTCGCCCTGATTCGTATAGACGGCGCCGGAAGTGTACATGGCGCGCATGTAAGCGCTATAGCCTCCGGACACGGCGGAATTGAGGACGGAAGATGACCACTCCGCACCCGAGGGGTAAGTGCTGTTGTGCGACGAGTAATACTCCCTCTCGAGGCTGGAGGAGTACAGCCAGAAATAATCATGCGCGGCGGAATAATAATCGAAGGTCTGCAGGACGGGATCCATCACCACGCCGGAGACATAGCCGCCTCTGATCTGCAAGCTCGCGCCGCGGTCGCCGATCCAGGTGTCGGTGGTGCCGCTGCTGTTGACGAACGTGGTGCTGGTGGTGAGTCCACCCATGGAGATGGCGCTGACTCTCGCGCCCTTGTCGATATAGAGCGAGCCGCCGTTGCCGATGTTGATATTGCTGCCGCTGGCGTTGCTTCCGAACGAAACATACGAGCTCTGCGGCGCGGTCGCGAGGAATCCGCTCATGTAGGAGCGGCTGTTGAGATAAGCGTTCGACGGATAACCCCAGGTCGCCCGGGGATCGGTGATCCCTTCGAACTGAAGGCCGCCGCTGGACGCCATGTTCAGGTCCTTGAGGATGCCGCCCGTACCGGAGGCATACGCCGTGGTGTATTCCCATTCTTCCTTGTCTTCATTCCACTTGCTGGTCACGGTATCCGACAGACCGGAGACGTACACCCGTCCGCCGTTGCCCAGGGTGATATTGGTGGCGGTGCCGCCCGAGGCGATCCACATGGTGGTCTCGGAACCCCAATATGTCGGCTTGGGATTGCCGTTGCTGTCGGTCGTGACGAACGCGCTGACGTCGCTTCCGGACCATTGTCTGTCGAGCCCGACGGTCAGGTGGTTCACACTCGCGCCGCTGGCCACATACACGCTGTTGAGCACGCCGCGGACCACGAGGCCGTCAACGAGCACGCCGGAACCGGTCTGGCTGCTCACCGGAGTCCAGCCGTTGTATTCTTCGGCGATGGACAATTCCCGCAGATTCCGCCGGACCTGGCCGCCGGATAGGGTGACGCTTCCGCCCCGGGCGACCTTGGCAATGAAGACGCTGTCCAAATCCCTGGAGGCGAGCAATCCGGTCAGGGTCTGATTTCCCGAACCAGCGCCCGGTCCCGGCTGGAAATAGACGTAGCCGCCGTCGATGAAGGTGATATCTTGGGCAAGCGTGTTGCTGCCCGCGAATTCGATCTCGCCATTCGAATCGAAGGTGATATTCCCGGCGGAGGTATTGTCGGCGAGCGTGAGTCCGTTCGGGATGTAGCCGTGCGAGGTCAATTCGGCCGCGGCCGCGGAGCTCCGCAATTCGGCGAAGTTCACACCCGTGGCCATTTTGAAGTTCTGATAGAACTCATAGGTCGAGTTCGTGGGCACCGGATCCATCGGTTCATCCGTTTCCGCCTCATCGTGATAACTGGTGTCGTGCTGCTTTTCCCGGTCGGCGGGCCAGACGGAGAGATTGCCCATGTTGGACAAACTGTAAAAGTGTGTATCCTTGCCGCTGGAATCCAGGCAATCGGCGAGGTAATCCTTTATCAGAGCCGTGGTCAGTGTTGCATCGTAGTGGTAGTTCGATGTGACGGTCCAAGAGTACTTGTAAGACATTCTGCTTCTCCTCCGGTTGAGTTATATGTTATGTATTGTTTGTTTGCTTGCCTGATCGTCCGCGGTTTGCCGAGGCGATTTCCCGTGAGCTGAGTTCCCGTAAGTCGTAAAGAACTTATAGGTCGTATCGGTCATATAGGCCTTATATGGTGTTTCCCCGGTCAGCATATTTCCCGCGATTGTCCGTCTGTTTTGAGGTAAAAAAGGTCTCGGAATAATTCTACATTTAAAAAATATTCTGTCAGACTGCAAAAAACAAGTCCGGTTTCTCACTTTTTTGTTTATTTTTTTTTGCAAATTAAAAACAAAAGCAATATTTCCCCCATGCACAGCCCGGACGGGGTCAGGCGCGGAGGCGGTGACTCCACGGGAGGACAAGTCCTCCACTGAAGCAGTGCGCGGCTTCACTCGCGCACACACACAGTGTGATGATACAGTGCGCTCAGCTACGCTCGCGGGAGGACAAGTCCTCCACTGAAGCAGTGCGCTCAGCTACGCTTGCACACAGGGGGATTCAGTTTGGGATGATGACTGCGCCGTCTTCGAGGCGGCGGACGGTCAGCTGTTTGCCGTCGAAGAAGCCGAAAGATGGCGGGAAATTGCGTTTCGGCAGGGAGATGGAGCCGGGATTGAAGAGCGTGACGCCTTCGGGCAGGGGGCGGAGCTCCGGGATGTGCGTGTGTCCGTGCGCGAGGATGGTCCCCTGCGGAACGGGCGGGACGTTTGTCGCGTTCCAGAGGTGGCCGTGCGTGACGAAGAACCGCGCGGAATCGGTGAGGATCTCGGAGAAGTCCGCCATGATGGGGAATTTGAGGAGGAACTGGTCGACGTCGGCGTCGCAGTTGCCGCGCACGGCGAGGATCCGACCGCGGCGGGCGTTGAGGAGGTCGGCGACCTTCTGCGGATCGTACCAGCCGGGGACGCCGTTGCGGGGGCCGTGGTAGAGGACGTCGCCGAGCAGGACCATTCGGTCGGGCTGAAGCGCGTCGGCGTGTTCGAGCAGGCGTTCCAGCGTGCCGGGCACGCCGTGGACATCGGAGAAGAAGAGCAGTTTCATGCGAGGAAGCCTTTCGTCGTGGTGGTGCGCCGGGTCATGGCTCGTCCGGGACGAGTTCGCCGTAGAGGGTGGTTGCTGTGGAACGTACGATCTTCACGCGCACGAAGTCGCCACACGCGACCGGCCGGGCGGGGTCCGGGGTGAAGACCGCCTGCTTGAAGGTGTCGGTGCGTCCGCTCCAGCGCGCGGAGTTGCGTTTGCTGGGGCCTTCGACGAGGAGTTCGAACGTCTGCCCGACGAGCTTTCTGTTTGCCGCTTCGGCGCGGCGTTCGAGGTCGGCGAGCAGGATCTGGTTGCGTTCCTCCTTGACCTCCTGCGGGACGTCGTCGGGCATCTGCGCGGAGCGCGTGCCCTTGCGCGGCGAATACTTGAAGATGAACGCGTTGTCGAATCCGACGCGGTCCATGAGCTCGCGCGTCGCCTGGAAATCCGCCTCGGTCTCGGTCGGGAAGCCGACGATGACGTCGGTGGAGAACGAGATGCCGGGCGCGGCGGCGCGCAGGCGGTCTGTGACGGAGAGGTATTTCGCGGTGTCGTACGGGCGGTTCATGAGCTTGAGAACGCGGTCGGATCCGGACTGAAGCGGCAGATGGACGTATTTGCAGACTTTGTCGGTCTGCGTGAAGGCGTCGATGAGCGCCTGCGTGAAGTAGGCGGGATGGGGCGAGGTGAACCGGATGCGGCGGACGCCGTCGATGGCGGCAATGCCTTTCAGGAGTTCGCCGAAGGGGGAGGGGGCGTCGTCGGGCGGCGGCGCGGTGTTGTCCAGCCCGTAGGCGGAGACGTTCTGCCCGAGCAGGAAGATCTCCGGCACGCCGTGTTCGGCGAGGGTGCGGCATTCGGCGAGGATGGAGTCCATGGGGCGGCTGCGTTCGGGGCCGCGCACGAACGGGACGATGCAGTAGGAACAGTAGCGGGAGCATCCGCGCATGATGGAGACGAAGGCGGAGTGGGGGGATTCCGCGCCGTCGAAACGGTGGGAGTCGATGCCTGGCGTCTCGGCGGACGCGCGGTCGAAGAGGGCGGCCTTTTCGCGTTTCGCGGCGATCCGCTCCACAATCTCCGGGATGCGGTGGATCTGGTCGGTGCCGATGGCGAAATCGAGGTGCTTGATGGATTTCAGGAGCTCCGTGCCGCGGCTCTGCGCCATGCAGCCCATGATGCCGAAGATCATCCACGGGCGTTCGCGTTTGAGCTTGCCGAGGAATCCGAGCTTGCCGATCGCCTTGCGTTCCGCCTGGTCGCGGACGCTGCACGTGTTCAGGATCACGAGGTCGGCGTCCGCCTCGCCGTCGGCGGGCAGGAAACCGTGTTCGATGAGGAGCGCGGCGGCGGAATCGGAGTCGCGCAGGTTCATCTGGCAGCCGTAGGTTTTGATGTAGAACTTCATGTCAATCGGCGGGGCAGGGGGGGGCAGGCGGTCGGGTCAGATCAGGACGAGGTTGTTGCGGTGGACGACTTCGTCTTCGGCGTCGCAGCCGAGGATGGAGGAGACGTCGCCGGATCTGTGGCGGGCGATCATTTCGGCTTCGTCCGAGGAGAAATTGGTGATGCCCTTCGCGATGACGTCGCCGGTCGAGGCGCGCACGATGCGCACCACGTCGCCGCGCCGGAACGAGCCCGCGACGCAGACTACGCCGGACGGGAGCAGGCTGGACCCTCTTCCGAGCAAAGCGTTCGCCGCGCCGTCGTCGATGGAGATGGCGCCTGCGGGACGCGAGAAGGAGGCGAGCCAGCGTTTGCGGGAGCCCATTTTGTGCTTGGCGTCCTTGGGGAGGAAGATGGTCCCGACGTCCTCTGCGGCGAAGATGCGCGCGATGATGTCGGCGTCCTCGCCGGATGCGACCCAGAGCGCTTCGCCGGCGCTGTTCAGCAGTTCGGCGGCCCTGAGCTTGGACGACATGCCGCCGATGGAGAACGCGGCGTCGTCGGTGCCTGCGGCGATCGCCCTGAGCTCGTAGGTCACGCCGTTGACGACGGAGATTCGTTCGCCGAGCGAGCCGTCCGGATTCCTGTCGAGGAGCCCGTCGACGGTGGTGAGGATGATGGTGAGGTCTGCGCGGATCATGGATCCGAGGAAGGCGGCGAGTGTGTCGTTGTCGCCGAACTTGAGTTCGCTGACGGACACGGGGTCGTTTTCGTTGATGACGGGGAGCACGCCGTGCGAGAGGAGCGCCTCGATGCAGTTCGCGACGTTCAGGTGGCGTTCGCGGGCGCGCAGGTCGTCGGCGGTGAGGAGGAGCTGGGCGGCGCGGAAGCCGTACTTGCGGCATTCCGCCTCGTACATCGCCATGAGGGTCGCCTGGCCCATGGCGGCGAGCGCCTGGACTTCGGAGAGGTGGCGGGGACGGCGTGTGAGCCCGGCGGCGCGCATGCCCATGCCGACCGCGCCGGATGAGACCAGGATGACCTGGCGGCCGGATTCGCGGAGGGTGTGGATCTGGGCGACCAGGCGCGCGATGGCGGTCTGGTCGGCGAGGAGGCGCGTCCCGACTTTCAGGACGACGCGCCGGCAGGATTTCAGAAGCTGTTTTCTAGCCTGGACGGGGTCAATCATGGCGGATCATTCCACAAAGAGGTCGCGGCTGGCGAATTTCGGGTCGCTGGTGAGGTTGACGCCGAGCTTGCGGAGTCCGGCGGCGTCGCCCTGCGCGGGGAGGTGGGAAAGGTGCATCTCGCAGCCGCTGAGCTGGGAGAGATGGTTCAGCGCGAGCCTCGCGGCTGGGTTGGCTGTGGTGCTGACCGCGAGCGCGATCAGGGTCTCCTCGAGGTCGAGGCTGACGCGCGGGTTTTTCAGCGTCTTCTTGAGGTGCGCCACGGAGTCGATCACGTCGGGGGAGAGCAGGTCGAGTTCGTGCGGGAGGTTGGCGAGCGCCTTCAGCGCCTTCAGCACGCAGGCGGCCGCGGCGTGGAGGAGCGGGGAATTCTTGCCGGTGATCATGCGGCCGTCGGGGAGCTGGAGCGCGGCGCCGCAGAAGAAGCCGTCGTTGCCGTGTCCGGGTATCTGCGCGGCCTGCGCGGCGGTTTCGCGGGCGGGGAGCACGACGGGGCGGTCCTCGCCCTTGATGCCGAGGTTGTCCATGAGGATCTGCACGCGCTGGACGGTGCGGATGTCGGTGGCGCCGAGGGCGTATTCGGCGCTGTAGCGGAACCAGCGGCGGATGACTTCCTGCTTGGATGCCTCGCGCACGACGGCGTCGTCCGAGATCGCGAATCCGACGCGGTTCACGCCCATGTCGGTCGGGGACTTGTAGACGTTGCCTTCGCCCATGATGCGCTCCATGATGCGGCGGACGACCGGGAAGATCTCGATGTCGCGGTTGTAGTTGACCGCGGTCGTGCCGTAGGCGTCCAGGTGGAACGAGTCGACCATGTTCACGTCGCCGATGTCGGCGGTGGCGGCCTCGTAGGCGATATTGACCGGGTGGTTCAGCGGGAGGTTCCAGACGGGGAACGTCTCGAACTTGGCGTAGCCAGCGGCGACGCCGCGCTTGTGCTCGTGGTAGACCTGGGAAAGGCAGGTCGCCATCTTGCCGCTGCTGGGGCCGGGTCCGGTCACGATGACGATCGGACGGTCGGTCTCGACGTACGGGTTCGCGCCGTATCCGGCGTCGCTCACGATGAGGTCGACGTCGGCGGGGTAGCCCTTGATGGTCTTGTGCTTATAGACGGCGACGCCGCGGCGTTCGAGCTTGGTGATGAAATTGTTGACGGCGGGATGGTCCTCGTAGCGGGTCACGACGACCGCCTTCACGCTGATGCCGAGCGAACGGAGATTGTCCATGATGCGGAAGGTGTCGGCGTCGTAGGCGATGCCGAAGTCGGCGCGGATCTTCTTGCGTTCGATGTCGCCCGCGTAG
>JAFSZN010000096.1 GCA_017455665.1 Lentisphaeria bacterium
GAACCAGTTTGTAGTGCCCCGGATTGGATTCGTCGCCGTCTTCAACCAAAACCATCTTGTACGCCTTGGGTGTGGTATCCATTGACTCCGGATAATTTAACGAATAGGTCGGTCCGTCCAAATAATTGTTAGCAGACGAATCATTGGTTGTGTCAATCACAGGAACCAGTTTGTAGTGCCCCGGATTGGATTCGTCGCCGTCTTCAACCAAAACCATCTTGTACGCCTTGGGTGTGGTATCCATTGACTCCGGATAATTTAACGAATAGGTCGGTCCGTCCCAAGATACGCCTTTGCCTCCTTCGCCGAGGTCGGTTTCCGGGGCAATGATGGTAACGACAATGTCCTCGCCGTTGATTCCGTCCTTTGTTTCGGGATTCACCAAATAGGTCGGTCCTTCCAAATAATTGTTTGCAACCCCGTTGATGTTCTCCGCATCTCCGGAAACAACGGGAGAAGATTCCCCCTTGGTGCTGAGCGCGCCTGCGACTGTGACGGATTGCGGGAGTTCGGAGCGCTGAAGGCTGACCCCGCCCGCGGTGATGCTGAGTCCCGCATAGGCTCTCAGGATGGACTCTTCTCCGGAATCGAGGATGGCGTCGGAAATGGATTCGTTCATGGTTCGGCCTCTTCTTTCTCCCCGTTCGAACAGGGAATAAAAAGTTTTTCAAGCTCATCCCGCCATGCGGGACGCACTCGCGATCAGTATTTTTCATCAATTATAATACACCCCCACCGAGAAAAATCAAGTGCGGAAAACGATTTTTTTCTGTTTTTTTTAATAAGAATGGGACTTATGTACGATAAAACAAGTTCAAGCCTGAAATGAAGGAATCTCCGCGCGGGAAGAAAAAAACTCCGCCTCGACAGTCCCGGTCCGGGACATGAAGAAGCGGAGGCCCGGTTTCGAATTAAAACCGCCGGGGTGCGAATCGCGCACCCCGGACAGAAGATCACTTGCAGTATTTTTCGAGGTAGGGACGGATGGCGTCCGCCCAGATCTGATAGCCCTTGGCTGTCGGGTGCAGGAAGTCCGCCATGATGTCGCGTTCGAGGACGCCGGTCGGAGTCAGGAACTTCGGGCCGAGGTCTTCGTAGAAGACGGTCCTGTTGTCGGCGAAGCCCTTGATGATCTCGTTGGTGGCGGCGATCTTCGGGCGGTTCTGGTCGTTGGGGGTGTTGCCGGCGGGGAAGATGCCGAGGAGAAGGATCTTCGCGTTCGGCGCCTTTTCCTGAATGGCTTTGACGCAGAGGCGGATGCCTTCGGCGGTGGCGACGGGGCCGCCCTGGTTCCAGCCGAAGTTGTTGACGCCGATCAGGAGCATGACGAGCTTCGGATCAATCTTGGAGAAGATGTCGGTCTTTTCGATGACGTACAGGCAGTTCTGCGTGCGGTCGCCGGCGAATCCGAGGTCCAGCGGATGGTACTGCGTGAACTCGGCGTCCATGACGCTCTTCCCGGCCTGTTCCCAGAAGTGGGTGATGGAGTCGCCGACCATGACGAACTTGATGTCCTTGCCTTCGCGTTCCGCCTGCTGGGTCTTTTCCTGGATGCGCTGGACGTAGTTGCGGCTGAGTTCGGGCGTGGTGACGCGTGTGTAGCCGAAATCCTGTTCGGCGCCGGGCACGGGGGTGTTCAGCGTGGAGACGACTTCGGGTTCGGAGGCGCAGGCGGCGAGGAGGAGCGCTGCGGCCGCGGCGGCGAAAAATGAGACGATGTGTTTCATAAGATAAACTCCTTATAAAAACAGGACCTACAGGTCATATAAGTCCTGTTTCCTTGTGTGATATTGAGTGGATCGGGGTGGATTACTTGATGTTGTGCTGGTCGGCGAACGCCTTGATGGATTCGCCCCAGATCTTGTAGCCCGGCTCCGCGGGGTGGAGACGGTCGAAGTTCATGACGCCCTGGATGAGGTTGCCCTGTTCGTCGGTGAACTTGGGGGTGAGGTCTTCGTAGAAGACGGTCTTGTTGTCGGCGAAGTCCTTGATGATCTCGTTGGTGGCGGCGCACTTGTCGCCGAGGCCGTCGCCGCGCGGGAAGATGCCGTAGAGGAGGATTTTGGCGTTCGGGGCCTTTTCCTTGATGGCGAGGACGATCAGGCGGATGGCTTCCGCGGTCGCGGCGGGTTCGGATTCGTGCATGCCGAAGTTGTTCGTGCCGATCATGACCGTGACGAGCTGCGGGTCGATGAGCTCGAAGATGCCCGTGTTCTTGACGACGTGGAGGATGTTTTCGGTGCGGTCGCCGGAGAATCCGAGGTTCAGCGGATGATACACGGCGAGTTTGCTCCAGCTGTTCTCGCTGGGCTGGGCGTTCTGTCCGTTCTGGCCGCCGCCGAAACCGCCGCCGAAACCGCCGCCGAAACCGCCGAATCCGCCGAATCCGCCGAAACCGCCGAAGCCGCCGAAACCGCCGCCTTCCCAGAAGTGCGTGATGGAGTCGCCGACGAGGACGAGCTTGATGTCCTTGCCTTCTTTTTCGGCCTGCTGTTTCTTCTCCGCGATGCGCTGGACGAAGTTCTGGCTGAGCGCGGGCGTGGTGACCTTCTGATAGCCGGGGTCCTGATCCGCGCCGGGCACGGGTTCGTTGAGCTTGGAGTTGCAGGCATCGCCGGTGGATGCGCAGGCGGCGAGGACGGCGAGCACGGCCGCCGCGGCGAACGAGGAAAGAATGCGTTTCATGTTTGTTCCTGTTGTTGAGGTGAACGGTTGAAAATGATATGGTGTTATAAACGATTTTACGTTAATATAACATGCCGGATGCGAAAATCAATCCCCTGCGGCGTTTTTTTCCGCGTTTGTGCGTGATTTCCTAAAGCAGTTCCGCGTGCGCGGGATGCGCCGGGCGCAGGAATGGCGTGCGAACTTGAACGTGGCGGACGGGGCGGGGAGGCGTTCAGAGCGGGAGTTCGACCGGCTCGCCTCGGACGAATGCCGTGTGCGAGGTCCAGCCGACGGCGCGCGCGAGCTCGGCGGCGCGGTCGAATCCGTACGCGACGTGTTCCGGCTTGTGTGCGTCGGAGCCGAGCGTGATCTTCATCCCGGCGCGGAATGCGGCGCGGAGGAGTTCGGGCGAGGGGTAGATCTCGTCCGCGGCCACGCGAAGCCCGGCGGTGTTCAGTTCCAGGCGGATGCCCTTCGCGGCGGCATGTGCGTAGATGTCCGTCATGCCGCGCACGACTTTCTCGTAGTTCGAGGGGCGGAACCCGAATTTTTTCGGCAGGTCGGAGTGCGCCATGACATCGAACCCGCCCAGCTCGACGAAGTCCTTCAGTCCCGCCAGATAGCCGTCCCAGACGGCGTCCACGCCGTAGCGCGGCCATTCCGCGAGCTTGTCCGGGTCGTCGAACGCGAAATCCCCGACATAATGCACGGAGCCGATCAGGTAGTCGAACTTCGGGCGGAGCGGATCAAGCGCGGCGAACACCTCGTCCATGCGGCCCGGCACATAGTCGAATTCGACGGCTGCGAGCACCTGCAAACCGGAGCCCCTGGCGGCTTCGCGGAGCGAGTCGAGGATGCCGAAATAGCGCGGCAGGTCGCCCGGCGCCATGCGGAATTCGGCGTCGTACCCCGCCGGCGCGGGGAAATGGTCGGAGACGCCCCAGTACGCCAGCCCGGCGTCCTGCGCGGCGGCGAGGTATTCCTCCGGCGTGCCGGAAGCGTGCTTGCAGAGGGCGGTGTGCGTGTGGATGTCCGCCCGTGGCGTCGCGGCCTGCGTGCTCATGGCTTCTTCCCGCCGTTCGGATCGTCCTCGGCTTCGCCGGAGCCGTTGCCGTAGGGGTAGGGGAGGAACGACAGGTCCTTCTCCCCGATGGCGGCGGCGAGCGGCGCGCCGATCGTGTAGAGGTAGCGGAATCCGTCGGACGCGACGGCGGAGACGAACAGCACGGAGGAGACGTAGCGCAGGATGGTCTGGGTGTCCCAGACGACCGGGGGCTCCTCGCCTTCCGCCACGCCGCCGTAGAGCTGCCAGTTGTCGACGGGGAAGATGAGGCGGCCGTCGCTGTCGGCGACAGCGGTGTCGATGCCGACGCGCACCACGCTGAAACGGTTCTGCGTGGAGGAGGAGAGGATGGCGGCGATGCAGGCGAAGATGAGGTCGGAGCCGATCTTGTCCTCCAGGACGGCGCCGATGCAGAAGGAATCGGGGTGGAAATCGCGGTTTTCGGGGCGGTCGGGGAAGGTCTTCCGCATGAACTCCGCCATGCCGAAGAGGTCGGCGGGATGCGCCTTGCGGTACTCCGCCTCAAGCTCGCGCCACTGCTTCTCCACGAACGACTGTTTGTCGTTGTCGAACCAGCACAGGTGGAGCCGGATCAGCCCGGTGAGCAGGGAGATGGGGCGTTCGGGCGGCTGCATGAAGATGCGGCGGCGGGAGCGCGCCATGAGGGCGTGCTGAAGCTGGCGTGTGCGTTTGCGGATGCGCGGATTGTCGGACTTCTGCATGTCGCGGAGGACCGGCTCCAGCGCGGTGCTGCCCTTCGTGAGCAGTTCCGCCATCGCCATGCTCGCGGACTGCTCGTTTTCGTCGTCGAGCAGTTCGACCAGGTATTTCATGTCGTTTTTGTCGTCGGGCTTGTTCATGTCGAGGTAAGCGGCGTTGTCGCGTGCCGGGCGGTTTCTGAGGTTACGGATGGACGGGGAACTTGCCGCGGAGGGCGTTCTGCGCGATCTGCTTCACGTCCGGATCGAAGTCGGACCGGATGATCCACTGGAGGAAATCCGGGGCGTTCGCGGCGACCTCGCGGAGCGTTTCGCCGTTGTGCCGCCCGAACGACACGACCGCCTCGCCGTTGCGCCATTTGAATCTGCCGCTCTTGTCGACGTTGGCGGGGTTGACCGGATTGCAGAACGCGTGGAGTTCGTCGAGGGTCTGCGGAAACGAAGTGATCGTTTCCGGGAACTGGTCGGGCGACATCGCGGAGTAGCGGTCGAGCTGCGCCTCCAGGACTTCGAGCGAAGCCTGGGCGTCGGCGGCGGCTCCGTGCGCGCCTTCGAGCTTCTTTCCGCAGAAGAACTTGTAGGCGGCCGTGAGGTTGCGCGGCTCCATCTGGCAGAAGATCGTGTAGGAGTCGAAGATGCGGCGGCCCGCGGTGGAGAACTGGATGCCGCAGCGGGCGAACTCGCGCGTGAGCATCGGGATATCGAACTTGCCGATGTTGTAGCCGCCGAGGTCGCACCCCTCGAAATAGATCGCGAGGCTGTGGGCGATCTGCCGGAACGTCGGGGCGTCCTTCACGTCCTCGTCGGAGATGTGGTGGACGGCGGTCGCCTCGGGCGGGATGGGCATTTCCGGGTTGATCAGGCGGGATTTCGTCTCGCGCGTGCCGTCGGGCATGATCCTGATCACGGACAGCTCCACGATGCGGTCGACGAAAAGATTGACACCGGTCGTTTCCAGGTCGAAAAAGATCAGCGGGACATTATCGGTAAGTTTCATGGACGGGCCTCTTTTTGAAAAAACATGGTATAATACTATACCACAAAAAGCGGAAAAAGAAAATGAAGACGCGCGAAAAAACGGAAAAAGGGGATGAAAACGGACTGTCTCCGGTTTATTCTTCAGGACAGGCGCTCTTTCGAAAAGAAAGAAAAGGGATTTTTAACAGCCGATTCCCCGGAGGCTCATCAGGATCAGAAGATCGTGAAGGAAACACAGGGCAAGATAGAAAAAACAATTCATCAGGGCGCGGAAAAAAACGGGCTGCCTGCGGAACTGGTATTCGAAAAGGTTCCCCAGCACGAAACTGAACCATGTGATCTCGAACGCCAGATAGAGGAAAAAGCCGAGCTCCGCTCCGACACGGATCATGTCCAAAAGGAAAAACCCCCATGGGAGCATGAGCACATGAAGGACGATCAGAATGCACAGAGCCGACAAGTGCCGCACGATGTTCTCTTTCCGGCGCGGCCATTTGCGGACGCGGAGCAGGAGTCTCAGCAGGGCGATGGCGCATCCGACGCCGACGAGACCGAAGATCCCGTACAAACCGAAAAAAACAATAGCCTCTGACGAACCCATGTTCAATTGTTCCCCGCTGATTTATTTTTTTTATAATATAGCACACTGTTTCCGATTGTCAAGCGGACGAATGAGGAAAGCGGGCAGGGGAAGGAACAAGAGATAAACAGAATGAAGTCGGGATGGATGCTTAGAGGGGCGCGCCGGAGAGGGGGATGGGACCGTCGGCGTCGGGCAACGGCTTTTTCTGCTTGTCCGGGTTCAGGAGATTGTCGAGGAAGTCGTCGCCGGAACGGAGCAGGATGACGTTCGTGCCGGCGTCCTCGCGGAGTTCGTTTTCGGCGCGGGGCAGGGGGATGGTCCGCAGACCGAGCTTTTTCGCCTCGGCGTCGGTGAATCCGACCGCGACGTCGCCCCAGCCTTTGCGGATCGCCTCGGGGATCACGGAGGATTCGGCGATCTTGTAGACGACCTGGAATCCGGCTTCGTTGGCGGTGCTTTTGACGTAGAGCAGATCGACCGGGTTCGCGCCTTCGCGGTAGAGGCAGATGAAGCCGCCCGTGGCTGCGATGAGCTGGGAACGCGTCGGGGAGACGTTGTCGGGTTCGGGGTTGGCGTCCTCGAACAGGGCGCAGGAGGATGCGAACAAAGGGAGAAGAGCAAGCGCCAAGGAGGCAAAGCCTCCTCTGAAAGAGTGTCCGGCTGCGCTCGGACACAGGAAGGCTTTGCACGTTTTCAAGCTCATTTCTTCGCGGCTCCGCCGTTCCAGATGATGCGCTTCGACCAGCGTTTGTCGCCCTGCAGCTTTCCGACGGCGAAACAGTTGCCGTTGGTGTCGATCACGCAGAACGCGTGAATGGCATCATGGTAGAATACGAACGCCGCGTCGCCGGTCGTGAGGGGGCGGAGCTGTTCGAGGATCACGCTGTCGACAGCCTCCAGCGAGGCGGGATCGACGATGTCGATGCGGCCCTTGACCTTGAACGCGACGCCGATCTGGCTGTCCTGTTCCACGGGGAGCGCGAACCCCGCGCTGCGTCCATCGAGCGATTCCTTGACCGAAGAGCGAACGAACATCGGCGGGGAGTCGTCGCGGTAGGCGGGGCAGAGGATGAAATCGGTCTGCGCGCCGTTGAGGAAACGGATGTCGACGGGCTTCCAGCCGAGGTCGAGCGTGGTGATGGACCTGCGCCTGTATTTGGCTGTCGGATTGAGGTCGAAATACTCGATCGCCTTCAGCGAGGCGGCGGCGAGGGACTTTCCGTCCGGCGTGACCGCAAGCGCCGAGGCGGGCGAGACGGTCTCGAACGTGTGGAACGGGACCTCGGCGTCCTTTTCGACGGGGAGATGGATGCAGAATACGGTCGAGCCGAAGAAGCCGGAGCAGATGATCCGGTCCCGCATGGCGAGCAGCGCGACGTCTTCCGGCACGAGCTTTTCGTTGAACGGGAACGAAAGCGGAAGGAAATCCTGTTCCTTTCCGGCCGCGAGGTCGAGCATGGCGAGCCCGAAATCCTGTTTGAGCGCGAGCTGAGGGAACGCGATCGCCGCCATCGTGGTGCTTCCGGGGACGAACGCGAGCTTCTTCAGCATGCGTCCGACCGTGAAGACGCGGATGACCTGCCAGTCCGAGGTGTTGAACAGGACGATGCGCGTGCCGTTCGGTCCGTTGGCCGTGCCGGTGCGCTCGGCGATGGCGAGCATGGACTGGTCCGGCGAGACGGCAAACGCGTCGAGGCGCGCGCCCCGGAATCCCTGCGAGTTGAACGCCGGGCGCCAGACGGAGACATTTTCCGCGTTGGCGTCGGCGAGTTTTTCCGCGAGGGAATCCGCGGGGAGCTTCGAGGTAAGCGCGACCTGGCGCCTGGATTCGCGGATCGGCTGGACGGAAGACTTCGGTACCGAACGGACATTGGAGGGATCGACCTCGATCTCGGGGAGTTTTTCCTCCTTGACCGTATCGGGGTTCGTCTTCGGCGTGGCGATGATGGAGAGCGAACCCGAGCGGATGCCGCCGCTGCCGTCACCGTTTTCCGCCGACTTCGGCTGCGCCTGACCCTGAGCCTGAGGCGGCGCCGGAGTCTTCGAGACCGGCTGTTCCGCCACGGGCCGCGCCTGAGCCTGAGGCGAAACGACCTCGGTTTCCGCAGTCTTCGCGGCGGGAGCGCGGGAGGCGGACACGGCATTGCCCTTCTGCGCGAAGACGGCGCCGAAGACCGCCGCGATCACAACGATCGCGAGTCCGGACGTCAGTGCGAGTTTTGGGAAGGACCGTTTCATGTGCGCCTCCGTGTGCCGGGTTCGAGCCTGGAACCGGCGTCAGATGGTGTAGAGCCAGCCGTGCGTGTCTTCCAGTTCGCCTCTCTGGATGCCGGTCAGGCGGTCGTAGAGCTTCTGGGAGACGGGGCCGCATTCGTGGCCGTATTCGATGACCTTGCCGTGGATGGTGACGGAGGAGATCGGGGTGATGACGACGGCGGTGCCGCAGGCATCGACTTCGGCGAAGGTCGGGAGTTCCTCTTCGGCGACGATCGGGCGTTTCTCGACGGTGAGACCGAGGTCGCGGGCGACCTGCATGAGGGACATGTTGGTCACGCTCGGGAGGATGGACGGGGAATCGCTGGTGACGTACTTGCCGTCCTTCGTGATGGCGAGGAAGTTGCTGGTGCCGAACTCATCGATGTACTTGTGCTCGCGCGGGTCGAGGAACAGCGGGATGGGGAATCCGGCCTTCTTGGCGAGCTTGGCGGGCATGAGGGACGCGCCGTAGTTGCCGGCGACCTTGAACTGGCCCATTCCCTTCGGGGCGGCGCGGTCGAAGTCCTCGATGACGAGCGCGGGGACGCCCTTCAGGCCGTCCTTGTAGTAGGCGCCGACGGGCATGACCATGATGAGGAAATCATATTCGGTGGCGGGGGCGACGCCGATCTGCGGGCCGGTGCCGATGAAGAGCGGACGGATGTACATGGATCCGCCGGATTCGCAGGGCGGGACGTAGTCGATGTTGTCGAGCACGACGCGGTGGATGGCCTCGAGGTACATCTCCTCGGGGATCTCGGGGTGGAGCAGCTGGTGTCCGGTGCGGTTCATGCGCTTGATGTTTTCCCACGGGCGGAAGACGCGGACCTTGCCGTCCTTGCAGCGGAATGCCTTCATGCCTTCGAAGCATGCCTGGCCGTAGTGGAGGCAGGTGGCGGCGATGCTCATGGAGATGTGCGGATCGGTCCTGAGTTCGCCTTTGTCCCAGGCGCCGTCTTTCCAGTGGAAGGCGATGTGGGAGCGGGTGGGCATGAAACCGAAAGAGAGAGCCGACCAGTCGATGTCGGTGCGGATGGGACGGGGATAGTCCATAAAAAACTCCATTTGTTAAACGGTGCGGCGGCGAGAAAATGCCGTCAAAATGAAATGAACATAAAGAAATTTACACGTTTTTCGGCGATAGTCAATGTTTTTTTCGGAAATCGTGTTGATTTTTTTCGATTTTGGGCTAATTTAATGGATGTATTGTTATGCCAGCAACCAAACATGAAGGAATCTTCCCATGAAATTATCCCGTCTCTCCATCCTCGCCGTGGCGGCGCTCTCCTGCGCCGCGTTCGCCATCTCCTGTGAATCCGACGATGCCAACAGCCTTGCTCCGTTCTGGGCGGACGGCGATGTCGACGGCGGCGCCGGCATGAACGGCAACGGCCTGAACGGCGGCGACGGTTTCGGCGACCTGAACGGCGGCGACGCCGGACTCCGCGGCGGCGACGGCTTCGGCGACGGCGGCCTGAACGGCGGCGACGGCTTCGACCAGAACGGCCCCGGCGCTTACGGCGAAGACCTGAACAAGGCCCCGTATATCGACGGTTTCGGCGCACGCATCGAAGGCGTCGAGTTCCAGCCGCTGTACTTCCCCTACGACGCGAACACCATCTCCTCCTCCGAGGAATCCAAGGTCGCGGCGGTCGCACAGTACCTGCTCGGCCATTCCGAGGCGGGCGTCGTGGTCGAAGGCTACTGCGATGAACGCGGCACCGAAGAATACAACCGCGCCCTCGGCGAACGCCGCGCCCTCGCCGCCAGCGAAATGCTCATCGACATCTACGGCATCGAAGCCGCCCGCATCAAGACGGTCAGCTACGGCGAGGAACGCCCCGCCGTGACCGGCACCGGCGACGCCGTCTGGTCCAAGAACCGCCGCGACGAATTCGTGCCCGTGTATCTGAAGAACAACTGATACGGCGGACGGTTTCAATTCGAACACAAATCCGGGCACAGGCGACTGCTGCCCGGATTTTGCTTTTTCAGGCAAGAAGACACCATGACTGAGCAGAACGAAACAACGGAAACAGCCGGAGCGGAAAACGCCGCGAACGGCGAAGTCCGGGATGTTTCCGGTTCCGCGCCTGCCGTTTCCGCGCTTGAAACCTCGCCTGAACCCGCGCCTGAAACCGAGCTCGTTTCCCCGGCGGAATCCGCGCCCCGGACGACGTTCAAAATGGAGCTGTCGTTCGACGGCACCGCCTACCACGGCTGGCAGCGCCAGCCGAACGGCATCACGGTGCAGGAAGTGATCGAGGAGAAGCTGTACCGCCTCTTCGGCGAACGCGAGCACATCCGGATCCAGGGCAGCAGCCGCACGGACGCCGGAGTCCACGCGCTCGGCATGGTGTGTTCCTTCTCCGCGCCGCCGTCACCGTACATCCCGGACTGGAAGCTCAAGAAGGCGATGAACCGTCTGCTCCCGGACGACATTCGCGTCCGCACCGCCGAGGTCGTGAAGGACGGCTTTAACGCGCGGTTTGACGCGCTCGCGAAATCCTACGTCTACGTGGTCAACACCGGCGACATCAACCCGTTCAGCGGGCGGTATTCGTGGCACATGGAGGACATGACGGAGATCGGCGCCCTGCGCGAGGCGGTCAAGCACGTCGAGGGGCGGCACGATTTCTCCACGTTCACGGTCGAACGCGGCAAGATCGACGATCCGGTCCGCACGATCCTCCGCACCGAGATCGTCACGTTCGGTCCGCTCGTCTGCATGTATTTCCTCGGCACGGGTTTCCTCTACAAGATGGTCCGCAGCATGGTCGGCGCGCTGATGTTCGTGGGGCGCGGCCGCATGACCCCGGACGAGTTCCGGGGCATCCTGCTGGCGTGCGACCGTGCGAAATGCAAGGACACCGCGCCCGCCCGGGGGCTTTTCCTCAAACGCGTTTTCTACGAGCCCGACGCCTGGCTGGACGACCTGCCGGCGCGCCCGCCGTTCTGGATCGCATGAAAACATCCAAGTCAATCCGCACACTCAGCATAAGGACAGAAACGATATGAACACAGCAGAAAACACCTCCGACGCACCCGTCATCCTGGCGGCCAACAGGATCAGCATCCAGGACCGCTACAGCATGGAGCGTCTCCGCGATCTCAGCCTCGAAATCCGCAAGGGCGACGTCATCGCGCTGATCGGCGCGTCCGAGCCGGCAAAACGTCTTCTGCTGCGCTGCCTGGACCTGCTGGACAAGCCCGAGGGCGGCAATGTCGAACTGAACGGCGAGCCGGTGATGTGGCGGCACGGCGGCGCGGACCGCGCACGCAGGAGCATCGGCATGGTCTTCTCCCGGGAATCCCTGTTCCGGAACCTGTCCGTCATGGGAAACATGATGATCGCGCCGGTCGATGGGGCCGAAGAAGACGAAAGGGTGTTCCAGGAACGGGCAAAGAGCCTGCTGAAGTTTGCGGGGCTGTCCGGGGCGGCGGACGAGATGCCGATCAACCTTTCCGCGGGGCAGAGGCAGCGTCTTGCCATTGTGCGCGCGCTGATGCTCCAGCCTCGGATCCTGCTGGTCGAAGATCCCGGCGCGGACCTCTTGCCGGCGGAAAAGAACGAAGTGTATGCGCTTCTCCGGGCTGTCGTGAAGGACGGCATGACGGTCATGTTTTCGACGCGCGACCTGGAATTCGCCCGCGAAATCGCTACGCGAGTCGTCTTTATGGCGGACGGCATGGCCCGCGAGGACGGCTCGGCGAAAGATGTGCTCGATCATCCGCAGTATGACAGGACACAGGCGTTTGTGCGGAAGAATACCGGATTCTATCGCGAGCTCAATGCGCGGGCATTCGATATCTATGAATTCGAGGGGGCGATTGAGACGTTCGCCATTGGAAAACTGATCTCATCCGAACGGCGCCGCAAACTCTGCGACGCCCTGAGGATCCTGCTCGTCAAAATGATCTTCCCTCACGTCACCAGGATCATCCTGATGCTCAACCTGGACCCGAAGACCGGAGATATGGTCGCGGTCATCCAGTATCCGGGAACCGGATTCGATCCGCTGAACGCAAGCGAAAATATGGATGCGGACGCCGCGAAGACGGAACTTCTGGCGTGCGTCAAGTCCGCAAAATACAATCTGCCGGCGTCCGGGAAAAACGAAGTCACCGTGACCGTCTGAGGGAGGGCAAGCCCTCCACTTCGGCAGTGCGCTCAGCTTCGCTTGCGTGCAAGCCTCCACTTGGGTAGTGTCGGCTGCGCCCGGACACAAAGAATCATTCCGGGCGGATGACCGTGTACGGCTCGGGATCGGTTGCGCGCGGATACTCCATGGCGGGCGGTCCGAACAGCATCACGGCGCCGACCTTGTATCCCTTCGGGAGATGCAGCAGGGAGCGCATGCCGCGGTTCAGCGTGAACGCGTAGTAGGCGAATCCGCACCAGCACGTGCCTACGCCGAGGCTCTGCGCGTAAAGGTCGAACTGCGTGAGCGCGATGGAGGCGTCGAACCTGCCGCACGGGGCGTCCTTCGGCGAGGCGACCACGATCATGTGGGGGGCGTTGCGGAACACGAAATCCCTGCCGCCGAGCATGGATTCCTCGAAGCGTTTGTAGCCCGGATACACGATCCGCATGATGCCGGACTTGATGAGGAAGCGCGTGATCTTCAGCATGCGCGCGCGGAACGGCTCCATCTTCGCGCGGTCGTCGATGACCGTGAAGACCAGCCTGTGGTCGTTGCATCCGGTCGGGATCCAGCGCAGGGACGCGATCAGCTTCTCCATGACCTCGGTCGGGAGGTTTTCCTGTTTGTAGAGGCGGATGCTGCGGCGCTGGCGGATCAGGTTCATCATGCGCGATTCGTCGGGCAGGGGACCGGACGGGGCGCACTGCTCCGGGGCATGTCCGTCGCAGGTGAGCGCGCCCGCCGGACAGACGGCGAGGCAGTGCTGGCAGTGCATGCAGAAGCGTTCGGCGTGTTCCGGGACGGCGGGGAGGCCGCCGGAGGTGCGGTGGATGACCTGGACCACGCAGTCGGCGATACAGCGGCCGCAGCGCGTGCATTTGGATGCGTCGACGGAAATCATGTTGAACCTGTGTTTTGTTTGTTGAATGCTAAAAAGGCTCCGCACCGGATCGAGAGGTACGGAGCCTGTGTCTTTGCTGAGAAAAGAGCTTGCCTTCGGTCAGGCGGCGCCCAGAGCGCTGAGCAGGACGATCGAGAAGGCGAGGACGAAGATGGCGACGGTCTCGACGATACCGAGCGCCATCAGCTGGTTGGCGAAGCCCTTGCCGGTCTCGGCGAAGGCGTCGCATGCCGCGGCCGCGCTGATGCCCTGCCAAAGGGCGGAAACGCCCATGGCGATGCCGGCGAGGACGCCGACGAGGGAGTAGGCGATCCACTGTCCGGCGGTCGCCGCAGCGACGTTCGCCGCGCCGCCCATGACGATGAACATCACGATCATGCCGTAGATGGTCTGGGAGAGCGGAGCGCCGGCGAAGATGAGCAGCTGGAACGGAGCGGGCTTGTTCTGCGCGTAGCACTTCTTCCACGCGCCCATGGCGGCGCAGGAGGCGGAACCGCAGCCGTAGGCGGACCCGATGGCGGCGAAGCCGATGGAGGTGAACGCCGCGGCGTAGATCAGCGCCTTCTGATCGAAGAAGGGGATGTCCTGCGGAACCGCGGCAGCGGCGGTCTGGGCGGCGTCGGCCGCCTGTGCGAGGACGGGGGTGAGGGAGTTGAGAAGCAGACTCATGATAGTTTCTCCTGTTGTTGTTTGTATTTTTTATGGTTAGTTGTTGTTTTGTTTTGCAGAGAAAGGTTTGAACTTGAATCCCGCCCACTGGAGGCCCATGTGGTTGGAGAATTCGAGAGTGTTCAGTCGGACGGCGTGGACGAGCACGCCGAGGAATCCGAGCGCGAGGTTCAGGATGTGCCCGGCGACCGCGACGAGGATCAGCAGGACGAATCCGGCGATGATGTAGACGTCGTGCCACGCCGGGGCGGCGTTCGCGGCCTGTGCGGCGAAGGCGTCCTTCACCATCATGCCCATCATGTTGAACTTCTGGGCGATGTACATGCCGGAGAGCCCGACCGCGAAGAGGCGGATGTAGGACAGCACGTCGGTGAAGCTGCCGATCATGTCGAACGGCAGGTTCAACGCCGCGGCGGGGCGGATCGTGACGACGATGAGCACGGCGGCGACGATGTAGACATACACGCCCCAGGACGGGAACGTGCCGCTGAAGACGATCAGTCCGACCGCGAGCAGGAAGTTCGCGAAGATCATCAGCGCCCAGCCGATGTTGGAGAGTTCGCGCCAGTCCTTGCGGATGCCGGTGAAGAAGCGCACGATGTGCGCGCTCATCAGGTGGATCATCGCCAGCAGAAAGCAGAACCACTGCGTGAGCTTGCTCGGGAAGCCTTCCCAGAAGGTCGCCGTCAGTTCAGAATCCTCGATGCCGTAGAACTTCACGAACTTGTGTGCGGTGGCGCTGTTCGCGGGATCCGTGATCATGCTCCAGCCCTGCATCCAGCCGGGCAGGACGTCCTTCGGCAGTCCGAACCAGGCGCCGTTGAGCCAGCCCCAGACGAACGTGAAGGACGCGAGGAAGATCAGCAGGACGAGCGGGAGGCGCGCCGCTTTCTTCGCGTGAAGCGCGAGCAGGCCGACGGTCCCGGCGACGAGCATCAGCGCGCCGTAACCGGCGTCGCCGAGGATCATGCCGAAGAAGATCGGGAAGAAGAAAAAGAAGAAGACATTCACGTCGCTCTCTCGGTAGCCGGGCGAGATGCCGACGAAATCGAACAGCGGATCCAGGACGTTCAGGAAACGCGCCTTTTCGATGTAGGTCGGCACGTTCTGGTCATCTTCCGCGGGGTCGTCGATCATCAGCGCCCAGCCGTTCTTCACGGCGGCGGCTTTCAGAGTTTCGATGCGCGTGACCGGGACGTAGCCCTGCAGATAGGCGATTTCGCCGGACTGCTCCATGCCGTCGCGCGCGGAGGCGAATTCCAGCTGATTGCGGAGCGCGGCGAGCCTGGACTCCAGACGCGGCAGAAGCGCTTTCGCCGCGGCGATGGAGGCGTCGGCGGCAGCGATCGATGTCCGGCAGTCCTCAAGGGCTTTCCTCGTCTCGGAAAGCGTCTGCTCGGGGAGCGCGACCGGGTCGAACGCGCCTTCCGCGAGCGGGGCTTCGGAGACGAGCGCGTAGTGGACCATGTTCTTGTCCATGCGGATCACGGAGACGGCTGCTTCCGCGGGGAACGCGTCGTCCTTCGTGCGCTGGTCGAAGATGTTGCGCGGGGTGGCGCACAGGGTGACGTATACGCCTTTCGCCTGAAGTTTCGCGATGGCGGAACGGTCGAATTCGCCCCACGGGGCAAGGAGGTCCAGGTCGCGCTGGAGACGTTCGAGCTCCTTGAACGCGGCGGCCTTGCCGGAGATCAGCTTCGAGGCGTAGGCGACGAGCTCGTCGTCGGCGACTTCGGGCGCGGCGTCCGGGTCCTTCTTTGCCGGGGCGCTGCGGATGACGCCCGCCACGCGTTCGCATTCGGCGACCTGCGCGGAAATGGAGGCGACGTCCTTCGTGGCGGGGGGCGCGGTGCGGCAGAGCTGCATGAGCTCAAGTCCGGCGAGCGCGTCGACCGCGGCGGAACGGTCCTGCTCCAGGCAGAGGAGCGTAACAAGTTTCATCTGGATGATCATGCCGCGGGCTCCTGAAGTTTTTTCTTTGCGA
>JAFSZN010000097.1 GCA_017455665.1 Lentisphaeria bacterium
CCATCATCCATACCAGGAGATTGCAACCATGTCCAAGATGATTTCCCCGCTCCAGCAGGTCCGCAGCGAATACGCCCCGAAACTGCCCCCCGCGCTTCGTTCCGGCGCGTCCGTGAAGGTCGAAAAAGGCGCCCCGCTGGCCGCGTTCGCCGACGCTGAAAAGATCGCCGCCCTCTTCCCGTCCACCAGCAACATGCCCGACCTGAAGTTCAGCGCGGACGGCGCCGCGGAAGGCAAGCCCGTGAATGTGGCGGTCATCCTGTCCGGCGGCCAGGCCCCCGGCGGCCACAACGTCATCGCCGGCATCTACGACGGCATCAAGTCGCTGAACAAGGCTTCGCGCATGTTCGGCTTCAAGGGCGGCCCGAGCGGGCTCGTGGACAACGACTATGTCGAGATCACCGACGAGTTCATGGACGCCTACCGCAACACCGGCGGGTTCGACATGATCGGTTCCGGCCGCACCAAGCTCGAACAGGTCGAGCAGTTCGACAAGGGCGCGGTGAACTGCAAGGCGCTCGGCATCTCCGCCCTCGTGATCATCGGCGGCGACGACTCCAACACCAACGCCTGCCTGCTCGCCGAGTACTACAAGGCGAAAAATATCCCGATCCAGGTCATCGGCTGCCCGAAGACCATCGACGGCGACCTGAAGAACAAGTTCATCGAGACGTCCTTCGGCTTCGACACCGCCAGCAAGGTCTACAGCGAGCTCATCGGCAACATCTCCCGCGACGCCAACTCCGCCAAGAAGTACTGGCACTTCATCAAGCTCATGGGGCGTTCCGCCTCCCACATCACGCTCGAATGCGCCCTGAAGACCCACGTGAACGCCGCGATCATCTCCGAGGAAGTCGCCGCGAAGAAGCAGACGCTCTCCGGCATCGTCGACGACCTCGCGAAGATCGTCGCGAAGCGCGCGGAAAACAAGGAGAACTTCGGCGTCGTGCTGGTGCCGGAAGGACTCATCGAGTTCATCCCCGAGATGAAGGTCCTGATCGGCGAACTCAACGACGTGCTCGCCGCGAACGCCGATGAATTCAACGCCATCGCGAAGCCCGAAGACAAGATCGCGTACATCTCCGGCAAGCTCTCCGCCGCCAGCGCGTCCGTCTACGCCCAGCTCCCGACCGCCATCCAGCTCCAGCTCTCCATGGACCGCGACCCGCACGGCAACGTGCAGGTGTCCCTCATCGAGACCGAAAAGCTCCTCGCGCAGCTCGTGAAGCAGCGCCTCGCCGCCATGAAGGCGGAAGGCAAGTACGTCGGCAAGTTCTCCAGCCAGACCCACTTCTTCGGCTACGAAGGCCGCTGCGCCGCTCCGTCCAATTTCGACGCCGACTACTGCTACAGCCTCGGCTTCAACGCCGCCGCCATCATCGGCTCCGGCGCGACCGCCTACATGTCCTATGTCGGCAACCTCGCGAAATCCGCCGACGAGTGGACCGCGGGCGCCGTGCCGCTGACCGCCATGATGAACGTCGAACACCGCCACGGCGCGGACAAGCCGGTCATCAAGAAGGCGCTCGTCGAGCTCGACGACGCTCCGTTCAAGTTCTTCGCCGCCAACCGCGACGACTGGGCGGTCAACACCTCGTTCGTCTATCCCGGCCCGATCCAGTATTTCGGCCCGTCCGTCGTCTGCGACGCCAAGACCGAAACGATCAAGCTCGAGCACCAGTAATTCAACCAGGGGACAGGAAAGGCTTCCGCCATGGCCGAACAGGGTAACAAAATCGATGTGGCACAGGTCGCCTCGCTGGCGCGCCTGAGCCTGCCTCAGGACATGATCCCGCGTCTGCAAGCCGAAATGGAGCAGATCGTCGGCTATGTCGAAATGCTCGCCGAACTCGACGTCTCCGGCATCGAGCCCACCGCCCACGCCGTCGCGCGCACCAACGTGCTCCGCGACGACGAACCCTCCGATCCCTTCCCGCGCGAGGCGATGCTCGCCAACGCGCCCGACCTGATCGAAGGCGAACTCGTGAAGGTCCCGCAGGTCCTTCCCGGGGAGGGCATCGCATGACGAACGCCGAGCTCATTTCCCTGTCCCTCCGCGATGCCGCCGCCGCGCTCCGCGATGGCCGAACCACCTCCGTCACGCTCTGCACCGCCTTCCTCGAACGCATTCAGGCGGTCGAGCCGAAGGTGCGTGCGCTCCTCGCCGTGAACCCGGAATCCGTGCTGGCGCAGGCCGCCGCTTCCGACGCACGCCGCGCCGCCGGCGCTCCGCTGGGCGACTTCGACGGCATCCCGATCACGCTGAAGGACAACATCTGCGCGAAGGACGAGCAGTGCTCCTGCGCCTCGAAGATCCTGAAGGGGTTCGTCTCCCCATACGATTCCTTCGTGACCGGCAAGCTCAAAGCTGCCGGATGCGTCCTTCTCGGCCGCGCCAACATGGACGAGTTCGCCATGGGCTCCTCCTGCGAGAACAGCGCGTACCAGCGCACTGCGAACCCGTGGGACCTCGACTGCGTGCCGGGCGGCTCCTCGGGCGGCTCCGCGGCCTCGGTCGCCGCGTTTGAGACGGTCGCCGCGCTCGGTTCCGACACCGGCGGCTCCATCCGCCAGCCCGCGGCGTTCTGCGGCGTGGTCGGCCTCAAACCGACCTACGGACGCGTCTCCCGCAACGGCCTGGTGGCGTTCGCCTCCTCGCTGGACCAGATCGGTCCGCTGTCCCGCACCGTGTGGGACGCCGCCGCGATCCTCGACCTGATCGCCGGACACGACGAAAAGGATTCGACGAGCCTGCCGCAGCAGCCGGAAGGATTCGCCGCCGACCTGGAGGCATTTGAAGTGAATCCGCGCCTCGACGGCGTGAAGATCGGCCTCCCGAAGGAATACTACGAGCTCGAGGGCATGGACCCCGCCGTCAAGCAGATCATGAACGACTCGATCGAGGTGTTCCGTTCCCTCGGCGCGACCTTCGTCGACGTCTCGCTGCCGCACACGAAATACGCCATGGCGTGCTACTACATCATCGCCACGGCCGAGGCGAGCGCGAACCTGGCGCGGTTCGACGGCATCCGCTACGGCTACCGCAGCCCGAACGCGACCGACATCAATTCGACCTACGAGAAGTCGCGCGGCGAGGGGTTCGGCAACGAGGTGCTCCGCCGCATCATGCTCGGCACCTACGTGCTCAGCAGCGGCTACTACGACGCCTACTATCTGCGCGCGCAGAAGGTCCGCACGCTGCTCCGCCGCGATTTCCAGGAAGCCTACAGGCTCTGCGATTTCCTGCTGACCCCGGTCACGCCCGCGCCCGCGTTCAAGTTCGGCGCGAAGACCGACCCGCTGCAGATGTATCTCTCCGACGTCTTCACCACGGCGCTGAATTTGAGCGGCGACTGCGGCATCAGCGTGCCCGCCGCGCTCGACCCCGGCACCGGACTGCCCGTCGGCATCCAGCTCATCGCCCCCGCCATGGAGGAGAAACGCATCTTCCGCGCCGGCCGCGCGTTCGAGCTCGCGCGAGCTCGGAAAGAGTTTATCGCCCCGCTGTGCTGTCGTAAGGGGTGCAAACGGGAGACGGCCGGACCGCAGGCCGCCTCCGCATTCGTTTTGAACAGGAAGGAGGCGTGCGGACATGAAAAATGAATCTGCCGGACTTCTGGCGGCGTGCCGCGCCGCGGAAGCGTCGTTCCATGTATTTTTCACGGGGGAAGTCCCCGCGCCCGGCACGTTTGCTGACCGCCTCGGCGCCGCGCTTTCCGCCATCGAAACCGACTGCGAACACGGACATTCCTCCTCGAAGGCCGTCCGGACAAAGCTCACGAAGCCGCTGCACGGACTGCCGGTCGACGATCCGGCGCATCACGGCGCGGCCGGATCCGTATCCCTCTATGACGCCCCTCAGGGCGGCGCGTCCGATTCCGTCGACGCGCTGAACCTGCTCGCCGCCGCCTGCACCGGATTTCCGTTCAGCCGCCTGCTGGACAAGATGCTGTTCGAACGCCTCGCCGTTCTGTCGCCGCGCGAGGCGCATCCCGCCCCGCTGGAATCCGGCTCCGACGCCGCGTTTTTCTACCGTCACGCCGTGCGCCTGGCGGAACTCCTGAAAGACCTGATCCCCGCGTACTGCGCCCTGCTCGCGGAACGTTCCGGCGAAGCGCCCGAAGGCGCGGTCTCCCGGCTCCGTCCCTCCGCGCTCAAGCTCGAATCGGCGCAGAGCGCGTTCCTGCGGATGAAGCCCGGCGCGGTTGCGCTGGAAGTCGCGCGGATGTCCGCCGAGGACCCGTTCGCGCACGGCAGGATCTTCCGGCATCAGGACGGCGCGTTCGTGCCGCTCACGCTCCCCTCGATCCGGTCCGCGGACGAATTCTACGGCTATGCCTCCGTGCGCCGGATGTTCCAGGAGCATTTCCGGGCGTTTTCCGAGGGACGGAACAACCTGCCGCTGCTGATCTCGAGCCTGCCGGGCCTCGGCAAGACGCAGATGAGCATCGCCTACAGCCTGTCCTTCCCGAACATCACGCTCATCATCCCGCAGCCGGAGGACCTGACGACCGGGCTGGAGCCGCTGATCGCCGAGCTCGCCGCCTGGCCCGAACACAAGTTCATGCTGTTCTTCGACGATATCGACGCGGCGAAGACCGACTGGTATTATTTCCGGACGAACATCGGCGGCACGTTCTCCCTGCCGGAGAACATCACGCTCACGATCGCCTCGAACCAGCGTTTCCCGGCGAACATCTCCAGCCGCGGCCGCGGATGCGAGTTCCCGATGTTCGACGAGATCCGGTGCCAGGAAATGATCCTGGATTTCCTCTCCGCGAAGGGCATGAAGGCCCCCTCGAAGAACCTCGTCGCCGTGATCGCGTCCGACTACGTGAGCGAGTTCGGGCAGAAGCAGTTCGAGGAGCTGTCGCCGCGCACGCTCGTGCGCTACCTCGACCACTACCTCTCCGACCCCGCCAAGCGCAAGACGCTGATGGACGAGTCGAACAGCGAGGTGGTGCAGCAGCCCGACCCGCAGGTCTTCTACGAGGAGAACGTGAAGCTGATGCGCTCCATCCACGGCGAAGACGCCCTGAACGAATTCCGCGAGGACGCCGTCCATGCCAGGTGACGATTCCGATCTCCTGTTTCCCGCCCCGCCTGAATCGGACGGTTTTTTGTTCGGCTCCGGCGACGGACTGTTCGATGGCCCGATCGACGGCGAGGACGACGGCGAACTGAAGCCCCTGCTCGGAGACGATTACTACATGCGCGCCGCGCTCCGATGCGCGCAGCAGGCCGCCGACGCGGGCGAGGTCCCGGTCGGAGCCGTGGCGGTGAAGGACGGCCTCATCATCGCGCGTTCGTGGAACCAGGTCGAATTACTGAAAGACGCCACCGCCCACGCCGAACTCATGCTGATCGCGTCGCTTCCTCAGATCATCGGCGACTGGCGGCTGGACGGCATCGATATCTACGTGACCAAGGAGCCGTGCGCGATGTGCGCCGGCGCCATGGTGAACTCGCGCATCCGCCGTGTGATCTTCGGCATGCGCGACCCGCGCTGCGGATGCGCCGGGACTGCCCTCGACATCACCGGATTCCCCGGCATGCTTCACAACGTCGAGGTGACCGCCGGGCTCATGGAGGAGGAATGCAAGGAGATGTTCCAGGCATTTTTCCGCACGGTCCGCGCGAACGCCCGAAAAAAGAAGTCCTGATTTACTCCTTCGGCTTGAAAAAACGGGCTTTCGGGGGTATATTTTTCCTTGCTATAATTTTTTAAATAACCCCTCCAAGCAAGGATAAGCTCATGGACTATCGCATTGAAATGTCGGTGAAGCCGCAGTGGCAGGACGCCCGCGGCCAGGGCGTCGTCCGACGCCTTTCCGCTCTCCCCGGTCTGCCGCCCGTCCGCGGCATCCGCACACGTTCCGTCTACACCGTCTCCGCGAACATCACGCCGGACGAAGCCGCGAAGGTCGCGCACGAACTCGCCGATCCGGTCACGCGCAGCGGCATCGTGGGCGAGACGCCGTCCGCCGGGCTGGACTACACCTGGCTGATCCGCGTCGGCTTCAAGCCGGGCGTCACGGACAACGTGGCGCGCACGGCGTGGGAAGCCATCGGCGACATCATCGGCAGAAAGCTCTCCCGCGAGGAACAGGTCTTCAGCTCGATCGAATATCTGGTCGACTCCCCCGAAATGACCCGCGAACAGGCGCAGCGCATCGCCACCGGCCTGCTCGCGAACGTCCTGATCGAATCGGTCGACGTCTTCTCCCGCGACGAGCTCGTGAACAGCTCCATCCCGCTGAACAAGCCGGTCATCAAGGGCCTCGGCGAGGTCATCGTGCGCGACTACGACCTGGAAGTCTCCGACGAAAAGCTCATGGAGCTGTCCCACAAGGGCACGCTCGCCCTCAGCCTCGAGGAGATGAAATCCATTCAGGGCTACTTCCGCAAGCTCGGGCGCAAGCCGACCGACGTGGAAATGGAAGTCCTCGCGCAGACCTGGAGCGAACACTGCAAGCACAAGATCTTCGCCGCCGACATCGACTACACCACCCCGGACGGCAAGACGATCACGATTTCCTCGCTCTACAAGAGCTACATCAAGAAAAGCACGAAGGAGCTTCAGTCCGAGGTGCCGTGGCTCGTCTCCGTCTTCACCGACAACGCCGGCGTGATCCGCTTCAACGACCGCTTCGACCTCGTCTACAAGGCCGAGACCCACAACAGCCCGTCCGCGCTCGATCCCTACGGCGGAGCCATGACCGGCATCGTCGGCGTGAACCGCGACCCGCTCGGGACCGGGCAGGGCGCCGACCTGCTGCTGAACGTCTGGGGCTACTGCCTCGGTTCGCCGTTCACCGACCCCATCAACGTCCCCGAAGGCCTCCTGCATCCGCGCCGCCTCCGCGACGGCGTCCACAAGGGCGTGATCGACGGCGGCAACCAGAGCGGCATCCCGTACGCCGTCGGCTGGGAATACTTCGACGACCGCTACATCGGCAAGCCGCTCGTCTACTGCGGCACGGTCGGCACGCTCCCGCGCAAGGTCGGCGACCGCAACGGCTGGGAGAAGTTCATCGAGCCCGGCGACTACATCGTGATGACCGGCGGCCGCATCGGCAAGGACGGCATCCACGGCGCCACGTTCTCCAGCGAAGAGCTCCACAAGGACAGCCCCGTGCAGGCGGTCCAGATCGGCGACCCGATCACCCAGTAGCGCATGAGCGACTTCATCCACGAGGCGCGCGAACGCCTCCTCTACCGTTTTGTCACCGACAACGGCGCGGGCGGCCTCTCCTCCAGCGTCGGCGAAATGGCGGACGTCTGCGGCGGCTGCGACATGGACCTCGCGAAGGCCCCGCTCAAATACTCCGGCCTCCAGCCGTGGGAGATCCTCGTCTCCGAGGCGCAGGAGCGCATGAGCTTCGCCGTCGCGCCGGAACGCCTCGACGAGTTCCTTGCGCTCGCCGCCGCACGCGACGTGGAAGCCACCGTCCTCGGCCGCTTCAACCACTCCGGCAAGTTCCACATCACCTACGGCGACCGCGTGGTGGCGGACATCGACATCAAGTTCATGCACGAGGGCCTGCCGAAACTCCACCTGAAAGCCGAGTGGAAGCCCCCGGTCTTCGACGAGCCGGTCATCTCCGGCCGCGATCTCTCCGCCGACCTCGTGAAGCTCATCGGCCGCCTGAACATCTGCTCCGACGAATACAAGGCGCGCCAGTACGACCATGAGGTGAAGGGCCTCAGCATCATCAAGCCGTTCACCGGCGTCTGCCGCGACGTCGCCTCCGACGCCACCGTCACGCTCGCCGAACCCCTCGCGAAGGAAGGCATCGTGCTCTCCGCCGGCATCCTGCCGCGCTACAGCGACATCGACACCTACCACATGATGGCGTCCATCATCGACCTCGCCGTGCGCCGTTCCGTTGCCGCCGGCGCCGATCCCGACCACATCGCCGGTCTCGACAACTTCTGCTGGCCCGACCCCGTGCAGAGCGAGAAGACCCCGGACGGCGAATACAAGCTCGCGCAGCTCGTCCGCGCGAACATGGCGCTCTACGACTGCACCAAGGCGTTCAAGGTGCCCTGCATCTCCGGCAAGGACAGCATGAAGAACGACAGCACGCGCGGCGGCCGCAAGATCTCCATCCCGCC
>JAFSZN010000098.1 GCA_017455665.1 Lentisphaeria bacterium
GATGGTGATCTGGTGCTTCAGGCCGTTCGCGGCGATGGCGCGGCCGGAGACGTCGAGGTTGCGGACGTCATTCAGGGCGTCGAAGTTGCGGATCGTGGTGATGCCGTGCTTCTTGAACATCTTCGCGTGGAGCTGGATGATGTCGGTGGACTGGGAGGAGAGGCCGACCACGTTCACGCCGCGGGAGAGCGTCTGCAGGTTCACGTCCGGACCGACCGTGGCGCGCCACTTGTCCATCATCTCGAACGCGTCTTCCTGGCAGTAGAAATAAAGGGCCTGGAAACGGGCGCCGCCGCCGATTTCGATGTAGTTGATGCCGGCCTTCACCGCCGCGTCGAGAGCGGGCAGGAAGTCATCGGTTTTGACACGGGCGCCGAGGCAGGACTGGAATCCGTCGCGGAAGGAGCAGTCCATGAATTTGATTTTTTTCATAAGAAGGGGTTGCCTTTATGTTTGAATATGTTATGTTGTTTGAAATCTGCGGATCATTTCCCTGCGCGGTACAGCTTGACGGCTTCGATCGCCGCCAGCGCGCGGACACGGTCTTCGGGAGAAAGGGCTGCCTTTGCGCCGGACGCTTTTTTCTTTTTCGGCGCCGGGGCGACAGGTTCGAGGAAGTTCGAGAAGGGGGCCAGCGCCTTCGACATCACCTTCATGCATACGATCATGATGGAGAGGAAGCAGAAGACCCAGAGCATTCCGAGGGCCATGGCTTTCAGCCCGTCGAGAATCAGACTGCCTAAGTTCATTTAGGTGTTCTCCTGTTTGGGGTTTGGGTATTTGAGATGTACGGTTGTGTTTTTCGATAAATTCTAAATCTTATAATATACCACACAAACGCCCTTTTTTCAAACTCGTTCCAAAGGAAAAACGCCTTTTTCCACCGAAAAATCGCGCGAAAAAAAGCCCCTGACTGTTTCCAGTGCAGGGACTGTAAAGATAGGCCGTATAGGACCTATAGGACCTATTTTGTGCCGGGCTCCGCTCAAGCACGAGGGGGCTTTACTCCGTTTCAGTATCCATGGAGAACTCGTTGAGGACCTTGTGTGCGCCTTCGAGAAGCGGACGGAGGGATTTGTATTGGTCCGGCACATCCTCCGCCGTCCGGTACGTGGCAACGCCCAGCGGCGAGTTGTGGCGGCCAATGGTCAGCTCGACGACGGAACGGTTCATTTCGCGGCAAAGCAGCAGGCCGACGGAGGGATTTTCCTCTTCGCGCTTCACATACTTGTCGAGGCATGCGAGATAGAATTCCAGCTGTCCGAGATAAGCCGGTTTGAACTTGCCGCGCTTCAGCTCCACGGCAACCATGCACTTCAGTTCCCGGTGGAAGAAGACGAGGTCGGCGAAATATTCCTCGCCGTCCACGATAAAACGCTTTTTCACGTCCATGAAGCAGAAGTCCGAGCCAAGCGCCTGAATGAACCGGCGTATCTTTGAGACCATTTCCATCATCCATTCCGGCTCGTCCAGCGTCTCCTCGTCGTCGTTCGCGTCGACGATGTTCACGAAGTCCAGCAGGTATTCGCTCCTGAACGCCTGCACGGCGCGGGACATCTGTTTGCCGTCCGGCATCGTGAGGGAGAAATTGTTGACTGCCTTGCCCTGCGTCGCGTAATCGCCGGCCTTGATGTGCTGCTGCAGAGTGCGAACCGTCCAGAATTCCGCGGCGCATCTGCGGATGTAGAACAGGCGTTCGTCTATAGTGCCGCAAGCATGGATAATCTGCATGTGATGCGTAAATCCTATGCTCATAAACGCATTTGCGTTTATAGGCGTTAATTCGCTTGCGATTGGTGAAGAAGTTGCAAGAATGTCGGCATCTTTCAGCTCGAACAATTCCTCATTATCAATTTTGCTAGTCATTGACAAGCAAATTATAAAGTTGCCTTTTTCTTGCTTTATTGATTCCTCGTCATCAATTTTGCCAGTCACTGTCTGGCGAATTGCCGGAGTCCCACATTCTTCGAAGAACTGCCGATACTCCGCATGTTCTGAGCGGAAAAACCGCGCAGGCCCGGCAGCTCCTTCTGCAGCAGACGGGAAATCTCTTCGATCGCGCCTGTGCCCCAGCGTCCTTCCCTGGAATTGCGCGATACATAGGCCCCGATCGCGAAATACAGCTTCAGCATTTCGGCGTTGGCGAGCCGCGCCGCAATATAGCGGCTTTTGAGGATGGCGGCCTTGATGACTTTCACATCCTTGACAAAATCTGACGCGGGCGTTTGATTCATAGAAAAGGGGTCCGGGCTTGCGGATAGGTCGGTTTGCGTTCTCGGTTTCTTTTTACGATGAGGTAAAATACACTCGCGTTCGCGAAAAATCAAGCCGGGGAAGCGGGAATCAAACAAAAAAGACTGAAAAGATAAGCGCTTCCATTGAAGTGGAGGGAAAGCCCTCCACGGAAATTGTGCTTGGCTGCGCTCAAGCACGAGGCGGCAAGCCTTCCTCGGCGGCGCTGTCCGGTACCGGAGCGAGTGTTACCGCCGCCCGAACGTTCCGAAGCCGTCTGCCGGAGCCTCCACGCCGGGATCGTTGATGCGTCCGGCGAAGAGGATCAGTCCGGTCCGGCTGTCGCGGATCAGAACGAGGAACGGGCGGTCGGCGCGGAAGATGTTGACCGGGGGCTGTTCACGCGGTCCTCCGAAGCCGGCGGCAGCCATGATGACCGCGGTGGCGGCCGCGGCCTTCGTGGATTCCTCGTCCATCTTCAGGGCGGTTTTGTGGATCACCTTGTCGATCCAGATGTATTTCAGGAGCTCAGTCGGCTCCGCGATGCCGTGGAAATCCGCCTGCGTCATGGAAAACGGCGTTTTCATGCCGAGTTCTTCGAGAGCGTCTTTGAGGCCGTATCGGCAGGTCAGGTCGGTCACGGGGAGCCAGAGGCGCGTTTCGTATTCCGAACGCTTCGCAAGCCAGGAATCGAGCCTGGTCCCGATCTTCGAGACGATGTCCGCCATCGCGGCTTTCCCCCGGTCGTTGCCGGGATTGATCGGCATGAGGGCGACGAGCTCGAAACGCGGATCCTCGTACGGCAGGACCACGGCGTGGACATTGTCTCTCGGGTCGGCGTAGTAATCAATGTCGAACCCGCTCCTGTACATCATTTTGACCCGCTTTTCCCAGCCGTCGAAATTATGGAACACCATGGGGCGGGTGTCTTCCTTCTCGAACGGCGTCTGCCATTTCGCCTCGAAATACAGCGTGTTCAGCAGGATCATGAACGATTCGGGCGTGATGTCGCTGGGAGAAAGGAGGTTCCGGATCATGCTCTTCGTGCGGTCCTCGACGTAGCCGTTGACCTTCTCGACGAGGGCGTCCGGCTTGGAAAAATTCTCCTTGTAGAACGTCCCGCCGTAGTATTCCCTGATCATGGAGACGAACGGCGGCAGGATGTTCTTTTCGAACGTCTGTTCGTACCAGACGGAGTTCGAAACCAGGACCTCGACCTGTTTGTTCGCCGCATACTCCTTCGAGACCTTGCTGAAGAACCTGCCGCAGGCCGCGGGATCGTCGGGCAGCCCCAGCGTCGTGCGGATCTCCTCGGCGGTCTTGTCCTTCGCGCCGCAGTAGACCAGCCCGAACGCGCTGTCGATGCTGTACGGGGAGACGAACGCGTTGGCGTTCGCATCCTTCTCGCTGAGCAGGCGGAAGAGGTCGAAGCCCTTGCGGTTCAGGTTCGCGGCGGTCTTCCGGTCGGCGGCGGTCACCCCCGCCTGCACGACGGTGACCGAACGGATCGCGCCGTCGTCGGAGGCGTTCTGGTTTACCTGACGGCGGGAGTTTCCGGCGCTCCTCGCGACCTTTCGGGCAGGAGTCTCGTCCGGGGGGAGGTTGTCGTGCGGGACCTGGTTCTTCACGGCGAGCTTGACGCTGAACGGCGCCGCCTTGGCGTCCTCGTCGTCGGGCACGATCATCAGCGCGAAGAGGTTTTCGCGGGGCAGGACATAAGTGCGCCCCTCGGGGCCGCCTTCCTTCTCCAGGATGACCGCCTTCGCGAAATCCGGCGTGAAATCAAGCTCGAACGGCTTGTTCGTCTGGCTCCAGACTTCTCCGTTTACGACGATGTTCTTTTGCGGCCACTCGTATTTGTTCAGCGTGTCGAACTGGATCGTTTTTTCCTTGAAGAAGAAGCGTCCGCCCTGCACAGTCCCCTCGATCGTGAGCGTGATCTCCTGAGAATCGTTCGTTTTCGCCCCGGATTGCGCGAAGGCGAACGGCACTGCGGCTGCGAGCAGGACCACCCCAAGCGTCAGGCTCCGGCAAAGACTTTTCAAGATGTTTTGTTTCATGGTTGTTTCCTTCCACCCCCGTCAGATTCCGGGGCATTGCTGGATAATGAATTTGAATCGTGTTCAGTTTCTTTTGAGCGAAACTTTGATCTTCACGGGTTCCTCCTGGATTCCGCGATTCCGGATGCCGACGCATACCTTGGTTTGTCTCGGGGTAATCGTGTACTGATAGAATTCCGTTTCGATCCAGGCATCCGAAACCGACAGCGGATCGACCGTCATGCCCAGATCGAACGGCACAAACAGGTTTGGCCAAGGCTCGCCGTTGATCTTCACCTCGCGGGGGAACTTTCCTTCGACCGCCCCATCGGAGAAATTGTATTTGATCATGGTTTCGTGGATTTCGAAATCCGCGGCGAAATCTATGACGGCCTCGATCTCGATGGTTCTGTGCGTCAGGGATCGGTTCAGCAGGTCACCCGGTCCCAGACCGCCTCCGGACCTGGCGGGGATTTCTTTCCCGTCCGTCGTTTTTTCATACATCATTTTCAAAGGATCTCCCTCGTTCGCCCATTGCTGAGCCTCCTTTTTCTGCTCGTCGGTCATTGAACTGGGATTGGTAATACACCTCATCATCAGGCTCGTCCTGCGGCCTTTTTCAGACATGCTCTTTTCCAATTCCTGCATTCTCGCATCGAATTCCTGCGGATAAATCCTTCCGAAGATCTTTTGGATCCCGCCTCTGCGACTCGGTTCGACGAGTTGAACAGACGGGGACTTGGGAGACGGCCGAAATCTTCTATCTGTTCGCCTTCGTACAGAACGTTGATCAGGCTGGGACATGGGAGACGGCTTCGAACGGACAAAAGACGGTACCGGTTCATGGATCCCCTGGTTCTTCACGGCGATCGTGACCTTGTACGGGGCTGAGGAGGCTTCCATGTCGTCGATCACCAGAGTGAAGTTATCGGGATTCACGATCAGATCGACGGCGCCGCGTCCCTGCTTTTCCACGATCGCCGCCTTTGCGAAATCCGGCGCAAGATCAAGCTCGAACGGCTTGTTCAGGTCCGCCCACGGCTTCCCGTCGACGGTCACGCCGGTCGGCATCTGAAAGGACATATGCCGGAGTCGGATCGTGTTCTCCTCGAAATCGAAGTTGTCCTGTCCGTCGAAGGTCCCCTCCAGCGTGAGCGTGACCTCCTTCGGGGCATCGGATTGCGCGAAGGCGGCGAACGGTACTGCGGCTGCGAGCAGGACCACCCCAAATGTTGCGCGCAAAAGATGTTTGAACCGGATTGTTTTCATATTCCACTCCTTCCGCTTTGTTATTTCCTGTTCGCCGGGGCGGCATTTTTCTTCCGCAGGGAGAGATGGATTCTCACGGGTTCCTCGTCGCGCGGGCCGTGGTTGACGATCCCGAGGGCGATCCTGTTCCGTTCCGGCGAGAGGTAATACCGGTAATATTCCGTTTCGACGTTTATCCCTATGACGAAATCCGGGTCGATCTCGCTTTCGAGGGTAAACGGCTGATGCAGGTTTCTCCATGCCTTTCCGTTGATCGTGACCTTGCCCGGGTATTTTCCCTCGTTGGGATACTGCTGGTCGCTGTAGACGATCTTGTCGCCCATGAACGCAAATACCGCGCTGCAGTTCACCACCGCCTCGACCGTGATGTCGAACTGGTCCGGTGACGGGTCGCGGGATGCCGCCATCGCCGCCCGCGTCAGATAAGGCAGATCCTTCCCGTCGGTCGTATAGTTGCGGTCGCTTGTCCATACGAGCTGCTCCTGCTGCCGTTCCGCTCTCCACTTTTCCACCTGTTTCCGTTCGTCCGGGGAAAGCTGCCCCTCGTTTGCCATGTACGCGCTGTCCAGCGCCCCCTTCCGTCGCTTTTCCATGCCGTCGTTCAGCACGGAGATGATCCGCGCGGCATAGTCCTGCGGGAATTTCCGCAGCGAGACCGCTGCGCGGAACGAGGACGCGTCGCCCTCCCCCGCGCCGGTGACGATCAATTCGCCAACAGAGTGTTCATACGGGTCGAAAACAGAGTCGCCGACCGGCAGTCCGCGCCAGGCGGTCGCGGCGGTCCCCGACCGGTCCGTGAGCTTCCCCGTGGTGTAGTCCGTCAGGAAGTCCAGATAAAACGGCGCATGCACGTCTTCCCACGGCTTGCCGTTCACCGTGACATCATCCGGGTAACTCGGGTCGCTCAGGGAATCCGGCAGGTATTCGATGCGGTTGGTTTGAAGCCGGAATTTTCCCTTCCCCTCGATCTTGCCCGCCAGGACCAGCGTGACGCGTTCCTCGACCGCGCCGGGATCCGACTGCACTTTGCGCGGCACGATGACGGCCGCCCGCTTCGGCGTCCCGCTTTCCGGCGGCGTCTCGTCCGGCGGAAGATCACGGTGAACCGTCTGGTTCTTCACGGCGAGCCTGACGCGGAACGGGACCTCCTCGGGCTCTTTCTCGCGCGGCACGATCATCAGCGCGAACATCTTTTCCCGGGGCAGCACATAGACGCGCCCGCCGTCCGGGCCGCCTTCCTTCTCAAGGATGACCGCCTTCGCGAAATCCGGCGTGAAACCAAGTTTGAACGGCTTGGCGGGATCCGTCCACGGCTTTCCGTTGACGATGATGTTCTTTTGAGGCCACTCATATTTATTCAGCGCATCGAACTGGATCGTGTTCTCCTTGAAGAAAAAACGCCCGCCCTGGATTGTGCCCTCGATCGTGAGCGTGATCTCTTTTGTGTCGGCGGAAGCCGTCCTGTCCTGTGCCGGGGCGGCAAACGGGAGGAGGGCCGTGAGCAGGAGAAGCGCCGGCGTCACGCCCCGAAGATATTGAAACCATTTGTGTTTCATGGATATTGCTCTGTTTTCTCCCGCGCGTTGAGCGGGGAATGAGGTTGTTTTCGTATTCGCCGCGAATCGGCATACAAATACACTGTAACACAATTAACGCCGGAACATCTCATAAAATTGTGTTGCACGCGTTTTTTTTTTATAAAGAAAAGGCAGACGCCGCGATGCCGGATTATTGCGGACTTGCGCGCGCCGTCTTCTGCAAGGAACCGCCGGATGGCAGTTTCTTCCTTCAAAAACGCCCTGATTTTTTCGGAAACAGCTTGAAATTCCCGCTCGAAAGGCTATATTATCAAAAAATTATTTTCTAAAACAATCACACAATACCCCATACAAACAGGAAAGACCCCATGAAAAAATCCCTCTTCATCCTCGCGCTCGCCGCCGGAATGTTCTGGCAGGCGGACGCCCGCGAAGTCGTCAGCCTCTCCGGCTCCGGCTGGAAACTCTGGCGCGACACCGCCGCGCAGTGGCAGTCCGAACATGTCGTCGTCCCCGGCACTCCGCTCGACCAGATCCCCGCGCACCAGCCGACCGGCGGCTGGGACGCCCTGAGCAAGGCGGACCGCAAGGACGTCACGGTCCCCGGCACGGTCGAACAGTATTTCACCGACATGTCCGCGCTGGAAAAGGACTACACGATCGACCCGAAGAACTTCTGGCAGCCGCTGCAGGGCGTTTCGTGGTGGAGCCGCACGTTCAAGGTCGACCAGGACCTGACCGGCAAGAAGGTCTTCCTCCGCTTCTCCGCCCTCACCTACCAGGCGGAGATCTTCCTGAACCATGAGCTCATCGCGTGCGACGCCGCGTGCGACACCGAGTTCGTGCTCGACATCACCGGCAAGCTCAAAAAGGGCGACACCGCCGCGCTCGACATCCGCATCACCAACCCCGGCGGCGACTACGACTGGACCGACTACATCCCGTTCACCTGGAACGGCGTCAAGCTGAACGGCAGACGCGCCGTCGGCGGCGTGACCGGGCACGTCTCCCTCGAGATCACCGATCCCGTCTACATCGACGACGTGTACGTGATGAACACCCCCGATCCGAAGACGGTCGAAATCCGCATCACCGCGGTCAACGACACCGGCAAGGACGTGGAGAAGGAATGCACCGTCCGCCTTGTTCAGGACAACACCCCGGTCATGGCGGCCGAGACGATCACGCTCAAACCCGGCGAAAACCTCATCACCCGCAAGTTCACGCACGAGAGCGCGGAGCTGTGGGACCTCGACAACCCGAACCTCTACACACTGAGCGTGAAGGTCGGCGACGAGGAGGAGAGCCAGACGTTCGGATTCCGCTGGTTCGGACCCGAAGGCGTCGGCAAGGACGCCATGTTCCGCCTCAACGGCAAGCGCATCGTGCTGCGTTCCGCGATCAGCTGGGGCTGGTGGCCCGTCACCGGCACCATCCCGCTGCCCGAATACGCCGCGAAGCAGATCAAGGCCGCGAAGGACTTCGGCATGAACATGCTGAACTTCCACCGCCACATGGGACAGGACATCGTGCTTCAGGAAGCCGACAAGCAGGGCCTCCTGTACTACGCCGAGCCCGGCGGATTCATCTCCGGCAGCCAGTCCCCCGAGGGCCGCGTGATCGCGAAGGAACGCGTCCGCCGCATGGTCAAGAAGTTCCGTTCGCACCCGTCCCTCGTGATCTACAACCTCATCAACGAGCTCGGCCTCGGACGCGAACAGCATGACCAGAACTGGTATTCCAGCATGGTCTCCTTCACGCACCAGAACGACCCGTCGCGCATCGTCGTGCTCACCAGCGGCTGGAGCAAGGAAGGCATCAACGTCGAAGACTACAACAAGATGAACTGCATGCCGTTCGACGACAAGGTGTACCAGGTCGGGTTCCGCGACAACCACAACGCCACCGGCCCGAACATCTCCTATCCCGCGAACTACTACACGAACAGCAAGCGCTACTGGAACTACACCGAAAACAAGGAAGAGCTCGTCTTCTGGGGCGAGGAGGGCGCCATCTCCACTCCGCCGCGCCTCGAGCTCATCATGGACGAGCTGAAGAAGATCGGCGAGGACGGCATGGACGGCGCGGACTACAAGAACTGGTACACGCGCATGAACAAGTACCTCGACGAAAAGGGGCTCCGCAAGGACTTCCCGACCGTCGAAGCATTCACCTCCGAGCTCGGCAAGGTCGGCATCCGCCACCAGGGCCGCCGCATCGAGATCATCCGCCTCAACAACATCACCGACGGCTACGCGATCAACGGCTGGGAAGCCATGCTCCGCGAGAATAACTCCGGCGTCGTCGACACCTTCCGCAACCCGAAGGGCGATCCCGCCATCCTCCGCGCCTACAACGCCCCGCTGAAGCTCGCGGTCCACACCCCGACCCCGTCGTTCACCGTCCCGAACACCGTCTCCGCCGACATCCACATCATCAACGAAGAGAATCTGAACGGCGAATACACGCTCGTGACGCAGCTCATCCAGGACGGCAAAGTCGTCAACGAGTCCGAGCAGAAAGTGAAGGTCACCGGCGGCGACGTCTACGGCGAACTCCTCGCCGAAGGCGTGAAGGTCCAGGTCGACAAGCCCGGCGTCTCCGTCATCAAGGCATTCCTCAAGGACACCAAGGCTGAGGGCGAAATGGAAGTCACCGCCGTCGACAACTCCAAAATCCAGCTCCCCGCGGGCAAGACCTACGCCGTTTATGAAAATCCGCAGCCACAGGGCCAGATGCAGCCCGGCGGCAACCGTCCCGGCGGCATGGGCGGCTTCGGCGGCGGCAACCGTCCCGGCGGCTTCGGCGGCGGCCGCGGCCCCGGCATGGGCGGCCAGCCCCAGCAGTCGCTCGTCAGCATCCTCAACGCCGCGGGCGGCAATTTCCAGAGCTACCAGCCCGGCGGCAGCCTGAAGCCCGACGTGCTCGTCGTGACCCAGCGCTACCCCGTGCCGCAGAGGATCCCGGCAAACTCCATCGCCACGCCCGACGGGACCGCCGGCGCGTTCCGCCTGACCTTCCTCGTCGACGGCGAAAAGCGCGCCGAACGCAACGTCCGCCAGCTCGAACTGGCGCTCCCGGACGGCGGCACGCCCGATCCGAACGTGCCCATGACCGCCGGTTACACGGTCCTCTTTGAGGGCCAGTACATGCCGAACGCCGACGGCGACTACAACTTCAAGATCGAAGGCCCGACCAAGGCGGACGACCAGCTGAGCTTCAAGGTCGACGGCAAGGAGATCGCGGTCGGCGCCGACGGCACCGCCAAAGTCACGCTCTACCGCGGCGTCCCCGCGCAGCTCGCCATCTCCATGACCAAGAAGACCGCCCAGCGCTTCAACGTCCTCTGCTTCCCGCCGAACGGCAATTCCGTCGACGTGAACGCGGTCGTCGAGCTCGCGAAGTCCGGCACGCAGGTCATCGTCCTCAACGACGTGGAAAACTGGGCTCCGACCATCGCCGCCGCGAACGGCAACCTGAAATATCTCGGCAGCTTCCGCCTCGGCAACAACTGGGTCGGCGGCCAGTATTTCTGCAAGGACCATCCCGTCTTCAACGGCTTCCTGAAGCCCGCCGTCCTCGACTACGCGTTCGACGCCGCCGTCTCCAATCCGCGTTCCGCGATCATCATGGAAGGCGACGAGGAGCTGATCTCCGGCGCGTGGCATTCCCTCGGATGCCGCATGGGCACCGCCATCGGCCGCGCGAAGACCGGTTCCGGCTCCTTCTTCTACTCCACGCTCGGGCTCACGAACTACAACGACCCCGTGTGCAGAAGACTGCTCTTCAACCTGATCGAGTACGCCGCCGGACGCAACCGCTCCGACATTGTGGAAAGCCGCCTCGATTCCGAAGGCAACAAGCCCTGATCCCCGGGCAAAACAATGGGCGGGCACTCCATTTTCGGACGCCTGCCCGGTACGCGGCGGCGATCTCCTTTGCAGGAGGTTGCCGCCGAACTTTTTGAGGAGGGACCGATGATTAGCCGAGGGGAAAAAGATAAGTCGCACAAGCCATGTCCGGCGTGTGCGACCCGTTTCGTTTGAGGCGTTTGCTTAATACGGAAGCTTACTGTTCCGCTTCCTTCTGCGCCTTGAGCTTTTCGACGCGGATGATCGCGCTCTGTGCGTCCTCGAGTCCGACGTACAGCGCCTTCCGGTACCATTCGAGCGACGTGTCCAGATTCCGGTCCACGCCCTCGCCGTTTTCGTAGCAGACGCCGAGCGAATAGATCGCGGTCGGGTTGTTCTGCGCCGCCGCCTTGCGGTACCATTCGACCGCGGCGAACGGATCCGGGTTCACCCCGGAGGCGTTCATCAGGCACGCGGCATAGCACGCCTGCGCCTCGGCATAGCCTTCTTCCGCCGGTTTCTTGAGGATCTCCACCGCCTCGCGGTATCTCTGATGCGCGAAAAGATCGTTTGCCTTGGCGACGGATACGCGCCACAGCGCCATCTGCGCCTCCCCGATCCCGCCGTCCAGCGCCTTTTTGTACCACGACGCCGCCTCGTCCAGGCTCGGCGCGACGCCCTGGCCGTATTCATAGCAGACCGCGAGCTCGTAATACGCGACGGAACTGTTCTGCGCGGCCGCCTTGCGGTACCATTCGACCGCCGCCGCGGGATCCGCCGCCACGCCGGTGCCCTGCTTGAGGCAGCCGCCGTAATAGATCTGCGCCCAGGGATTGCCGAGTTCGGCGGCCTGGCGGAGCAGGTCCGCCGCCCCCGTGAAATCCTGTTTTTCGTACAGCGCGTATGCGTCATTCAGGAGTTTTTCCGCCTCGGCCTGTCCGTGCGACCGGGTATACCCCAGGACACAGGCGAATCCGAGCAGAAGCACCACCCAGATCGCGACCACGATCTTGTTGGAGCCTTTCTTTCCGCCGCCGCATCCGCAGCCGCAAGCGCTCTGTCCCTGCGTTGCCTGTTCCGCGTTCCTTTCGTTCTGTTCCATATCGGGATCCTTATCTTCAAAACAGTTGAAAATGTTGTTCCAACAAAAATGGCGGCGGCAGTGGGAGTCGAACCCACGACCTGCTCTTTAGGAGAGAGCCGCTCTATCCAACTGAGCTATGCCACCGCTTGATTTCCTGTGAGAATATACTATAACGCCTTTTCGTCAAAAATCAAGCGGAATATGCTTCATTCGGGAATCGGGAGTTTTCTCCAACGAGTCTCAAACCATGCGTCCGGCATCGAATTCCTTTGCCACAGAGGCGCGAACGGCGGAGAGATTAAAGAACGCGGTTGCCTTTACAGCGGCGGCGCCGTCAGTATAACAATTCGCCGGGTTTGGGTTTTTCGAACATTTTTTTGATTTGCTGTTCCGGTTTCTGATCCGCCGGATAAAAACGGTCCTGGATGCAGCCGTAATAGGTCATGCCGTCGAGGATGCCGGTGACATCCTCCGCGGGGACGGAACGGTCGCCCATTCTCATCACGATCCGGTCGTTTTCCTGTATCGGCACAATGGACCACGAGCCGATTTTTTCGTTCGGGATCCGCGCGGCATACAGTCTGTCCTCGAGCGAGTCCACCCTGAACACGCGGCATTCCGGTCCCTGCACATCCACGAGGTAGTCCCATTCCTTGTCGCAGAAAAGCAGCCGTCCGTCTTTCAGCCGGTAGACATTGAAATACGTGCTTCCTCCGGTGTTCGTCAGAAGAATCTGAAAGGTCTGCTCCCCGTCGCGCGAAAAAAGGAGCCGATAGTTGTATTCCGCCAGAAACGGGTGGATCGGCTGCTCCTGAAACGCGATCGAGGTGTTTCCTTCCTTCGGGAGCCAGGCGGTCCGCCATTCCCCCGTATAATCATCGGCCCCGAGATCACAGACAAAGGACAGAATCCAGGACAAGATGATCACGTGCGGCACAGCGGCAAGGAAGATCAGGATGGAGGGGCCCGGATTGTATTTTTTCTCCGTGCCGAACTTCCGCCGGATGAAGAGTCCGCCGGGGATGATGACCAGGAATGCGACTGTCAGCGCCACGGCAAACGCAACCCAGAACGGGATATCGATGTTTCTTTCCAGCCGAACGCAGAGAACAGATTGAATCTTTGACATAAGCCATCCGGTCCAGCAAATGGCAATGAACCCCAGCGGGACGGTCTTCCACGCGATGAGCCAGTTTCCGTTGTTGCGCCGGGTCTTCGGCACGATCCACAGGATGGCCGGCAGGATCAGCATGAGAATCGTGAAAATGAGGTCGTCAAGCATGGCCGTTTCTCCTTATTCGAATGACGCGGGGATGAATACGAAGATTACTATACTGCGAAACGGAAAAATGTCAAGAGGTTCTAAAAAAAACTGTAATTTTGTGAAACTGTGCCGACCGGAGAAACCGGCGATAAAATGCGGACCCGGAAAGGATCCGGGCCCGCGATTGGAACAAGTCTGTCGGGAGCGCTGTCGCAGCGTTCCTCCAGGTGTGAGGCGTCAGATAATCACTTGACTGCCTGAGCGCCGTAGTCCTTGTAGGCTCCGAAGAGCTTGAAGGTCTTTTCCATCGGGTAACGGTTGGCGTACATGGAGACCTTGGTCTCGATCTTGCCGACCAGGTTCATGCCGAGGGCGGCACGGAGCTGGTTGGCGGGGGAGTTCTCGTCGAAATCGGTGGTTTCGGAGTAGGAGGCGTTGAGGAAGGCGTTGAGGTAGGCTTCGTCGATGGCGCCCTTGAAGGCGGCGGGATCCTTGAGGGAGACGTTGCCGTCGACATCTTCCATGCCGGGGTAGTCGACCATGTCTTCGAAGGCATCGTCATCGACGCGGAGCAGGAGGACGCTGGGGCTCTTCGTGATGGCGACGTCGCCCTTCTTGTTGAGGAAGAAGACGTTCTTGTTGAAGATGTTCTTCATGGTCTTGGAGTCGCCCTTGTCGTTGCCGATGCCGGCGAAGACGTTGAGACCGAAGATGTTGTCGTGAACGTTGGAGTTGACTCTGGTGTTGCAGCGGTAGCCGTAGCCCATGTCTCCGAGGTCGTCGGTGCGGCTCCAGGAGAAGAGGACGGTGTTGTTCGCGAATTCGCAGTCGACCGTGCCGGACCCGTTGGAGCAGCTGACGTTGCAGGAGATCATGCGGCAGGCGACGAAGACGTTGTTGAGGATCTTGACGCTGCCTTTGTACTGGCTGAGGTTGATGCCGAAGTTGCCGCTGTTGGAGATGACGCAGTTCTGGATGATGACGTCGCCTTCATAGCGGTTCTGGGTTTCGCTGTAGATGGAGTAGGAGGCGGCGGAGGCGAATTTGTCCTTGGAGCCTTTTGCGGGGCCCTGGAGCCACATGCCGGTCTCGACGCCTTCGGGTTTGCCCTTGGTGTCGTGATAGCTGTTCATGAAGGACTGGTCGATGACGATGCCGTCGACGACCATCTTGGTGCCGGCCTGACCGTTCGGCATCTTGAGGACGAGGACGCCGAGTCCCTTGGAGTCGTTCTTGTCGTTCGGGGGCTGGATCTTGGTGGTGAACTTGGCGAGGTCGCGGGTGGCGAAGTCGTCGGAGTAGCCGC
>JAFSZN010000099.1 GCA_017455665.1 Lentisphaeria bacterium
GGAGAAATGCCCGCTGCGCCATCCCGAGCAGGATTCGCAGTCGTTCCTGCTCCACCGGCGCGACGGTCAGTATTTCGCGATCAAGACGCAGACGATCCGCGACGAAAACGGCGATCCGCTGTACATCCTGGAATGCGCGGTCGACATGACGGAGACCCACGAGCTCCACGAGAACGCCGAGGCCATCGCGCAGTCGCTCTTCGCGCTCCAGTCCGAAAACGTCATTTCCAGCCCGATTCACGTCCTGAGCATCATCCTGAAACGCCTTTCCGCGGACGCCGTCTACATCGCGCAGTACGACCAGCAGAACGGCGTCGCGTTCATGGAACCGGAATACACGCTCTTCAGGAACGGAGGCGTTCTCGAAAAACGCACCGAGGCAAAGCTCGATGATCTCGCCGTCTTCCTCAACCGTCTCCAGGACGAAGGCGTCTGCGAGTTCCACGGCAGCAGCCGCAACCTCATCGTCAGCGCCTATGAGAAACGTTCCCCCGGCGTCCATATCCCGCCGTGCGGGACCCTCGTACTCGTCCCGCTGGAAGTCCGCGGAAAGAGCTGGGGCAACCTCGGCATCTCCTACGCCGCGCACCGGTCCCTCGGCGTCCACGAAAAAGACTTCTTCATCCGCTGCCGCGAAGTGCTCGAAGCCGCGCTGGACCGCAAACTCACCGACAGCGATCTGCACGCCGCGCTCGACAAGGAGATCGAGGCGGAACGCGCCAAGAGCTTCTTCTTCTCGGCGGTCAGCCACGACATCCGCACCCCGCTCAACGCCATCATCGGCTACTCCGAACTGCTCATCTGCGGGATCTCGGACGAACAGGAACGCTCCAAAGCGCTGTCCGCCATCTCCACCAGCGGCCAGACATTGCTCCAGCTCATCAACGACGTGCTGGACCTTTCCAAGCTCGAATCCGACCGGATGGTCATCACGCCCGTGCTCACGGACGTCCGCGAACTCGCCTCCTCCGTGCTGCATTCGTTCGACGTGTCCGTCATGAACAGCGACGTGGAGCTGAAAGAGGAGTACAGCCCGCTGCCGCTGCTCGAAGTCGACCCGCAGCGCATCCGCCAGATCCTGTTCAATCTCATCGGCAATGCCGTCAAGTATACGGAACACGGAGAAATCCGCGTCAGCGCCGTGTTCCGGAACGATATCGGCGACGAGAGGGGCGTCTTCACGCTCTCCGTCTCGGACACCGGATGCGGCATCGCGGACGAGGAGAAGGAAAAGCTCATGAGCCCGTTCGCGAAGGCGGGCGCCGACGCGAAGACCAAGGGGACCGGACTCGGCCTCACCATCTGCAGGCAGCTCGCGGCACGCATGGGCGGCCATTTCTCGTTCGTCTCCGAACTCGGCAAAGGCTCCACGTTCACGCTCGAACTGCGCGACGTGAAGAGCGCACGGCGTTCGCCGGAGACTAACAAGAAGGTCGCCGCCGGACAGGAGCTCATCCGCGAACGCATGAAGCGAAGCGAAGCGGCCAAGGGGAAAAAACCGGCTGAGGAACAGAAAATCACGCAGCCCGCGGAGAAAAAGACGGGCGAGGAACAGAAAACTCCGCCGCCCCCGGAGAAAAAGCAGAAATCCGCCCCGATCGCCGTGACGAACAACATGCCGGAGCGGAAGTGCCGCACCCTGATCGCGGACGACGTCCCGCTGAACCTCGCGGTCCTGAAGGCGCTCCTCGCGAAGATCGGCATCCGCGACGTCGTGACCGCCGTGGACGGCAAGGACGCGTGGGATAAACTCGAGGCGTCGGAGAACCCGGTCGAGCTGATCCTGACCGACATCTGGATGCCGGAAATGGACGGCCGGGAGTTCGTCGCGAAGATACGCGCGGACGAACGGTTCAGGGAGCTTCCCGTCTATGCCGTTACCGCCGACATCGAGGAACAGAAACTCTTCGTCGAACACGGATTCACGGGGATCCTGCTGAAGCCGGTCACCGTCGACAAACTGTCCGGGATATTCAACTGAACGAGGTGTTTCCAAACCAGCTTTCGTAACTTGTAGGAGGAATGGATTTGAAAACGGAAGAATTGAACCCATCATCCGGCGGACTCACTCGCTATCTGTCTACCTTGGGCGCGCTCGCGCTCTCCTTCGGTTACGCGGTCGGCTGGGGCGCGTTCGTGATGCCCGGAACGACCTTCCTGCCCGGCGCGGGGCCACTCGGCACCGTGATCGGCGTGCTCTTCGGCGCGCTGGCGATGGGGATATTCGCCGTCAACTACCATCGTCTGACGAACCGTTATTCCGGCCCCGGCGGCGCGGCGACCTTCGCGCAGAGGGTGTTCGGCGAAGACCACGGCTTCGTCGTCGCGTGGTTCCTCTGGCTGACCTACATTGCCATCCTCTGGGCGAACGCCACTGCCATGATCCTGATCGTGCGCTTCACGCTCGGCGACGTTCTCCAGTTCGGCTTCCATTACACCGTCGCGGGATTCGACGTGTATTTCGGCGAGGCGGTGCTCGCCATCGTCTCAATCCTTGTCTGCGGCGGAATCTGCCTCCTGAGCAAAAAACTGGCCGTGATCACGCAGATCGTCTTCGCCCTGATCCTCGCCGCCGGCGTATTTTTCTTCTTTTTCTTCGCGCTCGCGCATCACACGGGCGGCATGTCGGCCATGGCGCCCGCGTTCATGGACGACGTCAACCCCGTTATGCAGATTTCGCGTATCCTGGCGCTGATGCCGTGGGCTTTCGTCGGCTTCGAGGCCATCACGCACTCTTCGGGTGAATTCCGTTTCCCGCTGAAAAGGACGGCGGCCATCCTGATCGCCGCAATCGTCATCTCCACCTTTGTCTATCTCTTCCTGGCCCTGCTGCCGGTCGTCACGCTGGACGCCGACCATCGGTCCTGGATTGAGCATATCAGGGAACTGCCGAGCCTTTCCGGCATCAGGAGCGTGCCCGTGTTCGCCTCGGCGGAACATCTCCTGGGACGGAAGGGTGTCGCGCTGATGTGCACGCTGATGATCGCAGGCCAGATCACGGGCATCATCGCGTCGATCATTGCGATCAGCCGCCTTATGCACGCCATGTCCAAATCGAATATCCTGCCGAAACGGCTGGGAGAGCTCAACGCCGCCGGGATTCCCAGAAACGCCATCCTCTTCATCGTCGGCATCTCCTGCGTGATCCCGTTCTTCGGCCGCACGGCCATCGGCTGGCCCGTGGACGTCTCCAGCATCGGCGCGGCGATCGCGTACGGCTACACGTCCGCGGCGGCGTTCAGGATCCGCGACAACAGCGAACAATACAGGCATCTCTTCATCAAGGGCTCCGGGGTGGTCGGCGTGCTCTTCTCGATCTTCTTCTGCCTCCTGCTGGTGATCCCGAACTACATCACGGGCAGCGTCATGGCGGCGCCGTCCTATCTGCTCCTCGCCGTCTGGTGCATCCTGGGCTTCCTTCTCTACCACAGAGTGTTCAAGGAGGGACACCAGCACCGTTTCGGACGCTCCATGGTGGTCTGGAACTCCCTCGTCGTCACCATCATCTTCGCCTCTCTGATGTGGGTGCGCCAGTCCTCGTTCGAAAGCGCCAAGTCCACCATTTACGAGTGCATGACCTTGATCGCCGGGAACGACGGAGCCGAAAAGGAACAGATCATCGAAAAACTCGGCTCGCTCAACGTCTCCATGCTCTGCAGTGCAGTCGTCGAGATGATCCTGCTTCTGATCTCGCTTGGGATCCTGTACAGCCTGATCTCCATCCTGCGCAAACGCGAGCTGAGACTGGCGTCGGAAAAGGCGAAGATCGAGGAGATGAACAAGACAAAAAGCTTTTTCTTCTCGTCCGTGTCCCACGACATCCGCACGCCGCTCAACGCCATCATCGGCTACACCGAGCTCCTGACCGACGGCATCGACGACCAGGACGAACGGAACAAGGCTCTGTCCGCCATTTCCACCAGCGGAAACACTCTGCTTCAGCTCATCAACGACGTGCTGGACCTCTCCAAGCTCGAATCCGGCAAGATGGACATCAAGCCGGAACTCACCGATGTCCGCGAGATCATTTCCGCCGTGCTCCACTCCTTCGACGTGATGACCCTGAACAGCGACGTGGAGCTGAAGGAGGAATTCGGCCCGCTGCCGCTGCTCGAAGTCGACCCGCAGCGCATCCGCCAGATCCTGTTCAACCTCATCGGCAATGCCGTCAAGTTCACGGAACACGGGGAAATCCGCGTCCGCGCCTCCTTCTGGAACAAGCTGGGCGGAGGGAACGGCGGCGTTTTCGTGCTCTCCGTCTCGGATACGGGGTGCGGCATCCCGGAAGAGGCAAAGGACAAGCTGATGAATCCTTTTGTGCAGGTCGACACGGATGCGAAGATCAAGGGGACCGGCCTCGGCCTCGCCATCTGCAAACAGTTCGCATCCCGGATGGGCGGCGATCTGTCGTTCGTCTCCGAACTCGGCAAAGGCTCCACGTTCACGCTGGAACTGCGCAACGTGAAGTTCGCCGTTAAACCCCCGGATGATGACAAAAAGGCTGCGGACGTCAGGAAAGATATCGAAAAGGCAAAGAACTGTGCGAACGCGCTCCTCGCGAAGCAGCGTATGCGGAACTGCCGCATGCTGGTCGTCGACGATGTCCCGCTGAACCTCGCCGTCCTGAAGGCGCTCCTCACACGGATCGGCCTGCGTGACGTCGTGACCGCCGTCGACGGGCAGGACGCGTGGGAAAAGATCCAGGCGTCGGACAAGCCGTTCGACCTGGTCCTGGCCGACATGTGGATGCCGAAGATGAACGGCAGGGACCTGGTCGCGAAGATACGCGCGGACGAACGTTTCAAAGATATTCCCGTCTACGCCGTCACCGCCGACACCGAGGCGCGGAAGACATTTGCAAAACACGGATTCACGGGGATTCTCCTGAAGCCGCTGACCATAGACAAACTGTCCGAACTGTTCAACTGAATGTCATAGAGTGGCGAGGGTGTCTTTCCCCATTTCCTCGAAGATTCGTTCCGAGGCGAAGTCGAGGGAAGCACCCGCTTGTGCAAGCATGGCATGCTGTTCGGAACCATCGCCGCAAAACTTGAGCGTAATTTCACTCGTGCCGGTGACCTTGACGCTGTTCGCGCCATCCGTGTAAGTCAGCGTTTTTGCGTCCCTGTTCGTTTCACTGTCTGACGCTATCCAAGATGGATCGGTCCACTGCTGTCGCCCGTTTTCCTGTCTTCGATGATGCGTTTGACCATGTTGGAGAGTTTTTCCTTGGTGAGGGGCTTCAGGATGATGGCGTTGAAATGCGACATATCGAAATTGGCGCTTGTTTCGACATCGGCAGTCTGCGCGACGATCGGAATATGAGCGAATCTGGGATTGTTCTTCACTTCGACAGAGAGCTGCATGCCGTTCATTTCCGGTATCCACATATCGGAAAGGATCAGGTCAACAGGCTGTTTGTCGAGAAAATCGAGAGCCTCCTTGCCAGAACCGGCGGTGAAGACATTGCTGAATCCGATCTTGTTGAAGAGCGCCTTTGCGACGCGGAGATTCATCGGGACGTCGTCGACAATGAGAATGCTGATCTTCTTCACATCGCGCGCAAGA
>JAFSZN010000009.1 GCA_017455665.1 Lentisphaeria bacterium
CTCCACGTGCGAACACCACCTGTTCCCGTTCTTCGGGCACATCTCCGTCGCGTACCTGCCGAACAAACGCATCGTCGGCATCTCGAAGCTCGCGCGCCTCGTGGACTGCTTCGCGCGCCGACTGCAGATCCAGGAACGCATGACCGCGCAGATCGCCGACGCGATCATGGACGTGCTCGACGCGCGCGGCGTGTACGTGATGTGCGAGGCAACGCACTTCTGCATGACCAGCCGCGGCATCCGCAAGCAGAACGCATCCATGGTCACCTCCGCCATCCGCGGCGAATTCGAGAAGAGCGAATCGCTCCGGCTGGCATTCCTCGCCGCCGTGACCGGCAGCGTCTCGCCGAATTAACAGTTTCGAACTGGAAAAAGGGAGCCGGGAAACGCCCGGAACAGGTCCGCCGGGCAAAGGGCGCCGTCTGAACTGATATGCCCGTCGCACGGCAACTCGGCGCCGCAGCCCCCGGGAAGAATCTTTCCTTCATTTCCTTTTTTCCTCGAAAGAAAGCCGGAAAATGGCTTGATTTTCCGCAGAAAAGACTGTATATTGATGCGAACGCTATTTAACCGAATCATATTTTAAGCGGAAGGAAGGACTGATATGGCTCTGACACACGTGAACGTGCCGCCGGAAAATCATGTAAAAGTGCTCGGCGGACAAGGCTGGGTCGGACTGATCGACACGCTCGGCACCGAGACCACGATCGTGAACGCCGCGCGCGTTTCGTTCGGCAAGATCCGTCAGGAAATGGACGAACGCGACGTGGCGCTGCTGAACTACCTGATCGAGAACCGCCACACGAGCCCGCTGGAGCACATCGTCTTCACGTTCAGCGTGCACTGTCCGCTCTTCGTGCGCGGCCAGTGGCACCGGCACCGCACCTGGTCCTACAACGAGATTTCGCGCCGCTACACCGAGATCGACATGGAGTTCTACGTGCCGCCGAAACTCCGCAAGCAGGCGGAGAACAACCGCCAGGCGTCCGTCGCCTGCGACGATTTCGACGACGACGCGCTCCGCGACCTCATCCGCGCCCAGAACGAACAGTCCCTGAAAGCCTACGAATCCCTGCTCGCCGCCGGCGTCTGCCGCGAACAGGCGCGCGGCGTGCTCTCGCAGAACATGATGGTCACGTTCTGGGGCACGGTCGACCTGAGCAACCTGATCCATTTCCTGGAGCTGCGCGACAGCGACCACGCCCAGTGGGAGATCCGCGAATACGCGAAGGCGATCAAGAAACTGATCAAGCCCGTGGTCCCGCACGTCGCCGCATACTTCGAATCCAAGGGCGAAGTCTGGTGACGCCCGTTTTCCGCGGGGCGGCTGAATGACCGAATATCTGGCGCATCTGTGCGGCGGGATCCTCCCCGCCATGCTCGTGGCGCTCGCCTTCGCGGCGGGCTTCGCGGGCACCGGATACGGATTCCTGCGCGTCTGCGGCCTCGGACGCGGCATGATGCGCGGCATGGCGCTCTGGATGGTCGTCCTCGCCGCCGGGTTCGCCGTCTGCGCGTTCTTCTGCGCCGCCGTCCTGATGAGCCTCGGCACAGGCGGATTCGCATGTTCGGTCTGCCTGTTTCCCGTCCTCGCCGGAATCGGCTGCCTGATCCGCTTCCGCAAAGAAATTTTTCCCCCGTTTTCCGTCCGAAAACGGATGACGTTCGCGGTCCTGATCGTCCTCGTCCCCCTGCTCTTTCTGTCCATCGGGGCGTTCCAGCACCCCGCGAGCTGGGACGAATGCGTGTACCAGCTCGCCGTGCCGAGGCGCTGGCTCGCAGACGGACGCGTCCTGCTGTACCGCGACCTGCCGTATTCAGGCTTCCCGATGCTGCCGCAATTCCTGTACGTGCCGATGATGAGGTTCGGCGGGCTCGCGGCGGTCAAGTTCCTGCTGTACGGCGGAGCGGCGTGCTTCTTCGCCTCGCTGACGCTTCTGGCGAGCGGCGGCATCCGGCGCAACCTGACTGCGGCGTGCGTCTTCGCCGGATCGTTCCTGATCGCGCCGCTGACGGTCCACGTGCTGATCTCCGGCTATGCCGAGCCGCTGATGGGGTCGCTTCTCGCCGCCGGGCTTCTGCTCGCGGACGCCGCGCTGGAAGCGCCCGGAAAACATTCAGATTCGTTCGGCTTCGCCGCCGCGTGCGGGATTTTGGCGGGCGCGATGGCGGCGATCAAGCTGACCGGGGGATTCGCCGGAGCTGCGCTGCTGCTGTACGTCCTGCTGCGGAAACGCTCCGGACATGTCCGGTTCACGCTCGTCTTCGCACTCGCCGGCGCGCTTTTCGCCCTGCTGTTCTACCAGCGGCCGTGGATCGCGACAGGCAATCCGTGCTATCCGTACCTAGCCGGCATCTTCGGCACGCCGGAGGCGATGACGTCCGAATACCATCACATGCTCGGGACGGACAAGTTCGCTCAATTCTCCGTCGTGACGCTGATCCTGCTTCTGCCGGGATTGACCTTTCCCGCGCTTTCCCGGATGTTTGACGGCGTGTACGGCCTCCAGACGCTCCTCTGGGCGTTCCTGGTCCTCGCCGCGCTCTGGCGCCGCCCGAAACGCGTTTATGCGGCGCTCCTGCCGCTGCTGTTCCTTATCGCAGCATGGATGATGACCTCTCCGCAGGCGCGGTTCCTGATCCCCGCGCTGGCGTTCCTCGCGTTGGTCATGCGCGACACGTTCCCGCTGATCCGCGGACGCGCCGGGCGGATCGTCCTGTGGGCCGCCGTTGCGTTCTCGCTGTTTTCCTTCCCGCCGTCGGTGATCTCCTCCTATGGTGCGAATTTGCGCGCGACGGCTTCGGGCGGAGACGGACGGCGCGACGTCCTGTACGGGCGCACCGGGGACAGCATGCTTCCCGCCGTGTATCTTCTGAACGAACAGTTCGCGGAAGACGGCGGCAAATGCCTGCTGGTCCTGGAGGAGCGCACGCTGTACTTCCCGCGCGGATGCGAGATCGGGACGCCGTTTTTCCAGGACAAATATTTCCCCGGCGGCGCGATCCCGGACGCCGACGGTCTGCTGAAACTGCTGGACGACGGCGGATTCACGTGTCTGTATATCCGGCCGGCGGCGCTCAATCCCGACTATCTGCCGCAGGCCGCCAACCTCTGGGTAAATGACATGGCGGCATCGCTGGATGCGCTGGTGAAACGCGGCGCGCTCAAACGCGAGTCGATGCCCGGCGGCGCTGAACTGTTCACGCGCATCCGCCGCTGAATCCGACGCTTTTCTTTCCTCAAACAATACCGTCAGGTCGGACGGGAACTCTTCGCGCACTTGCAGGAACGCCCCAGCCCGACGGGATGCTTCGCCCCGACATCGGTGCGTTTTCCCCTCAGGCGGGCACGGATCTCGTACACATAGTAGACCAGCAGCATCACGCCGGTGATCGTCCATGTGATGCCGGACGCGAAGCACGCGCCCGTGTAGCCGAACCATTCCGCCAGGTAAAGCGCCGTGAAGATGCGGCTGAGCGTTTCCATCGCGCCGCCGAGCAGGGGCACGAGCGAACACCCCATGCCCTGAAGCGTGTTGCGGAAGATCAGGATCATGCCGAGCGAGATGTACGCGGGCGCGACCGTGAAGATGTACTGGCGCCCCGCCTTCAGGATCTCCGGCGACGCCTCGACGTCCAGGAACATCTGCAGCAGCTGTTTGCTGAACACCATCATCAGCACGGTCCCGAGCACCGAGATTGCCGCCGTGATCAGCCATCCGCTGCGTACGCCGACCAGGATGCGCCGGTAGTTGTTCGCGCCGCTGTTCTGCGCCGTGTATGCCGCCAGCGTCGTGCCGATCGCGAAGAACGGGATGCAGATCAGGCCCTCAAGACGCCCCGCGGCGGTCGTCGCCGCCACCGTGCCGGGTCCGAACTGGTTGAACGCGCTTTGCAGGATCACGCAGCCGAGCCCGGTCACGGAGAACTGAAGCGACATCGGCACCGCCACGCGAAGATGTTCCCAGTAGAACCGCCAGTCGGAGCGCCAGTCGGATTTCCCCGCGGGCAGGAGCTCCGGGAATTTCTTCAGGATGATCCAGAGGCAGATCACGCCGGAAACGAACTGCGACACGACTGTCGCGTACGCCGCGCCCGCCACGCCCAGATCGCACTTGCAGACCAGGAGCAGGTCAAGCCCGGCGTTCAGGATCGAGGAGGACACGATCACATACAGCGGGCGCTTGCTGTCGCCCAGCGAGCGCATCAGGAACGACATCAGCAGGTAGAACGTCATGCACGGCGTGCCCGCCACGATGATCCGCAGGTACTTCAGGGAGTCCGCCCGGATCTCGGGAGGCGTGTTCATCGCCTCCAGGATCGGCTCCAGAAACGCGAAAAACACCAGCGTGACCGCCGCCACCAGCGCGGAACACAGCACCACGGCCGCGCAGAATGACCGCCGCACGCCCGACGCGTCTTTCGCGCCGAACCGCTGCCCCGTGATGATCGTGAGCCCGGCGGGAAGCCCCCAGAAGAACCCGAGCAGCATGAAGATGACCGATCCGGCGTTGCCGACCGCGGCGAGTTTCTCCGGGCCGCACCAGCGCCCCACGACCATCGAGTCGACCATGCTGTACAGCTGGTTGCAGGCGTTTCCGATCGCCAGCGGGATCGAAAAGAGCAGAATGATTTTCAGGGGATTCCCCCTCGTCAGATCCTTTGCCATAAAAAGGCCCCCTCGTCTTGCTTGTGTGAAAGGGTAAATGATAATATACACTTGTTTTCAAGGTTTTTCAACCGTAAAAGATTCTTTTCAGAAACATCCGTCCGGACACGGCGGGACATCGGATGACATTCGGCGGGACATCGGATGACATTCGGCGCGCAAACGGACAGCACGGCATCGTTCAGCCGCGCCGAACAATAAAACCGCCGGACACGAAAGAATAAACCGGGAGGTTCTTTTTCGGCGCTCGCGCGGCGCGGACATCTTTTTTCCGGGAAAAATGTCCGAAAAACATTCAAAACCCTTTCTGTTTCGCTTGATTTTTTAGACAATGGGGAGTATATGTATATAATACTCGAGATAAACATATCCATAATTCCAAATAACAACCCTCAAAAAAAGGCGGTTTTCTCCGCCTCATAAGGACCAACAGCATGAATATGCGCTCTTGTTCCCCCCTCCTCGCGATCGCTTTGACTGCGATCGCCGCTTATGCACAGGCACAGGTCCCGGCTTCGGGCCGGCAGCCCCAAAGTCAAACTCAGCAGCAGAACCAGGGCCTTGTCCTGAACGACAAAGGCTATTTCGAACGTCAGGGCGTGAACGTCCTGGTGTTCAGCAACGCGTTCACCGGCGGATTCAACGACGAGAAGAACGCCGGCATCGAGATCATCCACCACGGCGTGCGCACCGTCCAGGGCGGCGCCGTCAGACTCTCCAAGACCCCGGAGCAGTGGGACCTGGTCCCGCAGTCGACGCGCAGAGTGAACCAGGCGGACAAGTCCATTGAAGTCCAGATGCGCTACAACGACTACAATTTCGCCTCGCGCGTCGTGGTCACGCCGAAAGGCAACGCCGTGGAGATCGCGCTCTATCTGGACGAGCCGCTGCCCGAGTCCGTGGTCGGCAAGGCCGGATTCAACCTGGAGTTCATCCCGTCCCAGTACTGGGGCAAGACCTACATCGCCGACGGACGCATCAACCGGTTCCCGCGCTACGCGGTCAGCAAGACCGAGGTCCTGCCGAACGAGGAGAAGGCGCGGCAGTACAAGGGATTCCGCACCTACGACGACCGCGACACCGGCAAGTTCGTCGATCCGCTGCCGCTCGAATCGGGCAAGACCTTCGTGATCGCGCCCGACGCGCCCGAACGCATGATCAAGGTCACGTCGGATACCACGATGGAGCTGTTCGACGGCCGCATCGTCGCGCAGAACGGCTGGTACACCCTCCGCACGCTTCTGCCCGCCAACAAGACCGGCAAGGTGATGACGTGGACCGTCGAGCCGAACGCCGTCCCCGGCTGGACCCGCGAGCCGAACATCGGATTCTCCCAGATGGGCTACGTGCCCGATCAGCCGAAAGTGGCGGTGATCGAGCTTGACAAGAACGACAAGCCGCTTGAGACCGCCGAGCTCTGGAAGATCAACGAGGACGGCAACGAGACGCTTGCCTACACCGGCAAGGCGAAAGTCTGGGGCGATTTCTACAAGTACAACTACGTGCGATTCGACTTCAGCTCCGTGAAGGAACCCGGCATCTATTACATCAAGTACGGCGACCACAAAGCCGGAAACTTCATCATCAACGATTCCGTATACGACGCGATCACCGATGCCACCAGCGACGTCTGGCTCCCCATTCACATGAACCACATGACGGTCAACGAGGCGTACCGCATCTGGCACGGCGAGCCCTTCAAGGAAGGCTACATGCAGGCTCCGCCGAGCGATCACTTCGACGGCCATTTCCAGGGCACGGAGACCGCGGTGAAGCCCGACGGCACCCCGTACAAGCCCTACGAGCTGATCCCCGGCCTGAACGTGGGCGGCTTCTTCGACGCGGGCGACTTCGACATCGAGGTCGGCGCGAATACGAACGTGCTCAACAGCCTCATCATGGCGTGGGAGCTCTTCCACAACGACCGCGACGAGACGTTCGTGAGCGAGGAACAGCGCTACGTCGACCTGCACCGTCCGGACGGCAAGCCCGACATCCTGCAGTACATCGAGCACAGCGTGCTGAACTTCCTTGCCCAGGCCGAACAGCTCGGGCATTTCGCAATGACGCTCTCCAACTCGGCGCTTGACAACTACCACCACCTCGGCGACGCCGCCACCATCACCGACGGCCTTCAGTACGATCCCAGCCTGAAACGCTTCGAGATCTCCGAAGACGGCAAGCGCAGCGGCAACCCCGATGACATGTGGGCATTCACCAGAGGTGGCGGCCGCGGCGGTACCGACCGCAATGCGGCGACCCTGTTCGCCGCGGCGGCCCGCGTACTGAAAGGTTACAACGATGAACTCGCCGAACGCTGCATGGTGCAGGCAAAACGCCTCGCGGGTGATGGCAGCGCCCCCGCCGCAGGCGGCGGCATGGGCGGCTTTGGCGGCGGCCGTATGGGCGGCGGCATGGGCGGCATGGGCGGCTTCGGCGGCGGTGCCGGTGCGGCTCCCGCAGGCGGACAGCGTCCCGCCGGTGCTCAGGGCGGCTTC
>JAFSZN010000100.1 GCA_017455665.1 Lentisphaeria bacterium
CCCAGGAGTTGTGCTCGACGCCTTCGTAGATCGTGAGCTTCACGTTCTTGTTGCCGGCATCTTCGAGAGCCTTGAACATCTCGCGGGAGAGGTTGGTCGGGACGAGGTTGTCACGGTCGCCGTGGAAAATGCTGATCGCCATGTTCTTCAGGACAGGGGCCTGCGCCGGGTCGGCGCCGCCGCAGATCGGGATCGCCGCAGCGAAGAGGTCCGGACGACGGGAGATGGTGTCCCAGGTGCCGTAGCCGCCCATGGAGAGGCCGGTGATATAGACGCGGTCGGGATCGGCGTCGAATTCTTTGATCTTCGCTTCGATCATGTCCGGGATGAGGCCGGTGGACTTGGAGGGCAGAGGCTGGAGAGCCGCGCCGGAACCGCCGCGATGCAGCGGAGCCCAGAGCTCGGAGGACGGGCACTGGCAGGTGATGAGCACCACCTTCTGCTTCTGGTCGCGGATGTTCTTCACGATGTCGGACACGCCGAGCTCGTTCTGCGCGAGGTTGTTGTCGCCGCGTTCGCCGATGCCGTGCAGGAAGACGAGGATCGCAGGCTTGCCGGCCTGGTCCTTGTTGTAGAGGTGCTGGCAGATGTTCAGCTTGTCTTCACCTTTCGTGAAGGGCTTCTGTTCCAGCTCGGTTTCCTTGAGGATCTTCTGCCATTTTTCAGTCTGGCTCTGCTGCTGGCCCTGCGGAGCGCCGCCGCCCGGGAACTGGGCATAGGCCTGGCTTGCCGCGATGGCGCAAACCGCGATCGCGATCATTCTGACGGAGCATTTCATTTTGTTGTTCTCCTGTTTGTGTTAGTTGTGGGTGAATATGATGGTGAAAGGAACTTGCGTTTCATCGGGTCCGACGCGCTTTCGAATGTGCGCAGAACCTTTTGCTATACCAATATAACGCAGGAAGTGCGGAATTGTATATGTACTATTTCGCATGAAACATGCATTTTTTGTCTTAATTCGTTTAAAACCGAAGCAAAACACCCGTTTTTCCTGCCCTCGGGAGAGAAAAACAGGGAAAATCGCGCACAAAAAAACGGGATGACCGCGGATCGCGTGCAAACCGGCACGAAGGAAAAACGATCCGGCAATTCATCGCCGCAAAGCTTTTTCCCGCTTGTAAAAATGCCGGAATGCGATATATTATCGTCATGTTTCGTTGTGAACATCCTCCCTGATGCTTTTTCACAAGAATCGAACAACCTCCCATGTAGGAGAAATACGCATGAAGAAAATGAGATTCCCGAACCGCGTGACCGGACTGCTCGCCGGGGCGCTGCTTGCCGCCGGACCTGCGGTGTCCGCCGCATCCTTCGAGACCCTGATCGCCAACGCGCCGAACACAGCCGACGAGCTGTTCCGCATCGCATCCGGCGGTCAGGTCGCGACGATCGTTTTGAGCGAAGACGAGTACGGCCCCGTGATCCGCGCCGCAAAGGATCTGGGCGAGGACGTGAAGCGCGTGACCGGGACGGCGTCGCCCGTGGAAACGGACGGCAAGGCGCGTCCGGGCGCGATCCTGGTCGGCACGGTCGGGAAAAGCCCGCTCATCGACAATCTTGTCAAGGAGAACAAGCTGAACGTCGACGCGATCAGGGGCAAATGGGAATCGTATCTGATCCAGGTCAGCAAGGACACGCTGGTGATCGCGGGCAGCGACAAACGCGGCACGATCTACGGCATCTACGAGCTCTCGAAGCGCATGGGCGTGTCGCCGTGGTACTGGTGGGCGGACGTGCCGGTGGCGCACCGGGACGAGGTCCAGGCGGTCGCGGGGACCTACGTGCAGGACCCGCCGAAAGTGAAATACCGCGGCATCTTCATCAACGACGAGGAGCCGTCGTTCGGCAACTGGTCGCGCGCCAACTTCGGCGGCATCAATTCGAAGATGTACGCGCACATGTTCGAGCTGATCTTGCGCCTGAAAGGCAATTATCTGTGGCCCGCGATGTGGGGCAAGGCGTTCAACGAGGACGACCCGCTGAACCCGGTCGTGGCGGACCAGTACGGCGTGATCATGGGCACGAGCCACCACGAGCCGCTGATGCGCAACCAGGAGGAATGGACGAAGCGCAGCCGCGAGCTCGGCGAATGGAACTACCGTCAGAACGGCGAGAACATGCGGAAGTTCTGGCTGGAGGGGCTGAAGCGCAACGCGAAGTACGACAATCTGCCGACCGTGGGGTTGCGCGGCGACGGCGACCTGCCGCTCGACCCGAACGCGAATTTCGACAGCAACCGCGATCTGCTCCACCAGCTCTTCCACGACCAGCGCGAACTCATCCTCGAGGCGTACGGACGCGATCCCGCCACCGTGCCGCAGATGTGGGTGGTCTTCAACGAGATCTGGACGTTCTACAACCGCGGCGTGCGCCCGCCGGACGACGTCATCATGGCGTTCAGCGACAGCAATTTCGGCTATCTGCTGCAGCTCCCCGCCGAGGAGGACCGCAAACGCCCGGAATCGCTGGGCCTGTACTACCACATCGACATGAACGGCGGTCCGTGGAACGACCGCTGGATCAGCACGCGCCCGATCCCGCAGATCTGGCATCAGCTTTATATCGCGTACCAGTACAATATCCGCGGGATGTGGATCATCAACGTGGGCGACCTGAAGCCGAAGGAGGCCGAGATCGACTTCATCATGGACTACGCCTGGGACCCGGACCGGATCCCGTACTACAGGGTCGGGCACTGGATGGAAGACTGGTGCAAGACCATTTTCCCGGCGGAACACGCCGATGTGTGCGCGCATCTGATCTCGGAATATATCCGGCTGAACTACATCCGCAAGCCGGAGATCCAGCAGACGCGCATCTGGAGCGCCGTGAACTACGACGAGGCGAGCCGGTTCGCCCGCGAATGGCGGAGACTCGCCGACCGCGCGGAAGACCTGAAGAGGAAGATGCCGCCCGAGTACGCCGACGCGTTCTACCAGCTGGTGTATTACCCGGTCGTGGCGGGCGCGGGCACGGCGGAGATCTACACGGAGCTCGCCAAAGCCGACCAGTACGCGAAACAGGGCCGTTCCAGCGCGGCGGTCGCGCTCAAGAAGGCGCAGGACCTCTTCGAGAAGGACAAGCAGCTTTCGGATTTCTACAACAGCGAGAAGATGGCGGGCGGCAAGTGGAAGAACATGATGTCGGACAAGCACATCGGCTACACGCAGTGGAGCATGCCGCGTGACAACTCCCTGCCGCGCGTCTCGCCCATGCCGGTCCCGGCCGCGGAGCCGACGCTCGGCGTCGCCGTGGAGGGCAGCGAGAAGGCCGCGCCGCATCAGGTCGAAAGCCTGACGCTGCCGACATTCGATATGCTCTCGGCATCAACGTTTGACCCTTCCGCCGGCCAGGTCTGGACCGTGTTGAACGGCGGCTGGCCCGTCACGCTGTTCAACCGTTCGGACAAAGGCTCGATCACCTGCATGCTGAAGGCGGACCAGCCGTGGGTGAAGACGCCCGAATTCGTGACCGTGGACGGCACGAACGACGTGACGGTCTTCGTCGGCATCGACTGGAATAGATTTCCCGGCGGAAAAGCGTTCGCGACCCTCACCGTAACGCCTGTAAACGGGGTAATCGAGAAAAAGCCGGTCGGGGATCCGGTCAGGATCGCCGTGAACGCGGTCGCCCCCGAAAAGGACGCCCCCAAGTATTGTGACGACATGAATGAAGTCTACGGGACCGCCGCCCCCGCTCCGATCGTGATCCCGGCGTGGAATTACTTGAACAAAACCGGCGCGAACGGCGCGAACTGGAAAGAGGTCGTCGGACTGGGCCGCTGGGGCAATATCTCCAACTGCGGCGGCGCGATGGCGGTGTTCCCTCTGCCGACGCCGTCCGTCCTGCCGCCCGAACCCGCGCCGACGCTCGAATACCGCGTCTACATCCCCGAACCCGGCAAGGTGACGGTCGACGTGGAGATCATGCCGATCTATCCCGAAAACCCGACCGCCGGGACGCTCAATATCCGCGAACTCCGCATCGGCACGGCGTTCGACGACGGAGCGGTGAAGGTGACCGACACGCTCGCACGCGAATTCAAACGACTGAACAACGAAGTGTTCGAAAACGTCCGCAAGGTGCGCGTGACGCACGACGTGAAGGAAGCCGGACTGCACACGTTCAAAGTCGTGATGGTCGATCCCGTCGTCGCGGTCGAACGCCTCGTGTTCTACCCCGAACTGGTCCGCAGAAGCAACCTCGGCGCGCCGTTCACCAGGCGGATCTCGCGCCGTATATTCGTGGATCCCCGTCCGTTTGAACCGAACGACGAAAACTTTTACGAGTATCTGTATGGGGCCGACTGGCGCGAAAAGCTGGAGAAAAGGCGGAAAAAAGAGACTGAACGTGAATAAGAAGCAGGACACAACGCCGGCGCGCGAGCCGGAACTCGCGATCCAGAAACAGTGGTCGGAGGTCCGGCGCGGCACGGTCTTCACGCTCCTGAACGGCGCCTCGCTGCGGGTGCTCTCGCCGGGGCGCTGGAACCGGATGCCCGGGCCGGATTTCCGCGGCGCGAAACTGGAGCTGAACGGCGCGGACCTTCGCGGGGACGTGGAGGTCCACACGAAGACGAGCGACTGGATTTCGCACGGTCACGGCGGCGATCCGATGTATGAAAACGTGGTCCTGCATGTGGTCCGGCGCGACGACACGTCGCCCGGAAACGTGGCGTTTCTGCCGGAATCCGCCGTGCTGGTCCTGCCGGAAGCCGGGGCGGAGGACGGCGAGGCGGAAACGAACAAAACGCCGCATGCCGCCTGCGCCGCGCATTTCGCGAAGATGACGCCGGACGAACTCGAAACGTTTCTGTGCGACGCGGGCGAGGACCGCCTGAAACTGCGCGCCGCCGAACGCCTCCGCATGATGATCTCGGCGGGCACGACGAAGGCGTTTCTCTCCGCCGTCGCCGAACAGCTCGGCGTGCCCGACAACCGCGAGGTCTTCCGCACGCTCGCGGAACGTCTCCGCGAATATCAGGAGGACGAGCTGACGGCGCATTTCGAGGCGCTGGCGTGGGGCGAATCCGGGCTTCTGCCCGACCCCGCCGCCGACAAGCGCCTGACCGGAGACGGCCGCGCGCTCGCCTCCGCCTGGTGGGACGAATGGTGGCCCCTGCGGAAGAACGGCGGCGAAGGGCTCTTTTTCAAGCGCACCTGCCGTCCGCTGAACAGCCCGGAACGCCGTCTGGCGATGCTCGGCGCGGTCGGACGGTCGTTCCTGCCCGACCCCTGCGGCCAGCTCGCGGGCATTCTGAAGTGCGGCGGTGCGGATTTGATCTTGGAGACGATCCAGGACCGTCTGAGCGGCAGCGAGGCGTTCTGGGACGCGCATACGTCATTCCGGTCCGCCGAGCTCAAACACCATGCGGCGCTCTTCGGGCGTCCGCGCGTGGAATCGCTGTTCGCGGACGTGGTGCTGCCCGTGCTGGCGGCATACGCGAAGCTCGCGCACGACGATGCGCTCGAAACACGAGTCTTCGAACTCTTCCGCACGATGCCGCCGCTTCAGAGCAATCTGGTGGTGCGGCGGATGCAGGCGCTGTGTCTGCCGGGTCGGAAAAATGTCGTAAAAAGCGCCGCCGCCCAGCAGGGGCTGATCCACCTGTACAAAACGCATTGCGAAGCGCGGACGGGCGACTGCGGCGCGTGCAGACTGCGTCATTCGTTCGCGCCGGAGCCGTGAGGCGGGAAAGGAACCACAGACCATGCCGTTGAAAAAACTCAAGATCGGCGTCAGCGCGTGCCTGCTGGGCATGAAGTACCGTTACGACGGCACGGACAAGCTCGACGCGCGCATCGTGGAACGCCTGCTCAACAAAGTCGAGTTCGTGCCCGTCTGTCCGGAGGTCGAATGCGGCCTCGAGATCCCGCGTCCGGCGATGCGCCTGGAACGCACCCCCGGCGGCACGCGCCTCAAAGTGATCGCCACGGGCGAGGACGAGACGCGCCGGATGGAGGAATGGGCGGGCGTGAAGATCGAACAGCTCCTGCGGCGCGGCGTCGG
>JAFSZN010000101.1 GCA_017455665.1 Lentisphaeria bacterium
CCGTGCAGTTCGGTCTCGAACTCGCGGCGGCCAGCAGCTGGGGCGGCGAAACGATGGCGATGAGCTCCCACTGGGGCGGCCTCAGCCCGGACACCGACATGACCGGCATCGACAACCGTCAGACCGGCTACACGTTCATGCTCGCCGATCCGAGCGACCCGAACAACAAGATCGGCTACCTCCGCGCTTATGCCGGCGACAACAAGTTCAAAGTCATCTCCAGTCCGCAGGTCCTGGTCTCCAGCAACACCGAAGCCACGATCAACGTCGGCGAACAGACGCCGTACGTGGGCAGCACGGTGACCGACACCAGCAGTTCCGGCTCCCTGCTCACCAGCACCTCCTTCAAGGATTCCGGTATCAAGCTGGTCGTGACCCCGCAGGTCACCAGCACCGACCTGATCTCCCTGAAGATCAATCAGTCCCTTTCCGCCGCGACCATGATCACGGTCTCCAGCACGACGCAGGCGCCGAAGCTCTCCACCCGTGAAGTCTCGACCTACATGACGATCCACAACGGCCAGACCATGATCATCGGCGGCCTGATCCAGGAAGAAGGAAAGGACGAGCTCGAATCCCTGCCGTTCCTCAACGAGGTTCCGTTCATCCGCAGACTCTTCGGCAACACCGACTCCTACCTCAACCGCACCGAGATCCTCATCATGATCACCGGCCACATCATCAACGAGAAGAGCCGCGTGGAAGACATGATCCGCCGTTACAACGACGCTCTCGAAGCCATCAACGACTTTGAGGACAACCTGGGCTCCTCCGCCGACGGCGATTACAAGAAACCCAGCTCCCGCATGTTCACGCTTGACTACTGAGGACGTACATAATGAACGAAATCAACTCATTCCCCGACATGCGGGCCAATCTCCGTGAGCGCCTTGCCGAGCTCACGGAGGAGTATCCCTCCGCAGACGCCACCGCGGCGGACCTGCGCGACGCGGATTCCGGCCTCGTCAGGGCGGGCACCATCAGCGAACAGCAGCTGACGGAGATTTACTCCCAGTGCTACGGGCTCCCCGCTCCGGACGAGAACGATATCCAGCAGCCCGATCCGTATCCGAACGCGCCCCAGGAGTTCCTGAACGCCAACCTGTGCGTCCCCTACGAGTGGTCCGACGAAAACAAGACCATGGTCTTCCTGGTCGCCGACCCGTACTCCATCGAACACATCACGTTCCTGGTCAGCAAAAGCTGGCACATGACCGCCAGCTTCCAGTTCGTCCGCCGGACGTATCTGGAACGCATGCTCTCCCGTCTGCAGAACATCGACGAGGAGGAGCAGTTCCACGAATCCGACGACGAAGCCTCTCTGCGCAGCATGGCCGGCGAGGCGAAGATCGTCCGACTCGTGAACGACATCTTCACCCGCGCCCTCGAAGACGGCGCCAGCGATATTCACGTGGAACCCGGCGAGGACGCCGTCGTGGTGCGCTGCCGAATCGACGGCGTGCTCCGCGAGATCATGAGCTGTCCGCTGAACCAGTTCCCCGCCATCGCGTCCCGTATCAAACTGATCGGCGGCCTGAACATCGCCGAAAGCCGTCTCCCCCAGGACGGTCGTACCAACGTGAAGCTCGGCCACGAGGAACTGGACATGCGTATCAGTACGCTGCCGATCCTCACCGGCGAGAGCATCGTGCTCCGACTCCTCAATCAGGACGCCCTGACCTTCGACCTGAAGACGCTCGGCATGTCGGAAGCCAATCTCCGCGACTTCGAAAAGCTCATCAGCATCCCGTACGGCATCATCCTGGTCGTGGGCCCC
>JAFSZN010000102.1 GCA_017455665.1 Lentisphaeria bacterium
CACGGGTTCGTACAGCATTCCGGCGACGGCGGCGACGGCCTTTTGCGAGCCTTTCAGCAGCACATAGCCCTCGCCGTTTCCGGCGTTCGCGGCTTCGTGGTGTATCTCGCAGTCCGTGCAACGTTCATGCACGTCCCCAGGCGCAAGGTTTCCGGCGCGGATCACTTTCAGTTTCATGGTTTTGTTTTGCATTGGTTTTGACCTCGGTTTTGTGTTCGTTTCATCACGGCCAGACGTGGAACACCTCAACGCTGTTTTCGGTGATTCCGGCGCACACGAAATTCTCCTCGATGCGCCGCCGCGAAGGTTCGCGGTTTTCCTCGCCGAAAAGCGCGTCTATGCTGTTCGTCCGATAGTTTCCGAGCATCCACAGCCGCATTTTGATTTCGCCGCTTGCGATCTCGTCAAGCAGCTCGATCATCATTTCCCGGCGGCTGTCTGTGTCTTTCGTCTTGCCTACCACCTCGTCGAGGATCAGCAGGTCGAGACGGCGGAACCGCCCGAAAAATTCCTGTTCGCCGTGTACGCTGTCGTTCTTCCGCGCCTCGCTCCATTCGCATAGAAGCCGTTGCAGTTTGATGTACCGGACGCGCTTGTGTTCGGCGATCAGACGCATGGCGGCGTAACACGCGGACGTGCTTTTCCCCATTCCGGTCTTGCCGGAAAGCAGAAGGTTGTCCCGGCGGTGATCCCACACCCAGGACGCGGCGTGTTCCACGATGGGACCGCCCTCGACCGTTGACAGTCCGTTGTCCCTGCGGTAGCGGTATCCGTCTGGAATGCCTGCATCGGCGATCAGTTCCGGGACACGCGCCTGATACTCCGCTTCCTCTGTCTCTTCGCGCTTCTTCTCGGCTTCGCGTTCTGCCTTGAATTGGCACTGCGGGCATCGGGCGGGCGTGTGGTGGTTCGGGAAAAACGTTCGGATTTCATTGATCTTTTCCGCTGTCTTGCGGTCAAGTTCTCTTCCGCATTCTTCGCATTTCATCAGATGTCCCATTCCTTTCCGTGCTGCCGTGGTTCGGGTTGATCTGGTACGCGCGGGGCGCGGTCTTGCGTCCGTTTCAGCCAGTTCACCAGGAATCTCTTCACATCGGATTTCCGGTTCTTTCTGTTCGCATCGAGCCACGCGGATGCCGCTTTCAGTTCCGCGTCAACGTTGATCGCGGGGTACGTCTCGCGCCAGTATTGCAACTGTTCGGCTGTGATTCCATGAATACGAGCGTCTCCCTCATAGTCGAAGAAAATCCGAGGTTTCTGTTTCCCCGGATTGCCGGGCATTTCGCCCGGCTCCGGGGTGATGGATGAGGATTTATCCGAATCCATCTTATTCTCGTCTTCGTCTCCGTCTTCGTCTCCACCGCGCATGTGGCGGTCAGATGACGGTCGCATGACGGTCGTCTGACGGTCGTCTGTCTGACATGTGTCTGTCAAACCTTCGGGGGGAGCGGGAAACTTGCTTTCGTGGACCACCCGCAAACGCTGTTTGAAATTGATAATCTGTAAATACCGCTTGCCGGAAACCTCGTAATCCAGGATCAGCCCGGCCTTCACGCACGCGGCGATCAGACGGGGAATGTCCGAGACACGTATGTCCTTTAAGGGGTACAGAAACGCTTTCAAAAGCGGCGGCGATCCGTGGAATCTGCCGTAGTCATCGGCGGCCATGATAAGCCGAACGAAAAATACTTCCTCTGCGTCGCCGAGGCTGTTGACCGCCTCGCTGTCGAGCCAAGGGCGTAAAATCCGGTTCGGCATGTATTGTACTCCTGTTCTCGTTGGTGTTCGCGCTGTTATTTCGCGCGGGTCGAATTGATGTAGGTTTTCTCAATGCGGACGCCCGGAATCTGAATGTCGCCGTGGTTCGTTTTGACCACATAGTCGATCATTGCCTGATTCGGCATCATGTACTCGCGCGGCAGGGCGTTTTTGTCAACGACCACGGCCTTGTAAACCACGCGCATGGACGTGCCGGAAACTTTCGGGATCGTTGACACGCTTGCCTGTGCCATTGTCGCTTCGATCACCGCTTCCTGTGCCAGTTCCGTTTCGCCCTGCGCTTCGGCTTCGGCGGCGATCTGTGCCGCTTCTTCCGCCTCACGGCGTTTCCGGTCTTCTTCCGCCTTGATGCGCGCCTGTTCTGCCGTGTACCAGTTCGTTGTCGAGTTCTTCAGCGCGGAAATGCGGCTGTCCAGGGGGTTGAGGAAATCCTTTTCGAGGGCGCAAATCGCTTTGTGCGCCTCTGCGGCTTTCTTCTTCGGATCGGCGAACCGCGCGACGACTTCCTTGCGGACCGTCTGCAACTTGCCGATCAAATCGTTTGCCTGAACGTAGGTGTCCTGATCCACGACGATGATTTCCGCCGCGCATACGTTCTGGACTTCGGCGCGGAGTTGCGCCTGGTTTTCCACCATAGAGGTGTTTTCGGTTTCGGGTGTCATTGTTTGACCTCAAATCTTTCTTCCCGCTGCCACGGGATTTGGTTATTGGTTAGGCACTTTGCAGCCAACGTGCCTTGATAAGGTTGTTTTTCAGCCGCCATTGGAAATCGGCGAGGATCGAAAGCCACGCGAACGGTTCATAGGGATATTCCACCAGGTTCCACGTGCCGTCCTTCCGGTAGTAGCCGCACGTCAGATGTTCCGGCTTGTCGCGGAAATCCGGGTGCTTTGCGAGCCAGTAGCCGGAAAGTTGCAGGCCGTGGACTGGCGATTCCTCGCCCGTCTTGTGATCGTGAATCCATTTCTCATTCAGAAACTCCATGTCGAGCGTCCCGGCATACTGGTACTTTTCGGAGTACACGCGCGCCTCGATCAAATCGGCTTTCGCCGGGATCGCGCCGGACGCTTTCATTTCGAGATAAGCATCGAAATACCCTTGCAGTTCGGGATCAATGGTGCTTTCGTCAAGTTCGCCCTGTTCATGCCACTCTATCATGCTATGCACGAACCGGCCGCGTTCCGCCGCGATTGCGAGCGTCTCCGATGACACGTAATCGTATTCGTACAGCCCCACGCTCGTTATGATCTGCGTGACGCTCGGAATGATGCGCCCGTTGAGCGTGTAGCGGTGGATCGCCTCGTTGAATTGGAGTTCGCCGGATGACATTAGAATCCCTCTTCGGGGGCGAGGACCTGGCCCGGCGTTGCCGCGTTGAATGCGTCCACGGTTGCATCGTAGAGGTCCTTCGGGATGTCGCCGGAGCGGTTCACGTGCGCCGTCTGATACACGAGGAAACTCATTTCATCGTCAGTCAGATTCCGGCTTTTTCCGATGGCGTACAGCCGCTTTCTCTGTGCGTCGGAAATCACGTCGGACGGCGGCGCGCTCTGCCCCTGCGCCGGAGCCGGAGCGGACCCCTGCGATCTTCTCTGCGGAGCGGTGTATCTGCTGCCCTGTTGCTGTTTGCTCGCGTTCTCGCCCTGGTTCACCGCGTCGTTGATGTCGGGATCGTCCATGTCCTGAACGAAGATGTCGGAACACGCGGTTGAGGTCAGACACAAGTCGACGATGGCCCTCTTTTTCGCCATTTTCAACACGGTGTTCATCAGGTCTGCCGGATTCTGCCGGACCTGTTTGACCTCGTGGAAGAGGTTTTTATCGTCCTTGTCGCGGACCCAGGCGATCTGGCGGCGGGTTTCGGGCGTGTTTTGAAATTCCGCGTCGCAAACCGCCTCTCTCCACTTGTACTTCTTCTCGCTCGTGGAGGCTTCGCCGACGCCGTAGCCGACAATGTTTCCGGTCGGGATATGGCGACCGATGACAGTCACGTGGTAGGTGACATCGAAGCCGTCACTTTCGCGCTCGATGATCGGTTCTGCCGAGATTCGGAACATCGTCAAAATGACTTCCGCCCCAGGTTTCAGCAGCGTGTTCTTTTTGCCGCAGTTGGGGAGAACGTCGTAATGCGTCCCCTTCTTCATTACCTTGTCGAGGCAGTTGTGGATCAGGGCGATCTGCTCTTTGAGTTCTGCGGCGGTCGCCGCCCGCATTAGGGCGCGTTCCGGCGGCATTGTCTGAACCTTGACGGGAACGTTTGTGTTGTTGTTCGGGTCCATGTGCTTTCTCCGGTGTGGTGGTGGTTATTCGTTCGCGCTTGCGGGCGCGGATTCGATTACAGGGAGTTCGTCTTGTGCCGGAGCGGAGCCCGGCACTTCTTCAACACCGCTTGCGGTGGTGGGGAGTTCGGGATCGGCGCGGAAAAGCGGGACCTCTTTTCCCCCGGCGAAATTCTCGATGCTCACGGACGCGCCGTTGACCTGTTTCCCCAGGTGCGAGGCGGAAACGAACTTTCCGGTGCTGTTCGTGATGTATTCAGCCGCTTCTTTCAGAGTTGAAAAGGTCTTTTCCGTGCCGTCAGAAAGCCGGAGCGTGATGCTCTTTCCTTTTCGAGTTCGCGCGGGCGCGGGGATCATTCCGTCATGGAGTTCTTTGTACTCGGCGACGGTTCCTTCAAACGAAATGCCGTTTTCGATCCATTTCATGGTTCACCGCCAGTCTTCCGCGAGGAGTAAAACGGTGAAAAGCACGGTGAAAAACACGCCGATGAGGAAGAACGAGCAGAAAAGCCCTTCGAGGATGATGTCAGGCATTTGCGGCCTCCTTGTTTGCGGGGTTGCGGTACTGGTCGAGGATTGCGTTCTGTTCGCGCGCGTCTTCGGCAAACTGTTCGGCCTGTTTGCGCGCGTCTTCGGCGAGCTGTTCGGCGAGTTCGGCGATTGTTTCGAGACGGTCGGGAATGTCGTCTGCTTCAACGTTGTTTTCTGCCGATTCGCTCAACCAATGGATGACCGCCGCGTTCTGCTTGATTTGGATCAAGCCGGTTTTTTTGATCGTGTAGTTCATTTTGATCTCTTTTGTGGTAGGTTTTTATGGTTTCGTTGGTTCGGATCAATTCCTGTTACGCGGTCGCGCGGCGTGAGGCGCGGACGTGGCGGCGGATTCTGCCGCCGGAGAAAATGTTGTCGAGTTCGGCGCGATTGTACCGGAACGCCGTTCCGACTTTCACCCGGTGCAATCTCTTCTCGGCGACAAGCCGTTTCACGAGGTCGCGCCCGATTCCGTACATGTCGTGGACTTCCGTGTACACCAAATAGATTTTGTCGTTCATGTCAGGGCCTTTCGGTTTCGGGTTCGGTGTAGTCCTCATCGAGGATGTTGTTCGGGTCTTCGGTAAATGGGGTCATGGTTCGCGTTCCTTTCCGGTTCAAATGCGGTCGAAGACGGACGGGCAGTAGTCAAAACGCCCGTTGTAAAACTCTTCGGGTTCATCGGCTGGTTCGCACTCTTCGATACCCTCGAAATCGGCGCAATCGCATTCACCGAGGAAAAAGCCCCAGTCTTTCATTTCGCCGCTGTCGGAGCAGTCAAGCCCCGGTTCGTGCTTGCAAGTCGGGTGGCCTTCTTCGTCTTCGGTGCAATTCGCGCAATGCGAACAGATCAGGCAGGTGTTGAACATGGTTTGCTTCCTTTCGTGGTGGTGGTGTGGTGCGGTTATGCCTGTACGGTTATGTTTGCATTGGTGTCAGCAGGCACTACGCGCGGCAAAATTTTTTCAGCTTCTTGTTCGATCAGGAAGCGGATCATGTCGGAATCGCTCGCGCGTCTGTGGAACTTTTTGATGCGCTCAAAAAGTACCAGTTCGTGCTTGTTGGCCTTCAAAGCCAGCATGTGCGTTCTTTTTTTGTTCGTCTGCTTCATAAAAAGCCCTCTTTGGTGTCAGTTGGTGCTAAAATATAATGCCAGTTGACACCATTGTCAAGCCCTGTTTTTAACTTTTTTCAACTTTTTTTTGAAAAAATTAAAAATCGTGCTATTATATAAGTAAGAATTGGAGATACAGAATGCTTGACGAACAAATCAAAACCATTTTGGAGCAGGAGGAGGCTTCTGGTATGACGCACCGCCAAATGGGGTTGCGCCACAGTATTGATCCAAGTCAAATCACTCGCTATTTGAGGGGGAAACGCCCGTACTCCGGCATCACGATTGAAACCTTGATGAAGATGTTCCCGCTTGCAACGCTCAATCTGAACGGGGACGCTTCTTTGACGTTGAACGGGACGAATAACGGTGTTGTAGGGGGGAACATCGGCACGGTGAACACCGCTCCACCAATAGACCAAACTCAAATCAAGGCCGCCGTTGATGCTTTTCGGCATGAGGTGATTGACGCCGTGATCGGGCTTGACATTCCCCCGGACGCGCTCGCAACTGTCCTGAAGACAATAAAGGAACTCGCTCAATGAACGAGGAAGAAAGACTGCGCCTGAAAGCCCGTGCGGCACTCCTGAAAGCAAATGCGGAGACGTTCGCAAGGGCATCGGACGCTTTGGCGCGGTATTTCGGACAACTTGCCGAACGTGACAAGAAGCGGACGGAACTGATCTCCCAAATGAAGCCGGTCCGCGTCAGTACCACCGTGAAATTCGGTCCGGTCGAAAACGAACAGAAAAACCCCGAACCCGTCGAGCCGGAAAACAGGGAAAGCATTTCAGAAGCCTGCACGGAGCATGTCTGCGGAACGGACGACGTACAGGACGAAGAGGGCGATCTTCCCGAAGCTCCGCGAGGTGAAACCGAGGCGGAAAGGATCGTGCGGGACGGGACTGCCGATGAATCGAGGATGGATTTTCTCCAATTCTACCTCGAAAACGCGGATGTGATCCGTGGCGTCGAGTTTTGTGCTACGCTTCAATTCTCCACGTGTCTGCTCTGCGCCGCCCTGGACGGTCATATTTGGAAGAACCCGGAGGATATTCATCTTGTACCCGCGCTCCCCATGCACGAAGGTTGTCGGTGCATTATTCTTCCGGTCACGGATATGCACGAAATCAACAGCTCGAAACGTCCGGCGGAAGCGTCCGATTTTTGGCACGATGCCGCCGTCAGGTATGCGCGGAGATTCCCGAACAAAAGATGGGATGATTTGGCTTACTCGACCAAACTCAAATATTACTACGAAGAACAGAAACTCTTTGAACAGGAAACCGGACGCCCGGCGTTCGACCAGGTATCACAGCTTATGAACTTTTCCGAATGGCTGCGGACCAGGCCGGAGAACCTTCAACGGCGATACCTTGGTGATCTCCGCGCGAAACTGTTCATCGAACATAACCTGAACCTGATTGATTTTGTCGATCAAACCGCCTGGACGCTCTTTTCCGATGACGTTTTGATCTCGAAATACGTTTCCTCTTCTCACGAACAGAAAGGAAGAATCACACAATGAAAGATGAACTGCCGAATACTCCGCAGAACACGGAGAAACCCCGCCCATCATTCCAGGCTTCTGCCGCAGACTTTCTCTTTCGTCTCGCTGCGGCCGCTTTTATCCTCGGACAGATCGCCGTCCTTGTCTATGACGGCAATCTGGTCTTTTCCATTGATTGTGGCGTTTCCGCAATCGTCTTTCTGCTTGCCGCGATTTATTTCAAACTCCCGAAACCGAAATGATCTTTTATCGTGCCACCCGGCGCGATAAATGCGATAAATGGCGAGATAAAACGCCGCGCAACCTCAAAAATATCATGTCAGAACCGAAAAATATCATGCCGCCGGACAAAGGTATCATGGCAGTTCAACCCGTTACAAATTGTAACCAGTTGGTTACATTTTGTCACCAACTGAACTCCGCCGGATCAATTTCGACCCCCCATGTCATACCCCCCATGTCCGCAAGTTGTCGGCAAGTTGGATTTGGTATGTTTCCCGGTATATTTTCGCGGCTTTTCGTCTGTTTTGAACTTGTTTCGCACTTGCACACCGACTTTCCCGCCGCATCGAGCAAGTTGCAAGCAAGTTACCGCTCCACCTCAAACTCCATGATACAAACCTGATACAGGAAACCCGCAAGAACCCGCAAGAACCCGCAAGAATCCGCAAATACGCCACGTAAACCAACCCGAAAAACTAACCTCAAACCACAAAATCCAGCCTCAACGTTTATTAAACTGGCAGAAAATCCCCCTCTCTCCGCCAGCTCTGTGTTTCCCGGACTGCTGCACGCTTTTCCGCGGAAAACGTTTCGGAATTTGTCCGTATCCATGTCCTGCCGACCCTCAGTGCCATGAACAAAACCAGGTTTCCCCGAAACAACCCGACATCCGATGCCGTCCGGCAGGGACCGTCCGGCTCCCGGACTGTAAACAGCCTGCGTTTTCTTCTTCGGGCGGTCCACCCGTGGCGGTGGATCTATGCCGGCGTGTTCGCGGGCGTCCTGGTTGTCACGGCGGCGGGCTACGTCCTCCCGATCGTTCAGAAACGCCTGATCAACGCGCTGACCGTCCGTGAAGCCGACGGCATCTGGCATCTCTTCGCCGTGACGGGGCTGCTGATGCTGCTGATCCGCGCGGAAGCGCTGCTCCGCCAGCGCATCGTGAACTCCACCGTCCACAAGGTCATGTTCCGCCTCAAATCGCGCATCACGGACCGTCTGCTGGACCTCCCGCGCGGCCTGCTCGACCAGCTCGGAGGCGGCTATCTTTCCGGGCGCCTCGCCAACGACGTTTCCCAGCTTCAGATTTTCTTCTCCAACACGCTCTTCACCGTGCTCGCGAACATCCTGAAAGTCGCGGGCGGCCTCGTGTTTCTCTTTCTCCTCAGCCCGCGCACCGGACTCGCCGTCCTCCTCGTGTTTCCCTGCTATGCGTTTCTGCTCTACACGTTCCGCGGGCGCCACTACGCCGTCTCCCGCGAGATCAGCGAACTCCAGGCGCGGAACCAGCGCATGCTGGCGTCCTCGCTCGGCAGCATCGACCTCGTGAAGACCAGCGCCGCCGAGGAACGCGTGGGCGGCGCCATCCGCACGGGATTTGCCCGCGAGACACTGTTCCGGCTGCGCGCGGTGAAGCTCTCCAATACGTTTCTCTTCCTTACCGGGCTGATCCCGCTCATTTGCCAGGGCGTCCTCGCCGCCGTCGGAATCCGCTTCGTCCTGAAGGGCGAATGGTCGCTCGGCTCGCTCTGGGCGCTGAACTGCTACCTCATGAACGTCTTTCACCCGGTCAGCCAGCTCTGCGGCGCGTTTCCCCTCGCGCAGTCCGCGCTCGCTTCCGCCGTGCGCCTCGCCGAACTCCGGAACGCCACGCGCGAGCCGCATCTTGACTCCGGCATCGAGGAGTTCGGGCTGGACGGCGCAATCGAGCTGCGCGGCGTCACGTTCGCGTACCACACCGGGCGCACCGTGCTGGACGGCATCGACCTCGCGCTCGCGCCCGGCTCGAAGCTCCTCGTCTCCGGTCCCTCCGGCTCCGGCAAAAGCACGCTCTTCGCACTTCTCCTCGGGTTCTACAAGCCCGTTTCCGGCGCGATCCTCCTCGACGGCCGCTCCATCGACGACTACAACATCCGCGCCCTCCGCCGCCAGATCGGATACCTCGGCCCGTTCCCCGAGTTCATTCCCGCCTCGCTCCGCACCAATCTCACCCTCGGATGCCACGAAACTCCCTCCGACGACGCCATTTCCGGCGCGCTCGACGCCGCCGGAGCGGGTCCCGTCGTCCGCGCGCTTCCGCACGGGCTCGACACCGTGCTCACCGAATCCGTACGCAATTTCTCCGCCGGCGAACGCCTCCGGTTCGCCCTCGCGCGCGAACTCCTCCGCGGAACGCGCATCCTCCTCCTCGACGAAGCCACGGCGCACCTCGACGCCGACAACGAAACGCGGTTCCTGGAGACTGTTCTTCGGGTCTTCCGCGACTGTACCGTCCTCATGATCCGGCACACGCCGCATCCGCTCACGGATCCCTTCCCCGTCCTCAAGATCGGCGCGCGTCACGCCTGAACCCGTTTCCGGCGGTTTCAGCCCGCCCGTTTGCTCCGGCCGCGAGAATACGCCTTTTCCGTGCATGTTTCTTCTGTTTTTTCCGGGCGGACCGACTTCGGCATTTCCGCCGGGTTTCAGTTTGCTTCACAAAAAATCACTTCCATTCCACGCATGATTGACATCGGTTGTTTCGAATAAAAAGCCGATACCATTCCCGTTGACGTGATTACAACGATTTGCGTCAGCCTGTTCCCCGGTCTTTTTCTGATCGTTTCAAATAAAAAAACGTCTGTTTCCTGTCAATCTCATTTTTTGCAACATGCAGATATGCAAGACGTAGCGCGTTTGCAAAAAATGTCATACAAAATATCCCGATATTTTTTTATTGAATATCCTTGATTTTTCCATGTTCCAGTGCTATATTGCCTGTATGTTTTCATACAATTAACAAAAGACCGGGGTATATGCTTTTTTTGACCGGTCCAACCTTGAGAAAGGAAGTTCGGAATGGCTACTTTTTTTGTAAATGCGAGCTGGAACAAGACAGATGACTTCACGCTTACCTGGAACAAACATCTTTACACTCCGGAATGGTACGATCCGGAGACCGAGGCGCAGAAGATCGTTGATGGCGAACCGACTCTTGTGTATTCCACGGATAAGGATGCGTCCTATTATGCAAAGGACTTGCAGGCCGCCATCAACTTCGCCCACCCCGGGGACACGATCGTGTTCTACAACATCAACGGGGGATCTGATCAAAGCGACTTCAAGTTCTACGATCCCCGCGGCACGCTCATCGTCGACAAGAACCTGACGTTCCGGACCGGATCCACAACGGAAACATCCAAGGATTTCTACTACGGGAAAGCCGTCAAGTTCGATTCCCTCAAGGTCCAGACTGGAAGCACATTGACCCTCGGAAAGGGGCTTTTCTCCCTGGACGACGTCCTGATCATTGACAAGACCGCTACGCTGGAACTCGTCAACAACTCCCATTGCAACGCCGACATCATCCAGAACGCCGAATCCGGGACCATCCTGGTCGACACCAGCTCACGCCTCGTCGCGGCGTCCATCGACGAGGGAAATGTCAAGATCAAGACCGGAGAGGTCGCGGGCGAAAAGCTCAAATGGATCGACCATCCCGTCGTGGCGAACATTGGCAAGGATGTCCAGCTGTTCTTCGTCTATCCGGGCAACACGGATGGGACGCTGCTCAACCTGACGGATTCATCCGAGTACAAGCACATCTATGTGGCGAAGAAAAAGACTGCGGCGACCTCCGAGCTTTTGAGCGTGTATTATTATACCGACGGTGACGACGGCAACCCGCAGACTCCGGATGCGGTAAAAAACCATCCGGACGACTATGCGGTTTACGATTTCAGACCCACGACGGAATACGAAAGCCTCTTCCTGATCAACAACGTATTCGACCTGAACAACCCGGTAAACGGCACATACAGCACCGCGGCGATGTACGTCAACAAGGACTGGACGACCCTGCCCACAGGCTCTTTTACCGCGAAACGGCAGGAACTTGGCGGCAGCGGCACCGTGAACATCTCCACCACGTTCACCGACCCGACGAACAACAGTTCCGTCAACATCACGCAAAACTCCATCGTCGCCGCGCTGAACAGCGCCTATGTGACAACCCATACCATCGGCAAGGACAACGAGGGCGTCATCATCCGCGTTCAGAAGACAGAAAACGATTATGAAGAGCTCGGCACGCTTTCCGTGATCACCCGCAATGTGATCCTGGAGCCGGACAAATACTGGGATGCAACGAACGGGAAGTGGGTCTACGACGATGTCTCCGTTCATTTCGGGCATGAAGTCAACGGGGAATGGACCGGCGGCGATCTGGTGGTCGAACATGTCCAGAACCTCTTCACGATCAAACACCTGAATACGCTTGACATCCGCGACTGGGTGATCGGCGGTGTCAATGAACAGAACGGCGTCATGAGTTTTGTCGACATCGGGAACCTCGTCATCCACTACCGCCTGAAGGCGGAGTACGGAGCCACCGTCCTCATCGACAACTGCACGGTCCACAGCAAGCGCCACTTCTCCATCGTGGGCGGCACGATGATCGTTAAAAACTCCACCGTTTACCTCGACAAAGGCTACACGAACAGCTCCGTGGGCTGGGGCGGCGTCGTTTCCACCGAAAACAGCACGCTGGGATCCGGGTCCTTCATCCTCCACAACTCCAACTTCATCGTGAAGCAGGGAAACACAAGCGAGTATTCCGTCAACCTGAAGGACGATGCCGAATTCATCATTTCCGGCAAGTGCCTGGTCAACGGCACGTTCACCGACCTCAAGGGCGTGTCCGACACCCATATCACGTTCCGCGACGCCGTCCTGGCGCCCGTCGTCATTGTCAATCCGGAGACGGGCAACCCCGAAACCGTTTATTCCGAAATCCGTCCGCAGGACAGTCTGCCGGGCCGCGGCGCGAACCTGCATTTCGAAGGCAACAATACGCTCGACCACGCGACGGTCGCCCAGACGGGCGGCCAGGACATGGTGATCGACGCCGGCGCCACGCTGGACCTCTCCAACGGAGCCGCCATTACCCTGCCGAACTACGGCAGCAATATCAGCGAGATCACAAACAACGGCATTGTCAGCCTTTCCAACGGCTCCTCCATCACCGGCGGCACCATCACCAACGCCCCCGATTCCACGATGACCGTTGACGGCACCTCCCAGCTCTACACCGACCATTTCGAAAACGGCGAGGGCGCCATCTTCACCATCGCGCTCAACCCGGACGGTACGCTCCCCATTCGGCCCGTCACCCAGAACGGATCCGTCACCATCGACAACCAGGGCACGATCGTCATGGACGCCGGCGGGCTCGACTACACCCCGAACAACATTCCGCTCGAGGGCATCAACGGCAACGGCGAGGTCGTCCTGAAAGTCCAGGGCGGCGGCATCGACATCAAAACGGACGAGGAGGGCAACCAGTACATCCAGATGGCTCGGCCCGACGTCTCCACGATCTATGTCAACCGGGCCTGGAGCGACAAGGCCACGGGCCAGAACGTCGGCCTCTTCACCTACTACGGGTACAATGCGTTCAGCGACAACGGCAACCCGAACTTCTCCAGGGACCCGATGTGGTCCGTGCTCAAGGCCGGCTCCACGAAACGCATCATCTATACCGGCGCCGACGACAAATACGGCGACCTGAACCTCTCGCTCGCGACCGCCGAGCACGGCGTGACGGTCCGCACCGTGGCAAACGGTGCGAAAAACGATGCGAAATTCGGCACGCTGACCGTCGGCCCCTCGACTCCGGTCATGCTTTCCGGCGCGACCGTGGACGCGGACGCCATCAGCGTTCAGAAAAACGGCGAGCTGTATGTCACGCCCGGCGAATCCGCAAAGCTGCAGCTGACCGTGGCGGAAGGCGACGAGCCGCGCGATGTTCAGATCCAGGTCATCAACAACGGCACCAAGGAAACGGAGACGTTCACGGTGCGCGTCCCTGCCGGAGAGACCGTCGTCTCGCTTTCCTCGAACAAGTTCGTCGTCGGACAGAGCTACTACGTCGTCGTGACGGACAAGAGCGTCAACACCGCCGTGCATGACACCTCCGAGGGAACCCGCAAGATCACCATCAACGTCGCGTTCGTCGAAGAGGCGAAACGAACCGTCGACGTGACCGTCCGCGGCGTCGACACGGAGAACAAAAACGCGCTCTACACGTTCAGAAACGTCGAGATCGCCAAACAGGTGACGAGCGTCCCGCTTTCGCCCAGCTTCGGGGGAGGCTCCGAAGTCGTCTCCGTCAAGATGGACGACGGCACCGTCGTCCCCGTCTCCGATTATTCGCTCGTCTATGACGGCGGCGTCCTGACGCTGACGGTCAATCGTCCGGCGGCCGATCCCGAACACCCCGAGATCACGAGCCGTCGGTTCACGGCGAACATTGCGAACGATGACAATTCCCAGTTCCTCGCCTATACGTTCGAGGTCGCGGTCGGAACGGGCGATGAGACGGTTACGCTTCCCACGAGTTTCATCGAGAATACCGAATACTATGTCATGGTCGAAGGGCCGATGATCACCGCCACCGCCGTGACCGACAGTCTGGATCGCTCCGACGTCACGACCGACGCCATCGTGAACAACGGCAGGCTGCAGGTCGCGTCCGAAAACGACACGAGGAAGATCACCCTGACGGGAGCGGCGGGAAAAGCCCGCACCGTCCACGTCGTGGTCACGGCGGACGACTTCGTCATGCAGACGGACGTCCTGATCCCGCTGAACGACAGTCCTGTCCCCGTGAACATCTATTCGGACGACTTTGTCGCGGGCGTCGAATACGCGATCGAGATCACGGACGCCGGCGATCTCCTGCCCATGCAGACCAGTGTGGCGGAAGACGTCCGCCGCAAAGCCGCGATGCTTACCCTGACCGGCCTCGATGTAGACAGTGCATCCTCGCGCAAGATAACGGTCCAGGTCGGCGGCAAGACCTATACCACGTTCGTTCCCGCCGGGTCCGCCGTGGCGAAACTCGCATCCGAGGACTTCAAGGTCGGAAAGACGTACACCGGCGTGACCGTGACCGACGGCGAGACGACGAAGACATACGCTTCGCTCAAGGCGGAGACCCTCA
>JAFSZN010000103.1 GCA_017455665.1 Lentisphaeria bacterium
CACGGGTTCGTACAGCATTCCGGCGACGGCGGCGACGGCCTTTTGCGAGCCTTTCAGCAGCACATAGCCCTCGCCGTTTCCGGCGTTCGCGGCTTCGTGGTGTATCTCGCAGTCCGTGCAACGTTCATGCACGTCCCCAGGACCGAGGTTTCCCACGCGAATGATTTTCAGTTGATCCATTTGGTTTTGACCTCAATTTGATGTTTTTTCGGTTTGTGGCCACACATGGAACACCTCGACTTCCGTGTCGGTGATCCCGGCGCAGACGAAGTTTTCCTCGATGCGGCGCAATGACGGGTCGCGGTTCTCTTCCCCGAACAGCGCGTCGATGCTCCCCGGACGGAAGTTTCCCAGAATCCATAAGCGCATTTTCAGCTCGCCGCTTGCGATTTCGTCGAGCAGTTCGATCATCATTTCCCGGCGGCTTTCCGTGTCTTTGACTTTCCCGACCGCTTCGTCAAGGATCAGATAGTCGAGCTTGCGGAAACGCCCGAAAAATTCTTGCTCGCCGAACGCGCTGTCGCTCGTTCTCGCCTCGCTCCATTCGCACATAAGCCGCTGGAGCTTGACGTAGCGGACTACCTTGTGCGCCGCGATCAGGCGCATGGCGGCATAACAGGCCGACGTGCTTTTCCCCATTCCAGTCTTGCCGGAGATCAGCAGATTGTCTTTCCGGTGCTGCCATATCCATTCCGCCGCGTGTTCGACGATTGGGCCTTTCTCGACCGTTGACAGGTTCGTCCCCCGCCAGTAACGGTAGCCGTCAGGAATACCCGCTTCGTCGATGTATTCCGGCACATGAAGCTGAAACTCGGCTTCATATTTGCGGTCTTCCTCATTCTGGCACATCGGGCAGAGATACCCGTTGCCGTCGAATGGCATTCCGCATTTCATGCAGCAGTACATGTCAGATTCCCCATCCGTTTGTCGTGGTTTGCGGTTTCGGCTGGTCCTGGACGCGCGGAGCGCGATCCTGCGCCTTGTTCAGCCAGTTTACGAGGAAGCGTTTCAGGTCTGTTTTACGGTTCTTCCGATTGCCGTCAAGCCACGTTGATGCCTTTTTGAGTTCGGCTTCAACGTCGAGCGCGGGGTACATTTCCCGCCAGTAGGCCAGCAGTTCCGGGGTGATTCCGTGTATCTTCCGGTCGCCGTCATAGTCGAAGAAAAGATGTTCGGCGGCATTGCGCCGCCCCGGATTGCCGGGCGTTCCCGGCTCCGGGGTGATGGATGAGGATTTATCCGAATCCATCTTATTTTCGGTTTCTTCTTCTACTTCTTCTTCAGGCGGACAATTGACGGTCGATTGGCGGTCAATTGTCGGTCGATTGTCAGTCAATTGACGGTCAATTGTCGGTCGATTGGCGGACAATTGACGGCCGGTTGACGTGCATTCTTCGGACGATTGCTCTTCAAGTTTGCACTTTTCGAGAATTTCCGGGGGCGGCGCGGGGAAGATGCTTTTCTGTTTCCGCAAACGCTGCTTGAACTTGATGATCTGCAAGTATGTCTTCCCCTCATGCTCGTATTCTGCGATCACTCCGGCCTTCACGCACGCGGCGATCAGACGGGATATGTCGGAGACTCTCATATTTTTCAGAGGGTAAAGGTACGATTTCAGCAGTTGCGGAGAACCGTAAAAACGGCCAAAGTCATCTACCGCCATGATAAGCCGAACGAAAAATACTTCTCCCGCGTCCGATAAGCTATTGATAGCTTCGGAATCGAACCACGGTCGTATAACTCGATTCGGCATTGATCTGTTCTCCTTCCCGCGCTTACGCTTTCGCGCGTGTGGAATTGGTGTAGCTCTTCACGAATCGGACTCCGGGGATGTTCAGCTGTCCTTTCATCGTCTGGGCGATCTTGTCAAGCGCGGCCTGGTTCACGATCATGTACTCGCGCGGGACCGCGTTGATGTCGGTAACTTCCGCTTTCCAGACTTCGCGCATGACTGTGCCGGAGACTTTCGGCATGACGGTAACGCTTGCCTGGGCGAGCGTCGCTTCCACGACTGCTTCCTGGGCCAGTTCTTCTTCGCCCGCGCTTTCCGCTTCGGCGGCCAGACGCGCCGCTTCTTCTGCTTCCTTGCGCTTGCGCTCTTCTTCCGCGCGGATGCGGTTCTGTTCGGCCAGATACCAGCGTTCCGTCGCGCGTTTGAAGTTGGAAATCTGCTGGTCCACGGGATTCAGGAACTCCTTTTCGAGGGCGCAGATTGACTTGTGCGCTTCGGCGGCTTTCTTCTTCGGATCGCTGAAACGCTCGACGATTGCCTTGCGGACCGCCTGGAGCTTGCCGATCTGTTCGTTCGCCTTGACGTAGGTTTCCTGGTTCGTCACGGCGATTTGCACGGCGACGACGGCGGACACTTCGCTTTGAAGCTCTGCCTGGTGTTCGACCAGTTCCGGGGTTTGAGTTGCATTTGTTACCATGTTTGACCTCAATTCTGCCCGCTGCCACGGGCGTTTTGTGTTATGGTTTGCGCCGGATCATGCCGCCCAGCGCGGTTTGATAAGGTTGTGTTTTTCGCGCCACTTGTAATCGGCCACGATTGCAAGCCAGGCGAACGGTTCGTAGGGGTAGTCTACCAGCTCCCATGATCCGTCTGCTTTGTAGTAGCCGCAAGTCAGGCGTTCGGGTTTGACGTTGAAATCGGGGTGCAATTCGAGCCAGTAACCGGAAAGCTGCAAGCCGTGGACCGGGCTTTTCACGCCCGTTTTGTGGTCGTGAATCCAGTTCCCATTGAAAAGCATGTCGAGCGTTCCAGCATAGCCGTACTTCGCGCTGTATGCGCGGTGTTCGATCAGTTCGGCTTTCGCGGGAATCACGCCCGCCGTCTTCATGCTCAAATATGCGTCGAAATAGCCTTGCAATTCGGGGTCAATGCTTGTTTCGTCGAGTTCGCCGTGTTCGTACCACTCGATCATCGTGTGGACGTGGCGGCCTCGTTCCGCTGCGATTGCAAGCGTCTCCCTGCTCACATAGTCAAATTCATACAATCCGACCGCAGAAATGATCTGCGTAACGGACGGCACGATCTTTCCGTCTACGGTGTAGCGGTGCGCTTTCGCGTCGAATTGCAACTCGCCGGACATCAAATCAAATCTCCCTCTTCCGGCGGAAGAACGCTTCCGTGCTTTGCCGTCTGGATTGCGGCGATCACGGCTTCATAGCGGTCTTTCGGAATCTCGTTCGCGTGGTTCACGCCGCCGACGTCGAAGATCAAAAATCCGATCTCGTCTTTCGTCAGGCTTTGCTTGTTGGCAATGGCGAAAAGGCGGTTTGCCTGTTTCTCGCTGATGACTGCCGGGGCTTTCGTCTCTGCCGTCTTGTCTGCGGCTTCTGCGGGCGGCGCGGGGTCTGCTGCCGGGGCTTCTTCCGGCGCGTTCTGCGCCTGGGTTTCCGGCTTCGCGGCTTCCTGTTCGGGTTCGGTGGTTTCCGGCTGCTCTGCGGGCTTCTTCTTCGGAGCCTTGTATCTGCCGCCGCCGTCTTCTTCTTCGGTCAGGACCGGGAAAGCATCGTCCAGGCTGATGTCGCCGTTTTGTAGTGCAGTCTTGATGCCGATCAGTCGCTCGATTTCCGTCTGCTTCAAATCGTCTGCCCCGTCCACGCCGAGCGCGGTCCAGACGCGGGCCGTGTCGATTCCGAGCGTCTTTACCCATTCGGCGATCCGGGTCCTCCATTTCGTGATGCTTGAAGCGTTCCCGAAAAGCAGGTCTTTTGCCGCCTTTTCAAGGAATTTGGCGGATGCGCGGGGAACAACGGCGAAAATCGCGTCGCGCCGGGCCTTTGCTGCGGCTGCTTTTTCGATGACGATTCTCATGCGTTCCGTGTACGGCTTTCCGTACTTGTTCACGGTCGCTTCCTTGCATTCGGCTGTCGAAAGGAAGTTGCTTTCGAGGTCGTGTGCGACGCCCTGAACGATGACGTAGCGCGGCGTCGATTCGAGAATGCGTGTCCCGACGCGGAGATTTCCGTATGTCGCCGCCACGATCTCGGCCATGCGGATTGACATACCCTCGGCAAAGACTTCATTTCCGTTTTCGTCTTTTCCGACCGGACGGCTGTAAAGACAGGACGCGGCGGTTTCTTCATCCAGCGTAACCAGGGCAAGGGCATTTTCCTTGAACTTGGTGATGCTGCGCGGAAACTGGTGTGCCGTGGCGATCTGCATGTCAATACTTGCCCTTTCGATTGTGGCAAGCGTACTTGACTGCGTTGCGTCAACGACCTCTGTGTTGATTGGTTCGTTCTCGTTCATTTGCTTTCTCCGTGTTGATGTGGTTATACGGTCGCGCTTGCGGGCGCGGGTTCGGCGGGATCATTGGCGGGGAGTTCGTCTTGTGCCGGAGCGGAGCCCGGCACGGCGTCAACACCGCTTGCGGTGGCCGGAAGATCAGGCTCGGCGGCGTTCGCCTGGAGTTCGGGATCGGCGTGGAAAAGCGGGACCTCTTTTCCGCCCGCGAAGTTCTCGATGCTCACGGACGCGCCGTTGACCTGTTTCCCCAGATGCGAGGCGGAAACGAACTTGCCCGTGCTGTTCGTGATGTATTCAGCCGCTTCTTTCAGCGTCGAAAACATCTTTTCCGTGCCGTCGGCCAGGCGGAGCGTGATGCTCTTTCCCTTGCGGGTGCGGACCGGGGCCGGGATCATGCCGTCGTGGAGTTCCTTGTACTCGGCGACGGTTCCCTCGAACGAAATGCCGTTTTCAATCCATTTCATTGCGATTACCTCCAATCCTCGGCGATCAGCATGACGGTGAATGCGACGGTGAAGAATGCGCCCAGGGCGAAGAACGAAAGAAACAGGCCCTCGATGATTGTATCAGGCATTGTGTTGCTCCTTTGGTAGTAGGTTTTGAATGTTCGGTTTGGTTTCTTGATTTCTCACACGGCGGCTGCCGTCTGCCGCTTGACGTAGCCCGCCCGGATGTGGCGGCGGGGCGGCTGCGCGTTGAAGATCGTTTCCAGGTCGGTGCGCGGGTAACGCCAGGCGTTCCCCACTTTCACGCGGTGCAGTCGGTTCTTTGCGACCAGGCTGTTGATCTGCTTGCGTCCGATGCCGTACATGGCCCGGACTTCGGTGTAGACAAGGTAAAGTCGTTCGTTCATGCTTCGGCCTCCTTCTTCTTTTCCTCGACGGTGTAATCTTCGTCGATGATGTTGTTCGGGTCTTCACGGAACGGGTTCATGTTTGCATTCCTTTCGGTGGTGGTGGTTATTTTACCGCGCTGGCGTTGTCGCGGTTGCGTTATTTTCTTTTAAAATTTTTTCCGCTTCCTGGTTGATGAGCACACGGAGCATGTCTGCGTTGCTCGTTCGGTTGTGGTGTTTCTTGATGAGCTGAAATAAGCTCAATTCTTTTTTCGTCGCGTATAAGGCGATCGGCTTGACGAATGAGCGTTTCATCGCGTTTCCTTTCGTTTTGGTGATTTGTGCTTACGAGATAAAATATAACGCGGTTGCGGCATTTTTCAAGCGGGTTTTATAAAAAAGTTTGAAAAATTTTTATAGGGTATTATATTTTAAGGCGAAAGGAGCTTATAAAATGAATATAGCCCAAACCGTCTTTGAGACGCTACGCCAGGAATACGATTCCGGGATGACGCAAGAGGAAGTTGCAGCGAAACATCATGTGCGGCACAGCCAAATGCAGCCGATCCTTTCTGGAAAGAGGAGCGCGGGTGGTCTCCGCATAGAGACGCTTGACCGGATGTTTCCGAACGCAACAATCAACTTAAATGGAAACGGCAACAACACCATTACCCAGGTCGCCTCCAATGTCAAGGTGAACACGCAGAGCATCAACAGCGGCGCGGCTCCCGGCTCCGTTGAACAAGCCCGCTCCCGCATCATTGCGGCCTTGATCCCGCTCGATATTCCCCCGGAATCGCTTCAAGCCGTACTCCGCACGATAAATGAACTCGATTTGAACTGAAAGGAAGCCCGGAAACATGCCGAAGATCAATATAACATGCCCATCCTGTAAAAAACAGTATATGGTTGAGGTTGAAGACGGGCAAACCTACAATGACATGGATTGTCCGAATTGTGGCGGAAAGATACCTGTTTGCTCCTCAAAACAGCCAGCCGCGAACGCTCTGCGCCGCGCCCGCCCTGGGCGGCATCATGTTTGTGCTTTTGCTCCGTTTTGAGCTTCATTGCATCCTGGATTACGGCAATAAACAATGAGATTCAGATTGCCGCTTTCCTCTCCGGGTCCGGCATCATATTGATTCTGTTCGCAATCTACAAAAAAATACCGTACAAATGACCCTCCCTGCTTTTATCGTGCCACCCGGCGCGATAAACGCGATAAATGGCGAGATAAAACGCCGCTCAACCTCAAAAATATCATGCCAGAACAAAAGAATATCATGCCACCGGACAAAGGTATCATGGCCGCCGGATCAATTTCGTGACCTCACGAAAATGATCGACATGGGCCAGTTGTCAAATTTTACTTGACAACTCCCCCGCTCCACCTCAAAACGGCATGATACAATCTTGATACAAACAAGGAACAGAAAGGAACAAGAAAGCGCAAGAAAGAACAACACGCCGCCTCTCCGCACCACCTTAAACCGAGCATAAACCGCCCCTTTTAACCTCAAACCCGTCATCGTTCTGCAAGAATCCCCCTCTCTCCGCCAGTTTTTATTAAGAAAAAAGAGAAAAGAGGTTGAAAGCGTCCGAAAGTATGATATATTTGCTTATGTGCATTTTTTTCAACAAAAAAACATGAGGTGCGCCGCGGGCGTGCCCTGAAACACCGTAAAGGAGTCGAACCATGATTTTAGCTGACATCGAACCTACAGTCCTTGCCGTTTATATTGTGATGGCGGTGGGCTTTATCGTAATGGTTTGGGGGATTAAGAACATGAGCACAAAGTCCAATGCCCGTATTTTTATGGTCCTTGGCGCGCTCATCGTATTCGGTGCCGTCGGCGCCAGCTTCTTTGTGTCCGGGACGAAATCCGAGGATGCCCGACTTGAAAAGAACGCCAGGATCTTCCGGTCGGCGAAGGCGGAAAGAGCCGCGGCCTATATCGCGGAACGGTTTCCGGACGGCGGCAGCGCCGCGTTCCTGATCGACGACGAGTCCAACAGCGATTCCGGATCCGAAAGCTATTTCATCCTCCAGGAACTTCAGAGCCGCCTCTCCGAAAAGGGAGTTTCCTGCGGCGATGTGATTATCGTCGGCGAGCTCACCACCGACAAGAAGACCGGCGAGGAAAAACGTGAAGAGCCCACGGACGCCGCGATCATGAAGAAAAAACTGGACCAGGTCTACGACAGGGTCGACATCGTCGTCAATTTCGCGGGCCTGCCCAGCTCGACCTCCGAACTCAAGAAGATCACGTTCCTCACGAAAAAGAATACCGCCACCGGCAAAAACAACATGCTGCTCATGTGCGACAACGGCCTGCCTTACGTCGAACAGGACATGCTGAAGAGCGGCCGCGTGTGCGCCATCATCGACTACATCAGCGAGGCGGGTTCCTCGTTTGACATGCAGAAGAACTCCGCGCCGAAGGACCTTTCCGAGGCATTCGATTTCTTCTACTACCTCATTTGCCCGGACACGCTCGAAAGCTATATCGCGAACAACGAGAACTACTTTATCACGAAATAAGTCCGCTTTGCCGCCCGGCGCCGCGCCTGTGCGAGGCGGGAGGGATTTCCGTGCGGTCCCGAGGTCCAGCATGGCAGGAGGGCCGGCGGGCGGAAGAAATGACAAGACAGACCGGGACGCGGCGACGCGTCCCGAATCATCTACAGGGAACAGAAAAAAGCATTTGCAGGGAGAAAAAACAATATGTCGGAACAGGAAGAAGTCAATGCCGCATTGAAACGGTTTACGCCTCGGGCGCGCCAGTCGCTCACGCTGGCGCAGAAGGACGCGGAGAAGTCGAACCACGACTGCATCTCCGTGGAGCATCTCCTGCGCGGGATCTGCCTGCTGAAGGAAGGCGTCGCGGTCGAGGTCCTGCGCGCCATGAAGGTCGATTTCCAGGCTCTGCTGAACGACCTCGCGCGGAAACTGCCGCAGTCCGGCTCCGAAATCCGCCAGATCGGCGCGCCGCCGTTCTCCGCCAGCCTCCGCAAGATCATCATCATGTCTGGCGACGAGGCGCGCGCGATGCGCTGCAACTATATCGGCACGGAGCATCTGCTCCTCGCCATCCTCAACGACGGCGCGACCGCCGCCGCGGGCCTGCTCCGGGCGTCCAAGGTCGACCCGGCGCGGGCGCGCCAGCGCATCCTCGCCACGCTCGACCCGGATTACCTGCCGGATTCCGACGACGAGGACGACGATGACAGGAATGAAGACGACGGCGACGATTTCGAGGATTCGGACGACAAGCTTTTCAATGACAATGAAGACGACGACAACGGCGAGCACTCCGCGCTGAACGCGTTCGGGCGCGACCTGACCGCGCTGGCGAAGAAAAACAAGCTCGACCCGGTCATCGGACGCCACAACGAGATCGAACGCGTCATCCAGATCCTCTGCCGCCGCACGAAGAACAATCCCGTGCTCATCGGCGAGGCGGGCGTCGGAAAGACCGCGATCGTCGAGGGGCTGGCGCGGAAGATCGCCGCAGACGACGTGCCGGAGCTCCTGCACGGGAAACGCCTCATCGTGCTCGACCTCGCCCTGATGGTCGCCGGCACGAAATACCGCGGCCAGTTCGAGGAACGCATCAAGGCGGTCCTCGACGAGGTGCGCGCCTCCAAAAAGACCATCCTCTTCATCGACGAACTCCACACGCTCGTCGGGGCGGGCGGCGCCGAGGGCGCCATGGACGCCGCGAACATCATCAAGCCCGCGCTGTCCCGAGGCGAGCTCCAGTGCATCGGCGCGACCACGCTCGACGAATACCGCAAGGGCAGCGAAAAGGACGCCGCCCTGGAACGCCGGTTCCAGCCGGTCATGGTCGAGCCGCCCTGCATCGCCGACGCGATCAAGATCCTGTACGGCCTGAAGCCCGCCTACGAGGCACATCACAAGGTGCGCTACGCCGACGACGCCATCGAGGCCGCCGTGAAGCTCTCCGACCGGTTCATCAACGGGCGGTTCCTGCCCGACAAGGCGATCGACCTCATGGACGAGGCGGGCGCGTGCGTGCGCATCGCCAACGCGCCGAAGCATCCCGACCTCCGGGAGACCGAGGACGCCATCCAGCAGATGGTCCGCGAGAAGGAGAAGGCGATCTCCGACCAGCGGTTCGAGGACGCCGCGAAATTCCGCAACCGCGAGCGCGAACTCCGCGAACAGCTCGAGGCCACGCGCAAAGCCTGGGAGGACGCACGCAGCGAGACCACGCCGGAAGTCACCCGCGAGGACATCCACAGCGTGCTTTCCAAACTCACCGGCATCCCGCTGGAACAGCTCCAGGACACCGAGTCCAAACGCCTGCTCCAGATGGAGGCCGAGCTCGAAAAGAGCGTGATCGGGCAGAGCGACGCCGTGCACGCCGTGGCGCGCGCACTCCGCCGCGCACGCGCCGACCTGAAGGATCCGAACCGCCCCATCGGCTCGTTCATCTTCCTCGGCCCGACCGGCGTCGGCAAGACCCTGCTCGCGAAATCGCTCGCCGAGTTCATGTTCGGCGACGCCGACTCCCTGATCCAGATCGACATGTCCGAGTTCATGGAGAAGTTCAACGTGAGCCGTCTCGTCGGCTCCCCGCCCGGCTACGTCGGGCACGGCGAGGGCGGCGAGCTGACCGAACGCGTCCGCCGCCACCCGTACAGCGTGGTGCTGTTCGACGAGATCGAAAAGGCGCATCCGGACGTGACCCACATGCTGCTTCAGATCATGGAGGAGGGCCGCCTCACCGATACGCTCGGACGCAGCGTCGACTTCCGCAACACCATCATCATCATGACCGCGAACGTCGGCGCGGAGCGCATCACAAACGGCGCGCCGCTCGGATTCTCCACCGGGTCCGGCGTGAACGACGACTACGACAAGCTCCGCGACAGCCTGCTGGAAGCCGCGAAGAAGACCTTCAAACCCGAGTTCATCAACCGTCTCGACGAACTGATCGTTTTCCGCAAGCTCGGCCCCGAGGAGCTCCGCCGAATCGTCCGCCTCGAACTTTCCAAGCTCACATCCAGGCTCGCCGACCAGGGCCGCACGCTCGAAATCGACGATGACGTCATCGACTGCATCGTGTCCGCCGACGCGAACCCGGAACACGGCGCACGGCCGATCCGCCGCGCCATCGGAACCCTCATCGAGGACCCGCTCGCCGACGAAATCCTTCGCGGGACCTTCCACGGCCGCACCCGCATCCGCGTTTCCATGGCGGACGGCAAACCCGCGTTCTTCCCCGAACCGTAACCGGCGCAAACTCGAAAAAACATGAACACGGACAGCACAGGCTTGCAGGAAACACCGCCGGAAACGATGCCGAATGAAACGGATTCCGCGGCGTATGAGACGCCGGGCCGGCTCATGGTACGCAGGTTCTTCCGCGAGAAGACAGCCGTCGCCGGCCTCGTCTTCGTAATCCTGCTGATCCTCGCCGCCGTGGCCGCGCCGCTGTTCGTGAACGGAAAGCCGCTCCTCATCATTTCGGAAAGCGGTGTTTCCAGCCCGGCGCTCCGCGACTTCTTCGCCCCGGACGCGCAGGAAGTCTTCGTGGAAAAGATGTTCAACTATCTGTTCCTGGCGATTCCGGCAACGCTGATCCTGTTCGCATGTCTCCGCACACAGAAAAAAATCTTCGGTCCCGTGACGGCCGCCGTCCTGGTCCTGCTCGCCGTGCCGTTCTGCGTCTCGAAGGCGCAGATGACCCAGGTGGACTGGCGGAAGGCCGCTCAGGAGGACACGGCGTCGAAATATTACTTCG
>JAFSZN010000104.1 GCA_017455665.1 Lentisphaeria bacterium
ATTTTCTCCCAGCGCAAGGCGAAAGCCGAAGAACTCCGTGCCGCGGGCATCGCCCCGTACGGCGTCTTCGTGGACAACATCATCCCGACGACCGAAGCGCGCGCGAAATACGTGCCGGACGTGGAGAACACCGAACTCGTGACCGTCGCGGGCCGCATCATGACGTTCCGCGTGATGGGCAAGGCGACGTTCCTGCACATCAAGGACCAGCACGGCAGCCTCCAGCTGTACGCCCAGCGCGACCTGCTCGGCGAGGAGGAGTACAAGCGCTTCAAGCGCCTTGATCCGGGCGACCTGATCGCCGCCACCGGGCACATGTTCGTGACGAAGACCGGCGAGATCACGCTGAAAATGCAGTCCTACACGATGCTCTCGAAGTCCCTGCGTCCGCTGCCGGAGAAGTTCCACGGCCTGACCGACATGGAGCAGCGCTACCGTCAGCGCTACCTCGACCTCATCATGAACGACGAAAGCCGTTCCCTCTTCTTCAAGCGCAGTCAGATCATCCGCGAAATCCGCAACTTCCTCGAATCGCGCGGATTCCTGGAGGTCGAGACCCCGATGCTCCAGTACATCCCCGGCGGCGCCGCCGCCACGCCGTTCAAGCCGCACTACACCGCGCTGGACTGTGACATGTACCTGCGCATCGCGCCGGAACTCTACCTGAAGCGCCTCCTGGTCGGCGGATTCGAGAAGGTGTACGAGCTGAACCGCAACTTCCGCAACGAGGGCATCGACCGCCGCCACAACCCCGAATTCACCATGATCGAGATCTACCAGGCGTTCGGCAACTGCGAGACCATGATGGAGCTCATCGAGAGCATGGTCACGACCATCGCGCAGAAGGTGTTCGGCACCCTCCAGATCAAGCTCCCCGGCGACAAGGTCATCAACCTCGAGCGTCCGTGGCGCCGCGCCCCGTACCGCGACCTCGTCCGCGAGCGCACGGGCCGTCAGGACTGGTTCGAGCTTCCGCGCGAGGAGAAATACAAGATCGCGAAGGAACTCGGCGCGCAGGTCATGCCCGACTGGACCGACCTCGAGATCACGCACGAGATCTACGAAAAGCTGATCGAGCACACGCTCATCCAGCCGACCTTCGTGACGCGCCTCCCCGCCGAACTCGTCCCGCTCGCCAAGAAGTGCGCCGACGATCCCGAAAGCGTCGACGTGTACGAACTCGAGATCAACGGGCAGGAGATCTCCCCCGGTTACTCCGAGCTCAACGACCCGATCGACCAGCGCAAGCGCTTCATGGAGCAGGTCACGCTGTCCGGCAAGGACCCGGCGCAGGCGGTCGACGAGGACTTCCTCACCGCGCTCGAATACGGCATGCCTCCGGCGGGCGGCATGGGCATCGGCGTGGACCGTCTCGTGATGCTTCTGACCGGCACGGAGTCCATCCGCGACGTCGTGCTCTTCCCGCAGCTCAAGCCGCGCCAGAACTGAACATATTTCCACTTTACGCATTTCCCAAACATCTGATAACTTATTTAGAAGTCTGAAAGGACCACGACCATGTATCTCGGACGAATCGTCTGCGCCGGCATGACCCGCGACGGCAAACCCTGCGCGGCCTACCGCGTCTCCTCCCGTTCCTTCCCGAACCGCAGCGCCAAGCTCATCACCGGCAAGATCGCCATCCTGCCGCGCGCGGGCTTCGAAAGCGACCTGGCGAAGAACCCCTACATCGCCTACAACTGCATCCGCCTCTCCGGCGCGGTCGCCCTCGCTACGAACGGCTCCCAGACCGACCCGATCATCGAGAAGATCGCCATGGGCGTGCCCCTCCGTGACGCGTTCGCATCCTGCCTGCTCGCGATGGACTATGAAAAAGACCAGCTGAACACGCCCCGCGTGGCGGCGGCAGTCGACGCCAAGGCGGGCAAGCTCGTGCTCGGCATCGTCCGCTGCGACGCCATCCTCGTGCGCGAATATCCCTGCGTCCCCGGCGAGCTCCGTTTCGTCTCCACCTACACGCTCGACCATCCGTGCGGCGACAACGTGGACGACAAGTTCGACGCGGCCGATGCTCCGGCGATCTGCTCCTACGTGATCGGCGGAGGCCGTTTCGCCGAATTCGAAAACGCCGTGACCGCGGCGTCCGCCGTCTGGGACGGCCTCACGTTCCAGCTCGCGGCGCAGGACGCGTGATCATCCATAAGGAATCCCGTCCGTGCCCGTCATGCGCGATTGTCTGTCCGGACTGAACCCGGAACAGAGGGAGGCGGTCCTTCAGATCGAAGGACCGCTCCTCGTCCTTGCCGGCGCCGGCACGGGCAAAACGCGCGTCATCACGTCCCGCATCGCGCACATGATCGGGGAGGGCATCCCGCCGGAACAGATCGCGGGCATGACCTTCACGAACAAGGCCGCGGCGGAGATGCGCGAACGCGTGGCGGCGATGGTGCCCGGCGCGGCGGCCGACAAGGTCACGCTCGGCACGTTCCACTCGTTCTGCGCGCGTATCCTGCGGCGGGACATCGCGTTCGCGGGCAACTACAACTCGAACTACAGCATCCTGGACGAAAGCGACCAGCTTGGCATCATCAAGCAGGCGTCCGCCGAGCTCGGATTCGGCAAGGACGAGATCCCGGCGAAAGAAGTCGCGGCGTTCATCGGCAGATGCAAGAACCAGATGCAGTTCCCCGCCGACGTGCCGTCGGGCGGCAACGACGCGTTTCTGGCGATCTACGAACGCTACCAGCAGATCCTGGAGCTGCAGAACGCGCTGGATTTCGACGACCTGCTTCTGCTCGTCCTGAAGATATTCAAGGAGCAGCCGGAGTGTCTGGCGCGCTATCAGGACAGATACCGCTATCTGCTGGTCGACGAGTATCAGGACACCAACGCCGCCCAGCTCAAACTGCTCCAGTATCTCACGCAGTTCCGGCAGAACATCTGCGTGGTCGGCGACGACGACCAGAGCATCTACGCGTGGCGCGGCGCCGACGTCGGAAACATCCTGAACTTCCCGACCTATTTCCCCGGCGCACGCGAGATCAAGCTCGAACAGAACTACCGTTCCACCAACAACATCCTCCGCGCCGCGAACAGCGTCATCTCCCACAACGGCGCGCGGTTCGACAAGAGCCTGTGGTCGACCAAGGGCGACGGCGAGGAGATCCGGCTCGCGCAGCTGGAGGACGGCGACGCCGAGGCGGAATTCGTCTACAATATGATGGAGCACATCATCGCCGCCAATCCCGACTACTGCTACCGGGATTTCGCGGTGCTGTACCGCTCGAACTACCTCTCTCGCACGCTCGAACAGGTCTTCCACGCGCACAACATCCGCCCGCGCATCATCGGCGGCCAGGAGTTCTTCCAGCGCAAGGAGGTCAAGGACGCCGTGGCGTACCTGAAGCTCGTGCTGAACAGGCGCGACGACCAGAGCCTGCTGCGCGTGATCGGCGTGCCTCCGCGCGGCATCGGCGACAAGGCGGTCATGCGCCTGCGCAATCTGAGGAAGGCTGCGAACACCCCGATGCAGGACCTGCTCTCCGAATCCGCGTTCTCCGAATCCGTCACGAAGGCCGCCGCGAACTCGGCGGCGAACCTCGTTTCGGCGGTCCGGAAGGCGCGCGATGCGTTTTCCACGCCCGGCGGCCTCGCGGAAAAGGTCACCGACTACCTCGAAGACGTCGGCTACCTGAACGGGTTCCTGAAGATCTACCGCGACACGGAGGAAGCGAAAAACCGCCAGGAAAACGTGCTGGAATTCATCAATTCCATCTCCCAGCTCGAATACAACCAGCCGCCCGGAAGCGATCCGCTCACCATCGGCGACCTGCTGGAAAAATTCTCCCTCATGGACGATTCCGACCGCACGAAGGACGACAACGAGGACAACCGCAACGCGCCCGTCTTCTCCACCGTCCACGCCGCGAAGGGGCTGGAATTCCCCATCGTCTTCGTGATCGGCATGGAGGAGGGGCTGTTCCCCCACGAACGCGCCATGGAGGAGTCGTCGCGCGGGGTCGAGGAGGAACGCCGCCTGTGCTACGTGGCGATCACGCGCGCCCGCGAACAGCTCATCCTCACGCTCGCACGCAAGCGCTTCAAGTACGGCGAATACGAACTGCACAAGCCGTCGCGCTTCCTGCAGGACCTCCCGGACGAGCTCGCCAGCCGTCTCCAGTCGCAGGACGACCTGATCCCGCAGGCAAGCGAGGACGAACAGCGCGCGGCGTTCGAGGCGGTGCTGGAAGACCTCCGCCGGAAGATGAAGGAAAAAGGCTTCTTCCGCAACGGCGACGATTTCTGACACCGCGGGAAGACAAATCCTGTTCACCTCAACATGGGCAGTGCCGTGCTTCGCGACGCCACACCGCAGGCTGTGCTGATACATTGCCAGTGGGAACACATGGCGTGTGTCGAACAGTTCGTGGCTCCGCTCAGGCACGGGGCAGGGAGAGATTTTGCATCGGCGCCCGGCGCTGCTCGTGCGCAGCGTTTTTTCAAAAAAGATGAGAGGCGCGGTTGACTTTTGCGGAAATCGGGTGTATAGTAAATCCATTATGAAAACTTATTCCGTGAACACCAGCATTCGATTTTACGGCTTCTTCTGGCGATTTGCCGCCTGACGAAGCCCGTTTGCACGTGTACACGCGAAAGTCATGAGATCAGACGGGTTCTGCCTCGAATAAGGCACGACCCGTTTTCTTTTTTCCCAGCAGACACAGCCGCATCCGGGCCCCGAACCCCGAATGCGGTTTTCCTTTTTCCGAAAACGATTTCTCAAAAACGCAACATGCTCAACACAAAGGACACCAAAATGAACCAGGAACAGCCCATCAAATCCCCCGAACAGCTCGCGTCCGAGCTCACGCCGAACGCGGACATCGTGGAGCACATCAACCGGAACCGCGCGGAACTGCGGCGCATCTTCGACCGGACGGACAAACGCCTCGTGGTCATCGCAGGGCCGTGCTCGATCCACAACGTGCCCGCCGCGCTGGAATACGCGGAAAAGCTCGCGAAGCTCTCGGAACGCGTCTCCGACGAGGTCAAGATCGTGATGCGGTGCTATTTCGAGAAACCGCGCACCACGCTCGGCTGGAAGGGGCTTGTTTACGATCCCGATCTGGACGGCGGCAGCGACATTGCGCGCGGCCTGGAGCTCGCCCGCAAGCTCCTGCTCGACGTGTCGGCGTACGGGCTCGGCACCGCCACGGAACTGCTCGACCCCGCCATCGCGAACTACCTCGCCGAGCTCGTCTCGTGGGCGGGGATCGGTGCGCGCACGACGGAATCCCAGACGCACCGCCAGCTCGCCAGTTCGCTCGACATGCCCGTCGGGTTCAAGAACAGCACAGACGGCAACCTGCAGATCGCCGTGGATGCCATCTGCGCCGCCCGCGCGCCGCACAGCTACATCGGCATCATGCACGACGGGCGCAGCGGGATCATCCGGAGCGAGGGCAATCCGTACTGCCACCTGGTCCTGCGCGGGGGCATTTCCGGCGAAAACTACTACGCCGCGTGCATCGACGCCGCGCTCCGCAAGCTCGAAAACGCCGGCATCCCGCGCACGGTCGTCGTAGACTGCAGCCACGGCAATTCGCGGCGCGACCCCGGCCGCCAGCACATCGTCTTCGAGGACGTCCTGGCGCAGAAGCTCGCCGGAAACGACGGCATCGCGGGGCTGATGCTCGAAAGCTGTCTGCTGCCCGGCAAACAGAACCTGATGCCCGGCGTCGCGCCCGATCCGCGCGTGTCCGTCACGGACGCCTGCATCGGGTTCGACGAGACGGAACGCCTGGTCCTGAACGCCGCGGAGCGCCTGCGCCACGGCACGCCGCACTCCGTGACCGCCGCCAAGCCGCGCGTGGCGTACCTCGGGCCCGCCGGGACGTTCACGCACGAGGCCGCGCGCAAGGTCTTTGCCGAGACCGCCGAATACCGTCCGTGCTCGGGCATCCAGAACGTCTTCGCGGCGGTCGAGACCGGCGAGTGCGAGTACGGCTGTGTGCCGGTCGAGAACACCACGGAGGGCGTCGTGATCGGCACGCTGGACGTGCTGGCGGAGACCACGCTGAAGATCTACGCGGAGACATCCATGAACATCCACCACTGCCTCATGGCGTCCGTGCCGAAGGAGAAGATCGGCGTAATCTACAGCCATATGCAGTCGCTCGGCCAGTGCCGGAAATACCTCGAACGCAACTTCCCGGACGTCGAAACGGTCGGCGTCGGCTCCAATGCGCGCGCCGCCGAATTCGCCGCGCTCAGCCCGAACGCCGCCGTCATCGGCGGGGAGAGCATCGCCGCGCAGTACCACCTGAACATCCTCGACCGTTCCATTCAGGACACGCCGGACAACCGCACGCGCTTCCTGATCCTGTCCCGCGCCGAAAACACGCTCATGCCGCACGCGAAATGCTGCATCTGCTTCACAGCGCGCGAACGCTTCGGCGCGCTGCACGACTGCCTCGAGCCGTTCAAAAACGCCGGCGTCACGCTCACCATGATCGAAAGCCGTCCCTCCGGATCCGGCTGCTGGCACTACCGGTTCTTCGTCGACATCGAAGGCGCCGCCAATGCTCCGCGCGTAGCCGCCGCGCTCGCCGGACTGAAGCCGCTCACGGAAGAATTGAAACTCCTCGGCAGCTATCCGGTGCTGTGAGTCTCGTAATGTAAAATTGCCCTTCCCGTACCCGAGCGCAGCCGGGCACAGTATCAGCACCGCTTGCGGTGTCGGCAGCTATCCGGTGCTGTGAATTCCGGTCGCCGCCCTTCCGGTCTCCTTCCCGGATACGTTATTAACGTTATCAGGAGAAAAATGAGGTCCTGACCCGGTTATATTTTTGCGAACGGTATTTGACTTTATGATTCGGCAGGCATATATTATAGGTAAAAACCGGGCGCGTCCACCCCAAAAGCCGCGTCCGGGACGAGTCAGGCAACCTCACACAAGGAGTTTTCCATGAAAGCAACACTCAAAACTCTTGCACTCGCATGCGCCATGCTCGCGGGCGCGACGCTCTCCGCCGCCGATTTCCACGACTGGGCGCCGACTCCGCCGATGGGCTGGAACAGCTTCGACTGTTTCGGGCTCAGCCTCACCGAGGCGCAGGCGAAGGAACAGGCGGAAGCCATGGTCAAACAGCTGAAGCCGTTCGGCTGGAACGTCTTCGTGATCGACCACCAGTGGTACAACGACAACCAGAAGGGATTCCAGAGCGACATCCGCCACACGTTCGCCATGGACGAATACGGACGTTTCATCCCCGCCCCCGAACGCTTCCCGTCCTCGAAGGACGGCAAGGGCCTGAAG
>JAFSZN010000105.1 GCA_017455665.1 Lentisphaeria bacterium
AAACGGCAGGCGCTGGATGTGCCCGAACAGCGTATTCCGCATCGTCTCCACCAGCGTCTCCGCGCCGACCGCCTCCGTGAGCTGGAAGAGATAGCGGCACAGCAGCGAGGATGCCGACACGGCAAGCACGGCGCACGCCGCGACCCAGAGATGCCCCCGGATGAACTCCGTCCCGCCCATCAGCTCCGGCAGGACCGCGAGCAGGCCGCCGGGATCCGGTTCCTTCCCGCCCAGCACGGAGTCCACTGTGAAGCGGATGATCTGCGGATTGAGGAGTTCCAGCAGGGACACGAGCGAGGTGAACATGGCGGCGAGCGCGAACCAGCGTTTGCTGCCGCGCAGGAAGACCCGGACAAGCCCGGCCCGTGTCAGTTCTTTCTGTGGAGTTTCGTTCGTTTTCATCATGGTATAATATACTTCATGCTTCAGGATGTTTCCAGTCCGCCGGGCGTTTTTTCTTTTATTTCATGGATGCCTGCCGTGCCCGAATGAGCCCGCCGTTCCCGCCGCCCCTTCATAAGATTCTGAAAAAAAACGTTTCCCGGCTTGACTTCCGCTCAAAATCTGCTATAATAAGCCATAGTGAAAACAGTCTTCAAATCCGGAAACGCCGGGATGAAGGATGGAGCGGCAAAGGAGTTTGTGACATGAAGATACTTTTGGGCGGCGTGCCGTTCGGTTGCGACAATATCGGCGACGAGGCGATCCTTGCCTCCGTGATCGGGCTTGTCCGCGGCATTTGCCCGGATGCGGAGCTTGTCGTGAGCACCGGCGACCGCGCCGGGACGGAACGCAAGTTCGGCGTGAAAACGGTCCCTCTTTACGGATTCGATCCCGCCGTGCCCGCGGAACGCCTGTCCGAGGCGCTGGACGGCGTCGACTATTATATCTGGGCAGGGGCGACCGGCTTGTCCGACTACCCGGAAATGGCTTGCACCCTGCTGGAAACCGCCCAGGCAAGGGGCGTCCGGACGATCGTCTGGGGCGTCGGGATGAACGACGTCTTCAATCCGTATTTTTTCACGCTGCACGGCAAAAAGAAAAGAATCGCTGACACGCTCAAATCCTGCTTCGGCTTCGACCTGGAAAAACGCTGGACGAAACGGCGCGTGGCGGCAGTCCGCCAGAGGCTCGCCAACACGCTCGGCCGTTGCGAGCTGGTCGTCCTGCGCGATCGGAAGTCTCTCGACGTCCTTCGCAAGTGCGCGCCGTTCCCCGACGCCGTCGCCGGAGCCGACACCGCCATTCTGCAGAAACAATGTGCGCCGGAAGCGCTTCCGTGGAGCGAATCCGAACGGGATCTTTTCCGGTCGTCCTCAATACGGATGGCGGTCTGCGTTTCGGAACAGAACCGGATCCGCGAATTCGGCGAGTTCACCGGCTGGCTCGACCGCATGGTCGAGACGCATCCCGGACTGCTCGCCGTGACGATCCCGATGAACCCGAAGAACGATTTCCGCGTCATGGAGGAAATGAAACAGCGCTCGAAGCACCCGGACCGCATCCTGTCGCTCCGTTTTCTCGAACCCGAGGAAGTACAGGCCGTCGCAGCGGAATGCTCCGTGATCGTCAGCAGCCGCCTGCATCTGCTGATCCTGGGGCTGAACAACCTGGTCCCCGGCGTCGGCATTGCACGAGGCAGCAAGATCGAGCAGTTCCTCTCCCTCTTCGGGCTGACGACCGCCGGGACCACCGACGCGCTCGACCTGCCGCGTCTGACCGGATCCGTGGAACGGGCGCTGGCACATCAGGACGAATTCAAACGGCGCGCCGCGTCCGTCCGCTCCGGCATGCTCGAGGATCTGGACCGTGCGAAAGAACGCCTGAAACAGACGCTGGCGGCCCCGTAATCCTTTCCGGCATCCGCCGCGCCCTTCTCACCTCAACCCGGATACGACATGGCACTCATCGGAAAAATCATCGCATGGATTCTGCGGAACATCCTCACGATCGCCGCGATCACCGTGATCCTATGCCTGCTGTCGCCCGGGATCCGCGTCGCAAAGGACAACGCGCTGAAACTGACGGAACAGCGCGACGCGCTCCTCGTCGGCATCCGGTCGGCAGAGGAAGAGATCGCAAAAACGAAGGAATCGCTCGAAAGCCGCCTCTCCATGCTCGACCACTGGCGCAAACAGCGGCGGGAATGCCTGGAACAGATCGACGCCCTGCCCAGCCCGTGGCGGCATCCGATCGACCACTGGTCCGAGTACGCCCGCCTCACAGCCGAACAGAAGCGCCTGGAGCTTCAGATCGAGACTCTGGAATCCACGATCGCGCGATACAAGGACACTGTCGACCGGCTTGAAAAAAACCGCCAGCTGCTGGTCTTCCAGCTCGAAAGCGTGACCCAGTCCCTCACGGAATCCGTCTCGCAGGAATGGAACACGAACGGGCTCCGCATCCTCCTCTTCACCATTTGCTTCGTCCTGCTCACGCCGCCCCTCTGGCTCGTCTTCATGTACTACTGTGTCGCCGCGCTCATCGAAAAGTTCCCGCCGATCCGCATCAAGGTCAAGGACGACGGTGCGCGCGAGCCGGTGTTCCACCGCGCCGCACGCAGCATCACGTTCACGATCCCCGAGGGACGGAAGTTCTACTTGCGGGCGCAGGGCGGCGACTGGGGCAAGGAACGGCGCGACGTGGCGTGCCGGACCAAGTTCATGTGGCGCTGGGGCGCGCCTCTCGTGTCTATCGCGTCCGACCTCGTGGAACTCCTCGCGTACCGCAACGAGCCGGGAGCGAAAAATCCCGGCCAGATCAAGCTGACGTCTCCGAGGGACGACGAGGTCTACATCCAGCAGATCGAGCTGAACGGCGGCCCCGGGCTGGTCCTGACGCCGCGCCATGTGATCGGGCTGACCGACGACGTGGAGGTCCGCACCATCTGGAGCTTCAAGCTCCACAACCTCATTTCCATGCGCCTGCGCCATATCGTGTTCTATGGTACGGGCACGATCTTCATCATCGGCGGACGCGGCATCGACGTTCAGCGGATCGAACCCGGCTCCTCCGCGGTCCACAAGATCGAGGACGGCGTGCTCGTCGGCTACGTGCCCGGCGCGGCGTATTCCCTCTGCCGCACGCAGACCTTCTGGGCGTATTTCCGCGGCATGACCTCGCTCCTCGACTACAAGCTCTGCGGCGGCACGTTCCTCACGCAGAACCTTGTCGGACGAAGCGAAAAGGAAGTCCTCGGGAGCGGCCTCGACCGGTTCCTGTCCGTCCTCCTGAACGGCATCGGGAAGCTTCTCGGCTTCTGAATGGGGTCACGCAGCAGAAGCGTGTTCTCCGGCGTGATCCGCGAGCTTCAGAAAAGCCTGAACCCGATTCACCTGAAAAACGTTTGTCCGGGAAAGATACACGCCGCACACTTTGCCGGACACGGCAGACAGTTCGTTCAAGCCCGGGAACATGCCCCCGTCCGCCCGGGAAAGACGGTCGGAAAGAAATCCTGAATACTGTTTTTACTATCAAAAAAACAGCCCCCGGAACCTTCAGCAGGCCCGGGGGCTTCCTTTTTCACCTGCCCCTGACTTTTTTTCGTGCCCGAGCGGAGCCGGGCACAACTGCCGTGGAGGGCTTGCCCTCCTCAGATGAGCTTCAGAGCATCGTCGAGCGCGCCGATGATGTCGTCGACGTTTTCGAGGCCGATGGAGAGGCGGATGAGCTCGGGCGGAAGACCCGCCTTGATCTGGTCCTCCTCGCTCAGCTGCGAATGCGTCGTGCTGGCGGGATGGATGATGAGGCTCTTGGCGTCGCCGACGTTCGCGATGATCGTGAAGAGCGCGACGTTGTCAACGAGCTTCTGCGCGGCTTCCGCGCCGCCCTTCACGCCGAACACGACCATGCCGTTCGCGCCATCCGGCAGATACTTCTTCGCCAGCGGCTGGAATCCCGGATACTTGACCCAGGCGGCCTTCGGATGGTTCTTCAGGAAGTTCGCGACCGCGAGGCCGTTTTCGCTGTGGCGCGCGGTGCGGAGCGGGAGGGATTCGAGCCCCTGGAGGAAGATCCACGCGGCGTCCGGGGCAAGCGTCGGACCCTGGTTGCGGAGGCCGACCGTGCGGAGGCGCAGGATGAACGCCAGCGGATTGTTCGGGCCGAGGTCGTGCGCGAAACGCAGTCCGTGGTAGCCGCGGTCGGGCTGGTTGTACAGCTCGAATTTCGGGTCGGTCCAGTCGAAATTGCCCGCGTCGACGACCGCGCCGCCGATGGCGGTGCCGTGTCCGCCGATCCACTTAGAAAGCGAGTGGATCACGATGTTCGCGCCGTGCTCGATCGGACGAAGCAGCGTGGGCGGCGTGAAGGTGGAGTCGACGATGAGCGGGAGGTGGTGCTTCTGCGCGATCTTCGCGTAGGCTTCGATGTCGGCGATGTCGAGCCCGGGGTTGCCGACCGTTTCGATGTAGATGGCGCGGGTGCGTTCGTTGATCGCGCGTTCGACCGCGTCGAAGTCGTTCACCTGCGTGAAGTTCACTTTGATGCCCTGCTGCGGCAGGATCGCGTCGAACTGCGTGAACGTGCCGCCGTACAGATTGTTCGCCGCCACGATCTCGTCGCCCTGTTTCGCGATGTTCGTGATCGTGAAGTAAATCGCCGCCGTGCCGGAGGAGACCGCCAGCGCAGCCTTGCCTCCGTCGAGCGCCGCCAGACGCTGTTCGAGCACGTCTTCGGTCGGGTTCATGAGACGGGCGTAGATATTGCCGGTTTCGCGCAGCCCGAAAAGGTCGGCGCCGTGCTTCGAGTTGCGGAACGCGTATGCCGTGGTGCGGTAGACCGGGACGGCGCGGGAAAGCGTGGTCGGGTCGGGGACCTGTCCGGCGTGGATGGCGAGGGTTTCGATACGGTATTGTTTGTTGTCGGCCATGGTAGTATCTCCTTATGCGAACGGAAGAGGAAAGCCGTTCGTGTTTCGTTTTGTGTTCGTGCGTGCCTTTGCGGAAGAGGGAACCGTTTTCCGTCACGATTCCGGGATGTTTGGTTTGGGGACTACTTGATCGGACTCCTGGCAGATGGTTGGTTTTTAAAGTCTATCAAAAAAGTTGTGATTTGGTTCCAAAAAAAGCCCGGAGTTGCCTCCGGAACCGGGTTGACATAACCTAATATAGCACACAAAACGGAAATGTCAAGCCAGAATGTCGATTTTTTTGGTAGATTTTTTTTGGAAAACAACGCGCCCGACCTCATTTTCGGTGAAAAAAAAGACAGACGGCTTGCTTTTTCCGGGAAACGGCTGTATTGTATGAAATGATACAGGCAAACGGATTTGACGGAGTATCCATAAATGAAAAATAATACGGTCGTAACAGTCGGCGACATCAATTATCTGTGGGGGCTTTTCATGCTCATCGCCTCCATGCGGAAATCCGGCATGGACGAACCGGTCCTGGTCGGGGCACACAAGTTCACGCCCGAGGCGGAAGAGATACTGAAACAGCTCGGCGGCGTGGATATCTACCCTCTGAAGGATGTCGACCACTCGCTCACCTGCTACAAGCCGCTTGTGATGCTTCAGGCGCAGACCGAATACATCACATGGGCGGACAGCGATGGATATTTCGTGGGAAACTGTTCGAAACGCCTGCCTCCGCTTTCGCCGGAGGAGATTCACGCGCGCATGAGGTCGCCGGAGGAGAATCCGGGGGCTTTCCGCGGCTACGAGTACGGCGAGGACGGCCGGAGCATCCCGAAAGCGATCCTGGATGTATGGAAAGCGGACATCGGCGGCAACGCCGAACCGCGTACGCACCGGAGCTGTTCCGCGTGCTGCCTGTCGGTGCATCGGAGCGCACGTCCGTTTCTGGAGAAATGGCACAGCCAGATGATGAAGGTCCTGCCTGCCGGAAACACCGGCGTGGTGGACCGCTCGCTGAAATACTACCACCAGCTCGACGAATCGGTCCTGAACAGCATTCTGAGCTTCTGGCCGCAGGCGCCGCGCGTGGCGGATTCCTACCGGCTGGACAAGGACCCCGACGAGCTTTTCGTGCACTTCGTCGGGCTCCCGAAGCCGTGGATCGGCTGGACGCCGAACTCGTTCCAGCATTTTGACACGTACACCGCCGTCGCCGACTGGGCGGTCAAACAGGGATTCAAGCTCCCCGGCCCGCTCCCGTACAGCCTGGACCCGGCGCACAAGGCGATGTGCCGTCTGCTGCTGCATCCGGTCAATATCGGCACGAAGATCAAACGCCGCCTGAAAAAAGTATTCGGCTGAGCCAGGCTCTTTCCTTTTTTTATCCCATATTGCTGTTCCGCCGGCTCAAACGCGTGCCCGGCGCCGGCGGAGAACGGCCTACTTGCCGACCATCTTTTCCGGGCGGACGGCGGCGTCGAACGCGGCTTCGTCGATGAGTCCGCTCTCCAGCGCGGCTTCCTTCAGCGTCAGCCCCTTCTTGTGGGCGGTCTTCGCGATCGCGGCGGCGTTGTCGTAGCCGATGACGGGCGACAGCGCGGTCACGAGCATCAGGGAACGGTTCAGGAGTTCGCCGATGCGGACTGTGTCGGCGCGGAGGCCGTCGAGCGCGTATTTGGTGAACGAGCGGCAGGAATCCGCGATGAGGCGGATCTCGGTCAGCAGGTCGAAGATCATCACGGGCTTGAAGACGTTCAGCTCGAAATTGCCCTGCGTCCCCGCCATCGCGACCGCCGTGTCAAGCCCGATCACCTGCACGCAGACCATGGTCATCGCCTCGCACTGGGTCGGGTTCACCTTGCCCGGCATGATGGACGAGCCGGGCTCGTTTTCAGGGAGGATCAGCTCGCCGAGGCCGCAGCGCGGTCCGCTGGCAAGCCACCGGATGTCGTTCGCCATCTTCATGAGGGCGCATGCGAGCGTGCGGAGCGTCCCGCTGGCGGCGGCGATCGCGTCGTGTCCGGCGAGGAGCGCGAACTTGTTGCGGCCGGAGACGAACGGCAGTCCGGTCAGGTCGGAGATTTCCTTCGCGGCGGCTTCGGCGAAGCCTTCCGGAGCGTTGAGGCCGGTCCCGACGGCGGTCCCGCCAAGCGCGAGCTCGTAAAGTTCCGGCAGGACGCCTTCGATGCGCGCGAGCGCGGCGTCGAGCTGGGCGCGGTAGCCGGAGAATTCCTGTCCGAGGGTAAGCGGCACGGCGTCCTGAAGGTGCGTACGGCCGATCTTCACGATGTCGGCGAACTCGGCTTCCTTCTTCGCGACGGCGTCGCGGAGCTCGCGGACGGCGGGCAGGAGCGTCTGTACGAGGGCGCAGACGGCGGCGATGTGCATGGCGGCCGGGAACGTGTCGTTGGACGACTGGGACTTGTTGACGTGGTCGTTCGGGTGGACGGGCTTCTTCGCGCCGCGTTCGCCGCCGAGCAGCTCGTTCGCGCGGTTGGAAATGACCTCGTTCACGTTCATATTGGACTGCGTGCCGCTGCCGGTCATCCAGACTTTCAGCGGGAATTCGCCGTCGAACTTCCCGGCGAGGATCTCGTCGCAGGCGGCGCAGATCGCGTCCGCCAGGGCGGGATCGAGCTTGCCGAGGCCGCGGTTGGCGAGCGCGCACGCTTTCTTCAGGACGGCGAACCCGCGGATCACCTCGCGCGGGATCAGGTCGTCCCCGATGTTGAAATGGATCAGGGAACGCTGCGTCTGCGCGCCCCAGTAGTGTTCGGCGGGGACGGCGATCGGCCCCATGCTGTCGGTTTCAATGCGCTCTGCCATGTTCGGGCGTAATCCTGTTCGGTTCGAGGCTGCGGCGGAAAACGGAAACTCCGCCTCAGCCCTTCTTGTCCTGTTCCATCCGGTCGATGTCCTTCCTGACGAACTCGACGACCTTCTCGAATTTCTGCACGTTGCCCTCGTCGATGTCCATCAGGGTCTGGTGGGCGTCGAGGACGTTCCGGGCGTTGCTTTCCGCCGTCGCGGCGTTGGACGCCGCCGCGGCATCGGACGCGTCGCCGAACTCGCCGCTCTGAAACGCGAAGACCTTCTTCAGACCGAGGCCGCAGAGCAGCTTTTCGTTCTGTTCGGAGGCGTTCCAGATCTCGGCCGGGACGTTCTTCTTTTTCGCGTTCAGGCCGAGCATGGCGAGCATGCCCATGAAGGTGCTGTCCATCCAGGTGCATTCCTCGAGGTCGATCTTCAGGCCGCCGAACGGTTCCGCGGCGAGCTTCTTCGCGAGTTCGCGGAGCGGCGGGGCACAGACGAACGAGGCGTTGCCCTTCACGCGGATGAAGGTCACGGCGTCCTTTTCGGAGATAAAAACTTCGCCTTTTTCCATGGTCGGGTCTCCTTATTTCTGTTCAGCGCCGTCCTTGACGAGCACTGCCTTGATGCGGCGGACGCCGCGGCTGGAGCTTTCCTCCTTGGTGATCTTGAAGCCGCCGAGCGCGCCGGTGTGCGTGGCGTGCGGACCGCCGCAGATCTCCTTGGAGAAATCACCCATGCTGTAGACTTTCACGATGTCGCCGTACTTGTTGCCGAAGAGGCCGATTGCGCCCTCGGCGCGGGCGGCGTCGGGGGACATCTCGCGGCAGACGACCGGGAGGTCCGCCTTGATCTGCTCGTTGACGATGCGTTCGACCTCGGCGATCTGCTCGGGCGTCATCTTCTCGGGGTGGGAGAAGTCGAAGCGGAGGCGGACGCCGTCGATGTTGGAGCCCTTCTGCGCCACGTGGTCGCCGAGCACGAGGCGGAGCGCCTTGTGGAGCAGGTGCGTGGCGGTGTGGAGTTCGGCGGACGCCTCGGAGTGGTCGGCGAGGCCGCCCTTGTTCTGGCCTTTTTCGGCGGTCTGGGAATCGGCGATATGTTTCTGGCGGGCTTCCTCGTAGCCCTTCATGTCGACGGTGAAGTTCTTTTCCTTCGCCATTTCGACCGTGAGCTCGATCGGGAATCCGTAGGTCTCGTACAGGTTGAACGCGTTCTTGCCGGAGATGACCTTGTTCGTCACGAAGTCCGGCACGCGCGCCACCATCTTTTCGAATTCGCGTGTGCCGCGTTCGAGCGTGCGCTGGAACATCTCCTCCTCGCGGTTGAGCTCGGAGAGGATGGTCTCGCGCTGGGCGTTCAGTTCGGGGTAGAAGCCGCCCATGATGGAGATCACGACCTCGGCGATCTTCGCGGTGAACGCTTCCTTGATGCCGAGGTTGTTGCTGCCCTCGCGGATGGCGCGGCGGATGATGCGGCGGAGCACGTACTCACGGCCGTTCTTGTCGGGCACGACGCCGTCGGCGATGATGAACACGGCAGCGCGGATGTGGTCGGCGACGATGCGTTCGGGCGCAGTCCTGGGCGTGCCTTCCTCATGCGCCGCGCCGCGGATCTCGTCGAGCTTGGCGAAGATCGGGGTGAAGAGCTCGGTCTCGTAGCAGTTGTCCTTGCCCTGCAGGATCGCGGTCACGCGTTCGAGGCCCATGCCCGTGTCGACGTTCTTCTGCGCCAGCGGGGTGAACGTGCCGTCCGCCTGCTTGAAATACTGCATGAAGACGTTGTTCCAGATCTCGACCCAGCGCTTGTCGGAGGGGTCGAAGACTTCCGGCGCGGGCTTCGGGCCGGTCCAGTAGAAGAATTCGGTATCGGGTCCGCAGGGGCCGGTGATGCCGGCGGGTCCCCACCAGTTGTCCTTTTTCGGAAGCTTGGCGATGCGCTTCTCGCTCACGCCGTGGTTGCGCCATTCGTTGTAGGCTTCCTCGTCGAACGGGGCGTCCTCGTCGCCCGCGAACACGGTGAAACCGAGCATTTCGAGCGGGAATCCGAGGTAGTCGGGCGAGGTCAGGAATTCGTAGCTGAACGCGATCGCCTCTTTCTTGAAATAGTCGCCGAGGGACCAGTTGCCCAGCATCTCGAAGAACGTAAGGTGCACGGCGTCGCCCACGTCGTCGATGTCGCCCGTGCGGATGCACTTCTGGACGTCGGTGAGGCGGGTCCCCTGCGGATGCTTCTCGCCGAGGAGATACGGCACCAGCGGGTGCATCCCGGCGGTCGTGAAGAGCACGGTCGGGTCGTTGTCCGGCACGAGGGAGGCGCTGCGGATGACCGCGTGGCCCTTGGACTGGAAGAATTGCAGGTACTTTTCGCGAAGTTGAGCGGCTGTGGTAATCATGTTATGGTAATCTCCATGTAGGTTTTCAAATCAAACAATAATAATACACCCGTTTCCGCCTTTTTACAAGTGGAAAAACGGGTGTTTTACCTTAAAAATGTTTCTCGCGGGGCGAATCAGAGCGCCACCGGACGCGGCGCGGCGTTTTCCGAGTATTCCACCGTCTTCACCGGGTTCCCCTCGTAGCGCAGCGTGCCGTCCTGGTCCAGCGAGAACTTGTTCCGCGCGAAATCGTCGACCGTCTGAGGGAAGACGACCCAGTCGCCGTGCTCCTTCAGGTTCTCCAGGTTGCGTTCCGCCGCCTGCATCAGCAGGTCGCCGCGGTACTCCGCCGGCTTCTTCCCCTGGCGCGCCGCCTGGCACGCCTTGAGGTCGTCGACGGTCGCGCCCATGAGGTCGACCGGGACCGGGGCGGAGATCCCGAGCACCGGGCCGGAATCCATCTCCTTCGCGCCGCCGGTGAACGCCTGCGCGATGATGACGCTGCTGCGAAGGCTCGTGTGGCCGCGGAGCAGAGCGGTTTCGACCGGGAGACGCTGGAGCCCTGCCAGATAACGCCGTCCGTCCTCCTCGAGCGTGAGGTCGCCGGGGTGGACGTTCAGGCACGGCAGGACGCACGTGATGTTGGAGAGCGGCACGAATCCGGCGAGGATGCCAAACTGCACGCTGTAGGGCATGAGCAGCCGGATCAGCGCGCCGGTCCACTCCTCGCGCACCTGAAGAGCGCGTTCCGAGGTCAGTGCGATCTTTTCCAATCCGCGTTCGCGGTAGAATTTCGCGATGTCGTGTTCGACGAGCGGCAGGCCGTACTGCGCCGCCAGGGCGCGGGCGCGGCTTGTTTCGGGTTTGTCGGTCACCAGAACGCGCGGGGTCCAGCCTGAAAACGCGCCGGACCGCCACCCCTCAAGCAGCTTGGCGGCGTTCGTGCCGGTCCCGCTCAAAAACACGGCCGCGGCCGGTTTTTCCGGAAAAGTTTGAAAAAAAGTGGAAGACATGGCGTTCTTTCATTTGATTTTTGCGATTTTGTGTTTAAAATATAAACGGTGATTTTCGTTTCGCAAATCGTTTCACCGACTTTTTTCGTTTTTATTCAAAAAATTCTTTCTGGAGACCCTATATGAACCTTCCGAAATACACCTCCGCACCGCTCTGCATGATCCTCCTCGCGCTCGCCGCTTCCTCGTTCGCCGCCGACACTGCGGCAGACAAACCCGCTCCGGCGGCAGTTCCCGCCGCCGAACAGGCGGATTATGCCGAAAAAATGGCCGAAGCGGCAAAAGCCGAAGCCGATGCCAAAGCCGCCGCCGAAAAGGCAAAAAAGGAAGCCGAGGCAAAGGGCTATGTCATCGATTCAAAAGGCCGTGTCATCGAAGTGTTACCGGTCCACCGGTCGGATGCCGATAAGGCGAAAGAAGCGGATTACGAAGCCGCGCGCGAAGCGCTGAAAGCCGAAGCCGAAAAGGCGAAGAAGGAAGCCGATGCCAAAGCCGCCGCCGAAAAAGCGAAAGCCGAAGCCGAGGCAAAGGCTCTCACCCCTGAAGAGAAGAAGAAAGCAGCAGAGGAAAAAGTCGCCACGGCGTTCGAGGAACGTTTCCCCGAGCTTGCGAAGGCGATCGCCGACGCCGACCTTTCTGCTGAAAAGAAAGCCGAGGTCGACGTCCTTTCCGCCAACCTCATGGCGAGCAGCGATGCGCTCAACGAGGTCACCGCCCGCGAAGCCGCAGGGGAAGCCCAGCCCGCGGAAAAGCTTGAGGCCGAGATCGAATGCCTCACGAACTACACGGCAATCCTCGCCGCCGTCCCCTCTCCTGAGAATGAAACGCTCCTCGCCGACAAGAGACTTGAACTCCAGACCGCCCGCGAAGACCGCCTGATGCTCGCCCAGAAGGAATTCGAGGAGGGCAGGATCGACTCGGACCAGCTCCGCGAGCTCGAAGAGAAATATGTGAAGGCCGACGCCGCGACCGAGGCGGAACCCGTCAAGGCCGCAAAGGAACGCAAGGAGCCGTTCTGGGGCTACAAAAAGCACAAACCGCTCCCCTGCCTCGTGGTCATCGCGAACTACCGCATCCCGCGCAAGGTGATCGCCGAATACCTCCGCACCAAATACGACGTCCCGTACATCCTGCTGCCGTCCGATCCGGGCAAGCCCTCGAAGGACGACCAGGTCTACTTCAGCGGCGGGAAGAAGAATTCCGGCGAGCTGGAAGTCGCCCTGCCCGCGCCGCAGCTCTCGCAGTTCATCGCCTATCTCCGCCCCGAAACGGTCATCTTCCTCGGCGACGACTCCTACATTAACCCCGTGTACCGCCTCGCCGTCCCGGAAGGCGTCCGCAAGGTCGAGTTCAACGACTCCGAATGGAAGGTCAACACGGCGCGCCTCGACGAGTTCTTCCGCCGCACGCTGAAGACCGACGTTTCCGACCACTATCTGGACTACCTGCAGGACCAGGGCAGGCGCAACGCGGAGTGATCCACGATGTTCACGATCTTCCGCCTTTCCATGAACGCCTGCCGGGAGTGCCTGCGCGAACCGGTGTACTACCTGATGCTGCTGGCGGCACTGATCATGATCGGGCTGTTCCCGTACTTCTCGATGTTCGTGTTCCGCCAGCAGATCCGCCTGGTCTGCGACAGCTCCATGGCGACGACCATGCTGTTCGGGCTCTTCGCCGCGGTCCTCTGCTCGGCGCGCACGATCAGCCGCGAGATGAAGAACGGCACGGTCCTGCTGCTGATGTCGAAACCGGTGTCCCGGTTCTCGTTCGTGATCGCCAAGATCTGCGGCATCCTCGTCTCGCTCACCATCTTCGTATTCATCTGCAACGCCGCCACCTGGCTTTCCGTCCTGATCGCGATCGACCAGTTCCGCCTGAGCCAGCCGCTCCTCTGGTGCTATTTCGGCGCGGTCTGCGTCGCCGCGCTGTACGGCGGCGTCCGCAACTTCATCGGCCAGAAATCCTTTTCGTCGAATGCCGTCGCCGCCATGGCGGTGCTGTACCCGGCGATCGCCGTGGTCGCGCATATCGTCCGAGTGAAGGCCCTGTCCGACTATCAGCTGACGGACAAGGAAACGTTCATGGCGGCGTCCGTCCTGATCCCGGCGCTGTGCATGCTGTTCTTCTCCGTCTGGATCATGGGCGTGATCAGCTCGGCGCTGGCGACCCGGATGGAGATCGTCGGCAACCTCATGGTATGCCTGATCCTCTTTCTCATCGGGATGGTCCTGCACTATTTCGCGGCGCAGGTGTTCGGCACGGGCTCCGTGAGCGCGCTGCTCTGCACCTCGCTGGTCCCGAACTGGCAGCTTTTCTGGATGGCGGACGTGCTGGCGAACCGCATCCATATCCCCGCGTCGTATTTCGTCTGGACCGCCGCCTACTCCGTCCTGTACTGCGCCGCCTGGATCGGCTGGGCGTTCTTCCTGTTCCAGGACAGCGAACTCGCCCGCGACACGCGCTGACCCCGAAAACGGAGCACCCCCCGGCATGATGATCGAAGCGGAACACCTTTTCAAGCGCTACGGCACGCGGCTCGTGGTCGACGACCTGTCACTGCACGTGAACGTCGGCGACGTGCTCGGGTTCATCGGGCCGAACGGCGCGGGCAAGACCACGACCATGAAGATGATCAGCGGCGTCATGCCGCCCTACGCGGGAAAGGTCCGCATCGACGGCATCGACATCGAGGCGGAACCGCGCCTCGCGAAAGCCCGCATCGGGTTCCTGCCCGAAAACGCCCCGCTCCACATGACCATGACCGTCCGCGCGTTCCTCGCCTACACAGGACGCCTGCACGGGTTCTCCGGGCGCGAGCTCGCCCGCCGCACGGACCGCGCCATCGAACGCTGCGCGCTGAAGGAGGTCGCCGGGCAGGAGATCGAATCCCTGTCAAAGGGCTACAAACGGCGTGTCTGCCTGGCGCAGTCCATCCTGCACGACCCGAAGGCGCTCATCATGGACGAGCCGACCGACGGGCTCGATCCGAACCAGAAACGCCAGATCCGCGAGCTGATCCTCTCGCTCAAGGAGGAGACCGCCGTCATCATCTCCACGCACATCCTGGAGGAGGTCGACGCCGTCTGCTCCCGCGTCTTCCTGCTCTGCAAGGGAAAAACGCTGTTCGACGGCACGAAGGACGAATTCCGGGCGAAGGCCGACGCGCTCCACACGGACCTCGCCGGGCTGTTCGCGAACATGACGGAGGGGGAACG
>JAFSZN010000106.1 GCA_017455665.1 Lentisphaeria bacterium
ATCAAGGTCAGCGGCATCGCGAAGGCGGACAATCCGCAGCCGCGCCGCTTCTACGACGAAATGATCGCGTTCGCGCAGGAATGCGGCGCGAAGGGCATGGCGTACATCATCTGGAGCGCCGGCGAGACCAAGAGCCCGATCGTGAAGTTCCTTACCGGCAACGAACTGCCCTCCCTCGCCGAAAAGGCGGGCATCCAGGACGGCGACGTGCTGTTCTTCCTCGCCGACAAGCGCGCACTCGTGAACTCCGTCGGCGGCAAGGTGATCGGCGAACTCGGACGCCGCCTCGGCCTCATCGACCCGAACGTCTTCAAGTTCTGCTGGATCGTCGATTTCCCGATGTTCGAGACCGACGAGGAAACCGGCGCGCTGATCTTCTGCCACAACCCCTTCTCCATGCCGCAGGGCGGGATGAAGGCGGTCGAGACGCAGGATCCGCTGGACATCGTGGCGTACCAGTACGACATCGTGTGCAACGGCATCGAGCTGTCCTCCGGCGCGATCCGCAACCATCAGCCCGAGCTCATGTACAAGCTCTTCGAGATGTGCGGCTACACCCGCGACGTCGTCGACGACAAATTCGGCGGCATGATCCGCGCGTTCAAGCTCGGCGCGCCGCCGCACGGAGGCATCGCCCCCGGCGTCGACCGCATGGCTATGCTCCTCGCCGACGCCCCGAACATCCGCGAAGTCATCGCCTTCCCGTTCAACCAGCAGGCCGAAGACCTGATGATGAACGCACCGGCGGCCGTCGACATGAAACAGCTCCGCGAACTCCGCGTGATCCCCGTCCCGCAGGAGCTCAAATACGAAGAGACCTTCAAGAAACTCCTCGCCGAGGCGGAGCGCATCCGCGCCGCGGAAGCCGCCGCAGCAGCCATGAATACCGCATCCGCGGCTCCGGAGCAGAACTAAAAGCGCTCCGGACCATCCTGCCTTGTTGCAACGGAGGACCGGCATGCCAGCCAAACGGACAAAAAAGACCATCGGACGGAAAACCGCCGCCGGGAAACCGAAGAAGGACAATCCGCAGCGCAGCACGCTGCAGATCTCCGTTCACCGGACACAGGCGGTCTTCCTGCTTCTGATGTTTTCCGTCGTCGGCGTCCTCATGGGCGTCGGCATCTGGAAGGCAGGGTCCTTCATTTCCAGCTATTTGGACCGTTCCTCCCGCTACGACAAGATGATCGTGGCGGCCGGACGGCGCAACGGCGTCTATCCGCCGCTCCTGAAAGCCGTCATCTGGAAGGAAAGCCGGTTCGACGCTTCGGCGCGCGGCAGCAAGGGCGAGATCGGGCTCATGCAGGTCATGCCGTCGTCCGCCGTCAAGGACTGGGAACGGACGTTCCAGCGTCAGGTCCCCTCCGACGGCGCGCTGATGGATCCCGCGCTCAACATCGAGATCGGGTCCTGGTTCCTCGGCCGGGCGCTCGAACGCTGGAAGGACTACAATGACGCGGAGGCGCTCGCGCTCTGCGAATACAACGCCGGCATCCAGCGCGCCGAATCGTGGAAACCGCTTCTCCACGACGGCGAAGTCATGCCGAACATCGACATCGAATCCACGCGCAAATACGTCCGGGACATCCTCGAACGGCGCGACCAATACGCAAAAGAATGGAAATGGGAGAAACTCAAATGAACAGACGTTTCCGCCTCATGAAATCCGCCGCCCTGACCGCCGCCCTCCTCGCGCCCTGCGCCTTCCTCTCCCTCGGATTGGGCGCAAAGGACAAGGAGCCCGTGCGCCACTGGGATTTCCAGAGCTCGAAACTCGACAGCGACAAGGTCCCGGAAGGCTGGAGCTACCGCGGCAAGCCCGGCACCCCCGACGTGAAGTACGAGATCGTCGAGGACAAGGAGCTGAAGCACAAAGTCCTGCACATCACCTCCGACAAGGCGTCCGGCGTCATCATGGTCGACTGCTCCGACGTCGACCTGAAAAAATACCCGGTCATGCGCTGGCGC
>JAFSZN010000107.1 GCA_017455665.1 Lentisphaeria bacterium
GCGAACGGCGAAAAGGGCGACGCCCAGCACCGCAGCGTCTGCATGGACTACATGTACTTCAACCCGGACGGCACGATCCAGATGGTCGAGCAGACCGACGAGGCCGCGACCGTCCCGCCGAAGACCGCCGAGCAGATCGCCGCCGCCGTCCCGAAGGGCGAGATTAAAAAACTTGAGCCGTTCCCCGGCATCAGCGTCTACCAAAGCAACCCTGCCCCCAGACTCCGCACCGTCCCCGAAATGAACGCCCTGACCTGGCCCGGCATCAAGGAACAGGCAGACAGCTTCGCCCCCATCACAACCATGAAGACGCCGTTCCGCGACTGCACGGCGCGCACCGGGTTCTACGAGAACGGCGGCTGCGAGACCATCGGGCAGACTTTCGTCGCTAAGGAGAATATGGCGGTCAATTCGATCTCGCTCTACGTCGGCGACGGAGAGATCACCCGCGAACAGCCTCAGCACGTCATCAGGATCGCGCTCTACGACATCACCGGGACCGATCCCAACGCGGACACCTACACCGTCGGCGAAAACCTCTTCAAGTCCGTCGACGGCCGCGAACCGTATTTCGTTTATACGCCGCAGGGACCGGACATCCTGTCGATCAGTTTCTTTGATCCGGCCGGAGGGAGTTTGAAAAGCGGGATCAACCTGAAGGAAGGCCACACCTACGTCTTCGAACTTCAGGCGCCGCGCAGGACATTCCCGATCAGCTGGTTCCGTTCCGAGAAGGACCTCTACCCCCAGGGCGCGGCCTACCGCAACCGCCGCAAGATCACGAACCGCGAACGCCGTTCCGGCGATTTCGCCCTCGCGATCTACCCGTTTATAGAATAATCCGCCCCGCCCTCCCCGGCCGTGTTTTCCTGAGAACACCTCCGGGAAACACACGCAAAAAAAGCATCGAAGCTCCGGCAACCTCACCGCTGCCGGAGCTTTTTTTTCTTCAATTCAACAAAATCGATAAAAAACAATGATCGTCTCTTGATTTTTTTTCGGCATGATATATATTATTGCCATATACCAAACACCGGAGGTGGAACAATGGAAACCGCAAAGATTTTTATGACCGGGCGCTCCCAGGCGGTCCGCATCCCCAAAAAGTACAGATTCAACACCGCCGAGGTGGAAATCCGGCGGCACGGCAACAGCGTGGTCCTCACCCCGATTTCGGGCAAGGACGCGTTGCAGGCATTTCTTGATCTGCCCGGCTGTCCCGACTTCAAGATCGACCGCGAGCCTGCGCAGAAAATCCAGAAACGGGATCTGTTCTCATGAGCCGGTATATGCTTGATACGGACATGGCGTCATATCTCATCCGCGGAGACCGTCCAGCCGTCACGGAGGCGTTCAAAAAACATTTCCGAAATGTCTGTGTTTCCGCAATCACGCTCGCGGAGCTGCAATACGGAGCCGCGAAACGCCGCAGTCAGGCGCTCATGAAGAAGGTGCAGGCTTTCTGCGAGCTCGTCCCGTGCGTTGACTGGGACGCGGACGCGGCGGCAGCATACGCAAATCTCCGGACGGATTTGGAAGTGGATGGGACACAGGTCGGGTCTATGGACATGCTGATCGCGGCTTCCGCTCTGGCCGAGGGTGCGATTCTGGTCACGAACAACACTGCGCATTTTTCCCGGATTCACGGGCTGAAACTGGAGAATTGGAGCAAAGAGTAACCCTCTCGCAACAATGCCCGCCGCCTGTTTCGCCGGCACACCTCCACTCACACAGGCAAAAGCTCTGAATGCCTTAACATTCCGGCAACCTCACCGCTGCCGGAACTTTTCTCTCCCGCAAAACCAGTTAATTAACGCCGGAACCGTTAGGAAATCACCTTTTTCGTAAAAAATAACGGTTTCGTCTCTTGCTTTTCCGAAGAAAAAAGGCTATACTATCCTCGGATAAAGATTGTCTCTGTTTCTTTCACCTCACATGCACCAAATGAAAGGAAACCGGTCCATGATGAAAAAAGCTCTCCTCATGCTCGCCGCCGCGGCGTCCGTCTCCGCGCTCTTCGCCGCGGACAAACCGAAGACCAGCCTCGGCAAGCTCTACGAAAAGGATTTCCTGATCGGCGTCGCCCTGTCCCAGCAGGTCACCAGCCAGCCCAACAGCGACCGGGCGAAACTTGCCGCGTCGCAGTTCAACTGCCTCACACCCGAGAACTGCATGAAATGGGACGCCACCGAGCCGCAGGAAGGCAAGTTCAATTTCTCCGCCGGCGACGACCTCGTGCGATACGCGCAGAAGAACAAGATCAAGATTCACGGCCACACGCTCATCTGGCACAGCCAGACCCCGCAGTGGGTGTTCCAGGGCGAGAACGGGCAGCGTGCCACGCGCGAGCTCGTCCTGAAGCGCATGAAGAACCACATCGAGGGCGTCATGAAGCACTACAAGGGCAAGGTCGACGCGTGGGACGTCGTGAACGAGGCGTTCAACGAGGACGGCACGCTCCGCAATTCGCAGTGGAAACAGATCGTCGGCGACGACTTCATCGAGAAGGCGTTCGAGTTCGCGCGCGCCGCCGATCCCTCCGCCAAGCTCGTCTACAACGACTACAACGCCGACACGCCCGCGAAGCGCGACGGCATCGCCAGGCTCGCGAAGGAGCTGAAGAAAAAGGGGCTCATCGACGCCGTCGGCATGCAGGGCCACTATCTGCTGGACTATCCGTCGTCCAAGCAGATCGAGGACGCCATCAAGAAATACGCCGATGCGGGCGTGATGGTCATGGTCACGGAAATGGACGTCGACGTCCTGCCGCGCTCCAACGGACGGGTCACCGCGGACATTTCCGCGACGCAGGAGTACCAGGAGAAGAACAACCCGTACAC
>JAFSZN010000108.1 GCA_017455665.1 Lentisphaeria bacterium
ATGAGCGAGGCCGACTGGGACGCCGTGATCGCCGTCAACCTGAAGGGCACGTACAACTTCACGAAGGCCGCCATCCGCCCCATGATGAAGGCGCGCTACGGCAAGATCGTGAACATCTCCAGCGTGGTCGGCCGTGCCGGAAACGCCGGACAGGTCAACTACTCCGCCTCCAAGGCGGGCGTCATCGGCATCACGAAGTCCGTGGCGAAGGAACTCGGCAGCCGCAACATCATGGTGAACGCGGTCGCGCCCGGCTACATCATGACCGACATGACCGAAAACCTCCCCGACGAAGCCAAGAAGCTCTTCCTGGACCTGATCCCGCTGAAGCGCGGCGGCAAGCCCCAGGACGTCGCCAACGTCGTGGCGTTCCTCTGCGGCCCGGATTCCGACTACGTGACCGGCCAGGTGATCAACTGCTGCGGCGGCTTCCTGATGTAACAGGGCATCTCCGATTCGAGTCCGAATCATCGGAGATACCCCCGGATATTATATCCCGGATGTAAATTTACATCATTCGGCCATAAAAACGCAAAAAAGCGTGCATTGGATTTGCAAAATCGCAAAAACGGTGTATATTATAATCCATACACGTTACAAAAAAACGAAAACCAACCCTTCTCACCAATACGAAAGGATTTAACATGTCCGCTGAAATCGCACAAAAAGTCAAAGAGCTCGTCGTGAAGCAGCTCGCAGTCGCCGAAGACCAGGTCACCGAAGACGCCCGTTTCGTCGAAGACCTGAACGCCGACTCCCTCGACATCGTGGAAATGATCATGGCTCTCGAAGAAGAATTCAACTCCGAGATTCCGGACGAAGACGCCGAAAACCTGAAGACCGTCGGCGATGCGATCAAGTACATCGAAAGCAAGATGGCTGCTGCCAAGGAATAATTTCCTTCTTTTGCTTCCCGGGGTCATTCGTCTTGAGTGACCCCTTTTTTTCTTTTTCTACAAAAGCGACCGGAGATAAGATACCATGATGAACAGACGGCGAGTTGTAATAACCGGATACGGAGCGGTTTCCTGCGTGGGGAACGATGTGAACACCATGTGGGACGCCCTGGTCAACGGGCGCTGCGGCATCGGCCGCGTGACCCAGTTCGACCCGACCGATTTCAAGACGCAGGTCGGCGGCGAGGTGAAGAACCTCGACTGGCAGAGCGTCGTGTCCGAAAAGGACTACCGCAGAGTCGACAGCTTCGTCACGTTCGCCCTGGTCGCTTTCGACGAGGCCCGGCGCGACGCCGGACTGCCCGCCGATTTCCGCGGCGAAGACTGTGCGATCGACCCGAACCGCGTTGGCGTGGTGGTCGGCAGCGGCATCGGCGGCCTGCACACCATCGAGAGCCAGTGCGCCGTGCTCCTGACCAAGGGCCCGAGCCGCGTCTCCCCCTTTATGATCCCGTCCATCATCACGAACATGGCGTCCGGCATGATCTCCATCCGCTGCGGCGCGGGCGGCCCGAACTTCTCGGTCGTCTCCGCGTGCACCACCGCCACGCACGCCATCGGCGCGAGCTTCGACGCCATCGCCGACGGACGCGCGGACATGATGATCACCGGCGGCGCGGAATCCTCCATCACCCGCCTCGGCTACGCCGGATTCTGCTCCATGAAGGCGATGAGCACCCATTACAACGACACCCCCGAGGTCGCCAGCCGTCCGTTCGACCGCGACCGCGACGGATTCGTGATGTCCGAGGGCGCCGGCATCCTCATCCTCGAAGAGTACGAACACGCCGTGAAGCGCGGCGCGAAGATCCACTGCGAAGTGGTCGGCTACGGTGCGACCGGCGACGCGTTCCACATGACCGCGCCCATGACCGGCGGCGTCGGCAGCATGCGCGCCTTCCAGATGGCGCTGGACAACGCCGGGCTGAACCCGGAAGACGTCGACTACATCAACGCCCACGGCACCAGCACGCACCTGAACGACCTCTGCGAGACGCAGGCGATCAAGGCGCTGTTCGGCGACCACGCCCGCAAGCTCGCGATCAGCAGCACCAAGGGCGCCATGGGCCACGGCCTCGGCGCCGCGGGCGGCTTCGAAACGATCATCGCCTCGAAGGCGATCGAGACCGGGATCGTCCCGCCGACCATCAACTACACCACGCCGGACCCCGAGTGCGACCTGGATTACACGCCGAACGTGGCGCGCGAACGCAAGGTCGACGTGGCGCTGAACACCAACCTCGGATTCGGCGGCCACAACGGCGTGATCGCCCTGCGCCGCTGCATTTGACCGGACCTGACAACGCATTCTATTTGAGTTTACTACATAATCCTTTTTTCGGAGGTTCCTTATGAAATCGCTTTCGTTCGCCGTTTCGTTCGCCGCTATGTTCGCTCTCGTCTCCTGCGCCTCCAACGTGCCGCCGCCGGAGGACGAAAAAGCCGAAGCCTGGACCCCCGGAATCCAGAATTCCTATCCCGACTGGCAGCCGCCGGAGGAAATGCCGGACGGAAATCCCGCCTACGCGGAAGCGTTCGGGGAGCCGCGCCCGGTCGACGGCAAGGAGCCCGTCGCGGTCGTCGCCGCCGATGAAAAAGTGGAAGCCGAACCCGTGAAGAAGGTCGATGAAACGCCGGAAGCCGCCAAACCGCAGCAGAAGGTGCAGGAACAGCAGCCGCAGCCGGTCGAGGTCAAGCCCGCCGGACCCGCGAAGTTCATGCGCGTCGACGTGTTCCCCGCCGAGGCCGGAGTCGACGGCGTGTATGCCGTCAACGGCGAACGCGTGAACACCGCCGCCCTGAAGGCCGCGCTCAACGACGCCGGCAAGGCGAACAAGGACATCGCCGTGATCGTGTACGGTCGCACGGATTCCAAGGTCGCCGACCTGAACGCCGTCGTGGACTACTGCAAGGAAGCCGGCATCACCAAGCTCAACGTGATGACCAACGACGACATCATGGCGCAGCGCCGCGCCGAAGTCCGCGCCCAGAAGGGCATCAAGGACGAACCCGCGAAGGAACAGAATGCCGGCGCGAAGGACGCCGCCAAGCCCGCCCGTGAAAAGCTCGCCGCCGATCCCGACCAGCCCTCCACCGAGTACATCGTGAAGGACGGCGACTCCCTCTCCGCCATCGCGAAGGCGCTCTACCACGACGGCACCGCGTGGGAGATCATCTTCGACGCGAACAAAGAACTCCTGAACGGGAAACCGAATTACCTGAAGCCCAAGATGAAGCTCGTCATCCCGGCCGTGAAGAAGGTCCCCGTCTCCTCGAAGTGAGTTCGAAGGATATTGTTACGCTCCATGCAATCCACGGAACAGGATCCCGACAGCGCTTCCCCCGACAGTAAGACCGGAGGGGGACGCGTCTATTTTGACAGTCCGGGCGCGCTGGAATCGGCGTTCGCCGGAAACCTGACCGGGAATCTCGCCGCGGCGGAATACGGCCTCGGCGTGAAGTTCGCCTCGCGCGAATCCTGGGCGATGTCCGTGGAGGATACCCCCGACAAACGCGGCGACGGATTCCTGCGCGAACTCCGCCGCCTTCAGAAGGAACGCGGCCGCTGCCTGGACCAGTCCGAATTCGACTTGGCGCTGGACGCCTGGCGCGAGGGGCGCGAACAGGACCTCGGCACGTATTTCGCCGAACGCGTCACGGTCGGCCCCGGCAAGAAAGATGTTTCCGCGCGCTCTCCGAACCAGCTGGCGTACCTGCGCGCGATCCGGAGCAAGGACCTGGTGTTCGGCGTCGGCCCCGCCGGAACCGGCAAGACCTATCTTGCCATGGCGATGGCGGTCTCACTGCTCGTCGCCGGGAAATACAACCGCATCATCCTGACGCGACCCGCCGTGGAGGCCGGGGAAAACCTCGGATTCCTGCCCGGCACGCTTCAGGAGAAGATCAACCCGTATCTGCGGCCGCTGCACGACGCGCTCCACGAGATGATGGATTACGCCGCCGCCGAGGAGCTGATGTCGCGTGGCGTGATCGAGGTCGCGCCGCTGGCGTTCATGCGCGGACGCACGCTCAACCATGCGTTCGTGATCCTGGACGAGGCGCAGAACGCCTCCAACGAGCAGATGTTCATGTTCCTGACCCGCCTCGGTTTCCATTCGAAGTGCGTGGTCTGCGGCGACCCGTCGCAGGCGGACATCCCGCACGGCCAGTCCGGCCTGCCGCACGCGCTGGACTGCCTTTCCGGTATCGACGGCGTGCAGATCTGCCGGTTCGACACGCGCGACGTGGTGCGGCATCCGCTGGTGGAGAAGATCATCCGCGCCTACGAGATGAGCGGAAAATGAAGGAAGGAAAGAAGAAATGAGCGAAGAAAAGAAAAAGAAAAAAGAGATGTTCGAGCATATCGGCGCATGGATGCAGCGTTCGCTGATCGTGTCCCTGCTGATGATCCTGATGGTCTTCGGAGCGGCTGTGGCGCTTCTCTGGATCCCGAGCCAAAGCGACCTGCCGTCCATCGAAAAGGGCTCGCAGGCCGCGCAGGACATCGAGGCCGTCTGCGATTTCTCATACCAGAATAAAAAGGAGGCGACGCGCATCTTCCAGACGTTTGCGCTGGAGTTTCCGCGTTATTTCCGGTTCGATCCGGAACGCTCCGAAAAGATCATAAAGGGCTATGAGCTTCTGATGCAGGAAGTCCTGCGCCGGAACGCCGCCGAGGAGGAGCGCAAGGCGTATGTCGCGCCGGAAAACGCCGACCCGGAAACGGCCGCGATGGTGTCGTTCGTGCAGGAAATGCCGCCGCTTCTGTATTTCTTTCTGCGCCAGACCGCGCTCGACGACGTGCGGAAGGAAAAGGCATCCGCGCAGGTGGAGGAGATCGTGTTCGGCGGCATCGCGACCGCGGACGAACGGAACAAGGCGCAGCCCTTCACCGGCAAGCTGTCCGAGGGCGAGGGCGCCCGGACGGTCAACGCGCAGATGAACGCGAAGATCCTGGATTCGGATTCGCGTGAAGTCGGTCCGTTCAAGCTCAGCGACCTCCCGACGCCGGAGATCGCCGCCGAGCAGACCGTGAACTCCCTGCTGTCCACGGTGTCCTACGACCAGCGCGTGCCCTATGAGGAACCGCTTCTGCGGTTCTTCCGGGTGCTGTATGCGGACGGCAACCTGACCTACGACGCGGACCTGAGCAAGCAGCGCATGGACGAGGAGTTCGCGGAGATGCCGAAGGAGGTCCGCGAACCGGAAATATTCCATAAGAAGGGCACGATCCTGATCCACAAGAACGAGACGCTGAACGAGGACCAGGCGGAGATGTACAAGGCGTACCAGATCCGGTACAACGATTATCTCCGCGAACAGCGCACCTGGAACAACCTTTTCCAGAAGACGATGCTCGTGGCGCTCCTGATCGTGCTTTCCTGCATTTACATCGTGCGCGTTCACCCCGAGCTCATCGGCAACAACCGTTCGGTATGGCTGATCGGCTTCGTGGTGATCTTCTCGCTGCTGTGCAACCGGCTGTTCATGGAGCAGTACAACGATTTTGCGCTGGGCAAGGGGTACCCTGTCGTGCCGCTGTATCTGGCGATGCCGCTGGCGTTGCCTGCGCTGGTGATCGCCTCGGTCTACAGCGGGCGTTCCGCGGTGTTCGCGGGGCTGTTCGTGGCGGGCGTGTCCGCCGTGGCGCTGGACTTTTCGTTCCCGGCGTTCGCCTCGGGCCTGTTCGTGTGCGCGGTCGGCACCGTCTGCGTGCGGCAGGTCTACGACTACAAGAAATTCTTCACACATTCCTTTTTCTCCTGCGCGGTCACGATGTGCCTGGCTTCGCTGATCTTCCAGCAGAATCCCGATTTCCTGACAAGCGTCCGCATGCACGACTGGAACCGCCTGGGATTCAACCTCGCCGTGCCGCTGACCGCCGGACTGCTGACCGCCATGATCGCCTCCGCGCTGATCATCGCGCTGGAGACCGTGCTGGACGTGACGAGCAACATGTCGTATCTCTCGCTGACCGACCGGAACCATCCGCTGCTGAAGAAACTCCAGATGGAGGCGCCCGGCACATACCACCACTGCGAACGCGTGGCGCTGCTCGCCGAGGAAGCGGCGAACTGCGTGGGCGGCGTCTCCCTGAAGGCGCAGGCGTACGCGCTGTTCCACGACGTCGGGAAGCTCGCCTCACCGGAGATGTTCACGGAGAACTCCAACGGCAAGGATATGTACAAGGACCTGAATCCGGCGGAGAGCGCGGAGATCATCTGCTGCCACGTGGAGTTCGGCGTGCAGCTCGCGAAGAAATACAAGCTGAAGACCCCGATCCGCCGCGCCATCGAGTGCCACCACGGCAACGACTTCATCTCGTTCTTCTACGAGAAGGAGAAGGAGCGCACGGGGAAGACTCCGCCCGAAGCACCGTTCCGCTACCCCGGCCCGCTGCCGCAGGAACTGGAATGTGTGATCCTGATGCTGGCGGACTGCTGCGAGGCTGCCGTCTGCTCGCTCTCCGAACCGACCGAGGAGAACGTGCGCGCTCTGGTGGAAAAGATATTCAACGGCAAGCTCCAGCGCAAACAGCTGGACGCTGCGCGCATCACGCTGGAACAGCTCACGCAGATCCGCGAGTCGTTCCTGAAGACGTTCAAATCCATGAACCATACGCGCGTCTCCTATTCGCGGGCGAAGGCGGACCCGTCCGGGGAGAAGGAGAAGAAGTCATGAAAGCCGTCACCATCTGGCGCGCAGGCAAATGCTTTCCCGCGCCGTCCCGGGCGCGGCTGCGAAAAATGACTGCCGCGGCCGCCGAGCTCGCCGGACTTCACGACGTGCCGGGCGGCGTCTGTGTGTCGTTCCTGTCCCCGGCGGGCATCGAACGCGTGAACGAGGATTTCCTGGGGCATCACGGCCCGACGGACGTCATCAGCTTCGACTACCGCGCGGAGGACGATCCGGGATTTGCGGACGAGACCGGTGCGTTCGAGATTCCGGACGACGCCGATCCCTCCATCGAGCTCATCGTGTGTCCCGCCGTGGCGTACGAACAGGCGGTGAAACGCGGTCTGCCGTACGCGGAGGAAGTGGCGCTGTACGTGGCGCACGGACTGCTTCATGCGGCAGGATACGACGACCTGAACCCGAAGGCGAAACGCGTGATGCGGCGCGCCGAGAAGCGCGTGATGGCTGGGCTCCGCAAGGCGGGGCTCATCCCGCCGATGGAACATAAGGACATCGAAGAATGAACCTGGCGCTCCTCATTTTCTGCTCGATCCTGTACCTCTGGATCACCGCCGCGTTCGAGGCGTTCTCCTCGCTGACCGGCGGCCGCATCCTGAAAGTCGCCGAACGCGACCGCAAGTTCGCGGAACAGCTGGAGAACTGGCACGACCGGGAGGAATCCCTGCGCGCGCTGCTGAAGCTGATCCTGTGCGTGCTGGCGGCGTTCGCGGGCGTGCTCGCGATGGAGTGGACGGGGTCCATCGCGCCGGAATTCGCGCACCATTGGGGCTGGCTGGTCATCATGGGCGCGGTCACGATCCTGACCGTCCTCTCGGAGCTCGCCGCCCGCCTCGTGATCCTGCGGTTCGACCTCACTGTCCTGAAATTCACGATCCCGATCGTCGCGAGCAAATTCTTCCATCCGCTCGCCGCGCTGATCGAAAAAGTGACGACCGCGGGCGACGACTGGCACCGCGCGGACGCCCCGGAAGAGCTTGCCTCCGCCGAAGACGAGATCATGAGCATGCTGGATGGCCCGGACGAGGACGAGTCCGACGGCCTGGAGGAGGAGGAAAAGCAGATGATCCGCGGTATCCTGGAGCTCGGCGAGATGAAGGTGCGCGAGATCATGACCCCGCGCGTGGACCTGGAGGCGATCCCGGCTTCCGCGAGCGTGGCCGATGCCAAAAAGCTCTTCGTCGAGTCCGGGCACAGCCGCATCCCCGTGTACGGCGCGAACCTGGACGACGTGAAGGGCATCCTGTACGCGAAGGACTTCATCGACGAGCACAGCCTGGAGGGCAGGACGCTCACCGAGCTGGCGCGCCCGCCGATCTTCATCCCGGAGACCAAGGAAGTCTCCGACCTGCTCCGCCAGATCAAGCGCACGAGCAACCATTTCGCCGTCATCATCGACGAGTACGGCGGGACCTCGGGCGTCGTCACCTTCGAGGACATCATCGAGGAGATCGTGGGCGAGATCCACGACGAATACGACACCGCCGAGGATTTCGAGGAGCCGCCCGAACACCTGCCGGACGGGGCGGTGATCCTGGACGCGCGCACGCTCGTCGACGACGTGAACACCGAGGCGGGGATCGCGATCGAGGATACCGACGAGGCGGACACCATCGGCGGCTACATCTGCGCCCGTCTGGGCCGCATCCCGCGCGCGGGAGAGGTCTATGAGGAACCGGGCGTGTTCCGCGCCGCGATCCTGGCGGCGGATTCGCGCACGATCCGCAAGCTGAAACTTGAACCGATTCAGGAGAAAGAGGGGGATACCGACGATGCCGAATAAAACCGAACCGAACGCGCCCGCGAAAAAGAAACATTTCCAGTTCTTCCGCAACATGATCGTGACCGGACTGATCGTGGCGGTCCCGGTGATCCTGTCGCTCTGGGTCGCCTGGTACGTGTACTCCCGCCTCACGGGCTGGGGGCTCACGCTCGCCGATTCCATGGGGCTGATGTCCGGCCTGCCGCCCTTCTGGCGCACGCAGATCATCCGCGTGCTGGCGCTGATCGTCGTACTGGCGGCGCTGTTCTTCATCGGCGTGCTCACGAAGATCACGCTCGGCCGCAAGGTGATCGAAAAGGCGCAGGCGCTGCTCCTGAAAGTCCCGCTCGTCAACTTCATCTATTCGACCTGCAAGCAGATCGGCGACACGATCATGTCGTCGAAAAAAGGCAGCATGTTCCGGCAGGTCGTCCTGTTCGAATACCCCCGCAAGGGCTGCTGGGCGATCGGGTTCATGACCAACGAGAACACGCCCGAAAACAGCGAGGCGGCGCGCCGTCTCGGGAAGGGCGACCTGATCAGCGTCTTCATGCCGACCACGCCCAACCCGACAAGCGGATTCCTGATGCTGATCCCGCGCGACGAATGCATTATGCTCGACATGAGCGTGTCCGACGCCATGCGCCTGATCGTGAGCTGCGGCGCGATCCTGCCCGGCTCCGAAGACGAAAACGGGGAAAAGTCCGGCGATGTGGGGTGAACCGGAACAATCGTCCGGCATGGCCGGAGAGGAACGCCCCTGGACCGTCTCCGAGCTGAACGACGCGGTCCGCACGATCCTCGAGAATTCGTTCCGCCCGTTCTGGCTGACCGGCGAGGTCGGCTCGTACAATCCGTACCGCTCCGGGCATGTCTACCTCACGCTGAAGGACGCTGCGTCGCAGGTGCGCGCGGTGTATTTCAGCGGGTCGGAGGTGTGCCGCAGGCTCGGGCTGAAGGTCGGCGACCAGGTCGAGGTTTTCGGCTCGCTGTCGCTGTACACGCAGCGCGGCGACTACCAGTTCTACATCAAGAAGCTTCAGTTGTGCGGAGTGGGGGACCTGCACCGCCAGTTCGCGCTTCTGAAGGAAAAATTGGCCGCGGAAGGGCTTTTCGACCCCGAGCACAAGAAACCGGTCCCGTTCCTGCCGAAGCGCATCGGCGTCATCAGCTCGCCCATGGGCGCCGCCGTGAAGGACTTCATGAAGATCGCCCTCGCACGGTTCCCGAACCTCGAAATCCGACTCTGTCCCGCCCCCGTGCAGGGCAAGGGCGCGGCGGAAAAACTCGCGCGCGCCGTCCGGTTCTTCAACCGGGCGGGCGGCGTGGACGTGATCGTGCTCACGCGCGGCGGCGGTTCGATGGAGGACCTGTGGCCGTTCAACGAAGAGGTGCTGGCGCGTGCGATCTACGCCTCGAAGATACCCGTGGTGAGCGCGGTCGGGCATGAGATCGACTTCACCATTTCGGATTTCGTCGCCGACATGCGCGCGCCGACGCCGAGCGGGGCGGCGGAACAGCTCATCCCGGAGAAACGCGTCCTGCTCGACTCGCTGGACGACCTGAAGGTGAGGATGAACACAGCGGCCGCGTACGCCGTGGAACGGTCCGCCGGACGCCTCGCGCACGTGATGGCGTCGAAGGTGTTCCGCGACTCCATGCGCCTGGCGCTGGAACGCATGCAGCGCGTGGACATGCTCATGCAGAGCGCGTCCGCCGCCCTCCTGCGCCGCGCCGACGCCGCCACGCACCGCCTTGAACGCGTCCGCGCCGAATTCGACGCCTACGATCCGTTCCGGATTCTGAAACGCGGCTACGTCTATCTGGCGGAACCCGGCACGGGGCGTCAGATCACGGGCGTCGGCGGGCTGACGGCGGGACAGCGCGTGCGCGCGATCCTGGCGGATGGCGCGGCGGATCTGGATGTCCGGAGCGTCCGCGAGGCCGATGCCGGCAAAAACGGCCGCCGCGACCTGCTGCCGCTGATCACGGCGGGACCCGAAGCGGCGAATTGACAATGGAACCAACGGGAAAGGAGCGTCCCATGAACAAGTTTTTCCAATGCAGGCCGGGCGGACTGCCGGCTGTGCTGATGATCGCCGCGGCCGCGGCTTTGAGCTTTGTTGCCGCGCTGGACCTCTCCGGCGCGCAGATTTCGAAGGCGGACGCCGGGGCGGAAAAGAACCTGATCCGCGTGGCGACCTACAACGTGCGCGGCCCGAACGACCGTGCGCCGAACTCGTGGCGCGACCGCCTGCCGCGCATGGTGAAGACCATCCGCGACAACAAGTTCGAGCTGATCGGCACGCAGGAGACGCTGTCCGGCCCGATCAAGGACCTCGCCGCCTCGCTCGAGTTCAATTATTTCGGCGTCGGGCGCGACAAGCACAAGGGCGACGAGCACAACGTCGTTTTCTACGATCCCGCGCGCTTCGACGTGATCTCGCAGGAGACCTTCTGGCTCTCCGCCGATCCCAATACACCGGGCTCCTCCGCCTGGGATTCCGCGTGTCCGCGCATCTGCACGTGGGGGCTGCTGCTCGACCGCCGGACCAATCAGCGCTTCGTCATCGCGAACACGCACCTCGACCACCGGAGCGCGATGGCGCGGATCCAGGGCGTGAACGTGATCCTCACGCGCCTCGCCCCCATGATCGAGAAATACCCGTTCATCCTCACCGGCGACTTCAATTCCTCCGCCGACGAAATGCCCGTGCGTCGCGTGCTCGGCGTGCTGCGGAACGCCCGAGACGTCTCCGAGACCGACCACTACGGCGCGGGCGACGAGACGTTCCACGATTTCCACGAGAACCGCAGGGAGCGCACCCACCGGAAGCCGATCGACTTCATCTTCGTGAACGACCGCGTGCGCGTGCTCTCCCACGGCACGATCAACGACTTCCGCAACGGCCTCGCGTCGTCCGACCATTTCCCGGTCACCGCCGAGATCGTTCTCCTCGCCGCCCCGGAGAAGTGATTTTTTGCTCCGCGAAGGATGCCGCCCCGGCTAAGCCAGCCCGAATCCCCGGAGAAGTACGCCGCGTCATAAGGCGTATATGGCATATCCGGCGTATTTGCCCTGTATGCCCAATTCATAACCTCTGCTGTCCGCGTCTCCGCGGTAAACAAAAGTGTGCCGAGTGTGAGCGAGGCTACCTAGGCGCGAAGCGCCCCCGGCGAAGCGTGACGCAAAGCGTCTTACGTGCAGTCGCAAAGCACAGTACAACCCGGTACGGCTTACAGTATGTCGGACTTTTCTCTTTAGGGCAGGGGGCGGAGGCGGGGTTCAAATGCAGAGGCGCATTCAGTGCGGCCAGACGGTCTGCTCGGAAAAAGCGTCGGGCGATACTCCGACGCTCAATGGAAGCTTGAGCTCCGGGAGGGAGTTGCAGCCGGAGAATGCCTGAGGACCGATGGCTTTCAGAGATTTCGGCAACTCGATGTGTTTCAGGGCGGTACAGCCCGAGAACGCCCCCCGGTGAATGACCTCCACCCCTTCCGGCACCCGGATCTCCGTCAATCCGGTGCACATGGCAAACGCGAAATCGGAGATCACCTTCACGTCCGGCGGGATGACGCAGAGGCCGTCCGGCGGCGCCACGCAGGAAACGAGAGTCGAGCCGTTGTAGAGGATGCCGTCCTGATACCGGTACCCGTCAGGGAGACCGTCGGGAAACACGAGCTGACAGCCGGTCCCCGAAAACGCGCCGTCGCCGATGGATTTGACGTTGGGGCCGAGGGTGACTTGCTTCAGGTTGCGGCAGCCCAGGAACGCGTATCTTTCGATCATGGTCACGCTGTCCGGGATATTGATCTCGGTCAGGCTGGCGCAGTTCATAAACATGCTGTCGGGGATCCGCTGCACCCCCTCCGGGAGCACGGCTTTTCTGAGGGCGGTGCAATGACTGAACGAATGCCACGCTGTTCCGATGCTTTTTGCCGCGGACGCGGGCAATACGACCTTTTCCAGTCCGCTGCAGCCGGAAAAGGCATACTGATTGATGAATTCTACTCCCTCCTGAATCTCGAGTTTTTTCAGCGAGGTGCAATCCTGAAAGGCAGTCAAGTGGATTGATTTCACATTGCCCGGGATCACGATCTCCCGGGGCCTGCGTCCGAGGCGTTTGGAAAAGGTGCCGCTGGCAATGTCTGTTGCGTTTTCCGGGATGATGTAGTACCAATACTGCAGATACGACTGTATTTCCGGTTTGTCCTTGATCCAGGGCAGGCCGCAAAGGTATTCGCCGAGGCTTGATGCGCGCGGGGTCACGCTGATTTCGATCACGGTGGTCCCCACCGGGACGATCCTGTAAACGTGCAGGTACGACATGAACAGCTGGATCGCCACTGCCGTCAGCACAAGCAGGAAAAACAGAAGGACCGGCCGCAACCGGGCGAGGAGAGGGGCGCGCGGCGGCGGCATGTCGTCCTTCGCCGCGTCGTGTTCCTGTTCGTGTCTGTCAGCGCCGATCATGGGGTCGTTCCTCCTCGTTTGAGTTCAATGGAGCTGCGTCGGGAGGACGTGTTTCTCGCGCGGCGTGAACCAGATCTCGAACGCGTCGACCTCGGCCGGGTCGATCTGGTACGGATCGCTCTCCTGATAGCGTCCGGCGAGGTCGGCGTCCAGGTCGAACCGGAGCAGCTGCAGCACGTCGTAGAAATTGCCGTCGCACGCCGCGATGCCCGCGTCCTGACCGGGCGTGAACCCGAACCGTCCGTAGTAGGCGGGATCGCCGAAGATCACGATGCCGGGGTGTCCGGCGGTCTTCACGAGCGGGAGCGTGTGCCGGATCAGGGCGGAGCCGATGCCGCGTTTCTGAAGCGCGGGCGCGACGCCGACCGGGCCGAGCGTGGGGATCGGGATGCGCGAGCCGTCCGGCTTCTCGATCGCGCATAACGCGTACCAGATGCCGCCGGCGGGCTTGCCGTCCAGTTCGGCGATGAAACTGAATTCCGGCAGATATGACGGGTCCTGGCGGAGCTTGTGGATCAGGAGGTGTTCGCTCGCGCCGGGGCGGTAGACGTCCCAGAAGGCGTCGCGGATCAGGTTCTCCATGGCGGGATGGTCGGCGGGCTCTTCGGGACGGATGATGAGATTTGTCATGGTGAGTTATGACCTTTTGAACAAAGAATTAAGCCTGCCAATTTGAGAATAAATACCCTCAGCGCCGTACAGGATCAGCACGGCGCATGAAATGATTGTTTGAAGAAGAAAAGATGGTGATAAACGCGGGATCAGGCGCGTTCGACCACGATCTCGGGATCGACGGATTCCCGGAGGATGCGTTCGATGCCGTCCTTGAGCGTCATCTGGGCGTGGGGGCAGGCACCGCAAGCGCCGCGGAGACGGAGGAGGACGGTTTTGCCGGTGATGGAGACGACCTCGAGATCGCCGCCGTCGGCCTGGAGCATTCCCCGGAGTTCTTCAAGTTTTTCTCTGATTGCCTCTTCCATGATGTCTGCCTTTCTTCGGGCGGATGCGCCCGCTGCGTTGAAGCCGCTTGCGCGGCGGTTTTCTTGTTGGTGTATAATAAAGTAGCACGCGCGGGAGAAAATACAAATGGAAAGCGGGACTTTTTGCGAAATAAAACGCGGCGGCGCGCGGGCGGGAACCGGGAAACGTGAAATAAATACTCGTGAAACCCGAATATACGGTAAAATACTGCCACTTTATAATTCTCTGATTTGCAGTGTAAAGCAAGAATGTTTCGGAAAGCTGTCACGAATTTTTGCCGAAAAAAGAAGTTGTCCGGCAATAAATCGCAAACGGGATGCGTTAATTGAGATGTAAGCGCCGCGGGAAACGCCAAGAAACGCTGCGGGAAAGAGTTACGAAGCGGACAGGGCGTTGGGATCCCCGGGAAACCCCGAAGAACGCATGAGTTATCATGCGGACGGAAACGACAAACGGTTGAAACAACCTTAAAACAATTGACAACGCAAACTTTAACCATAAGGAGAACGATTATGAAGAACCTCAACGCGATCATCATCCTCGCCACGGTTGCCGGAATGGCGACCCTCACCGCCTGTTCCAGCGCGAAAGCCGAACAGGCAACTGACACGAAGGAGGCGTCCGTCCCCGAAACGACGACCGCGACTCCGACTCCCGGCCCCGGTTTCGGCGGCCCCGGCATGATGGGCCCCGGCATGGGCGGCTTCGGCGGCGGCATGGGCATGGGTCCCGGCGCCGGTATGGGCGGCTTTGGCGGCGGCATGGGCATGGGTCCCGGCGCTGGTATGGGCGGCTTTGGCGGCGGCATGGGCATGGGGGCTGGCGCAGGCATGGGCGGCTTCGGCGGCGGCATGGGCATGGGGGCTGGCGCAGGCATGGGCGGCTTCGGCGGTGGTCCGCAGGGCGGTTTCGGCGGCGGCATGGGTCCCGGCGCCGGCATGGGCGGTTTCGGCGGTATGGGCATGGGGCCCGGCGCCGGTATGGGCGGCTTCGGCGGTATGGGACCTGCTCCTGAAGGTGGTTTCGGTGGCGGCATGGGCGGCTTCGGCGGCGGCTTTGGTGCCGGTCCGCAGGGCGGCTTCGGCGGCATGGGACCTGCTCCTGAAGGCGGTTTCGGCGGTATGGGACCTGCTCCTGAAGGCGGTTTCGGCGGCGGTTTCGGCGGTATGGGCATGGGGCCCGGCGCCGGTATGGGCGGCTTCGGCGGTCCGAACGCCACGACTCCGGACGGACAGCCCCGCGTGAGACGCGAAGGCCGTTTGAACCGTGAAGGCGGCGCTGCCGGTGGTCCTGCGGCGGGTGGTCCCGCGGCAGGTGGTCCCGGTGCCGGCTTTGGCGCCGGTCCGCAGGGCGGTTTCGGCGGCGGCTTCGGCGGCGGTGCCGCAGGTGGTCCCGGTGCCGGCTTTGGTGCCGGTCCTCAGGGCGGTTTCGGCGGTCCGAACGCCACGACTCCGGACGGACAGCCTCGCGTGAGACGTGAAGGCGGCCGTTTGAACCGTGAAGGCGGCGCTGCCGGTGGTCCCGCGGCGGGTGGTCCCGCTGCAGGCGCGGCTCCTCAGGGCGGTTTCGGCGGCGGCTTCGGTGCCGGTGCGGCTCCTCAGGGCGGTTTCGGCGGCGGCTTCGGTGCCGGCGCGGCTCCTCAGGGCGGTTTCGGTGCAGGATTCGGCGCCGGCGCGGCTCCGCAGGG